>PGYH01000170.1 GCA_002839575.1 Methanomicrobiales archaeon HGW-Methanomicrobiales-6
TGGGCGACGGGATCAACGACGCCCCGGCGCTCGCGCAGGCGGACGTCGGGATCGCCATCGGGAGCGGGACCGACGTCGCGATCGAGAGCGGGGATATCGTCCTCATCCGCGACGACCTGACCGACGCCGTCGCGGCCGTCGAACTCTCGCGGAAGGTGATGAGCCGGATCAAGCAGAACCTCTTCTGGGCGTTCGCCTACAACTCCGCCCTCATCCCCCTCGCCGCGGGCGTGCTCTACCCCTTCTTCGGCATCACCTTCCGGCCGGAGCTTGCGGCGCTCGCGATGGCGCTCTCGTCGGTGACGGTCGTCTCGCTCTCCCTGCTGCTCAAGACTTATATACCTCCGGCGAAGAGGGGGACCCTGTCGGAGGCTGATGCGTATGGCACTTGATCCGGTATGCAAGATGGACGTGGATGAGGCGAGTGCGAAGTACACCGCCGAGTACCAGGGCAAGACCTACTACTTCTGCGCCCCGGGCTGCAAGAAACTCTTCGAGCGCGACCCCGAGGCGTATCTGAAGGGTGAGTAACCTCTTTTTTTGCCGGGTGTCCGGCCCCCTGGATGGGACCGGAAGAACGATATACTCGAAGGAGAATAGGGTATTTGCGGATCCGGGTGACGCCTGGCGGCATTTTTGATATAGCAGCCCGCGGTTTATGTCAGGTGTTGGTGAAGGGTCCTGAGCCTGCTCAAAAAAACTCATCCCCGTAAATCCCTGTCGCGATCTCGTCCTCGATGGTATCGGTATCCTTTCTCGCGATCGTCTCCTCGCGCTGCTGCTGCAGTGCTTCGATAAGATCCCATATGGTGGATGTGTCGACGCTGCGACGAGGGTCCAGCTCTGCGATCTCCAGCAGTGCCTCTCTGAGATGGTAAAGATCGGTATACTGATCTAGCAAAATCCGGAATCTATCAAGGTCCGGTCCTGCAGCGTACTGGAAGTTCCCTGCAACCGCGTGGAATATGAGTTTGTCTTCCACATCGCGGCCTTGCCCGGGCTCTACTGCAATCTCAAGGACTGCCGGCGAGATCTCCGGGGTGTCGATATCGCTCACCCCGAATGCGGTGATGACGGTTATATTCATGCCTCGCATCCTCCAATCATCGTCGTTCCCTTCTCTCCATAGTCAACTACCCACCCCTAAAGGGGTGGGCTTCCTGCCTGTTTGATTGTGAGATGCCGTCAGAACCGGTAGACCGTCTGCCGGCAACGTGCCCCCTTTCTCTCCTCTTCTGGTGCCAGGTCTGCGGTGTCGTCCAGGGCCGCCCGGAGGAATGCGCTTGCGTTGTCTGCGAAGTGGACCGCCCAGGCCTCGGGCGTCCGGGGCTTGACCTCGCCGTAAGGGCCGTGGTGCGACATCACGATATGGAGGATATGCGCGAACCGCGAGGGGTCGACGCCGGCGGAGTGCCGGAGGACGGCCGCGGCCCCGATCGCCGTGTGCCCGACGAGGGTGTACTCCGGGAGCGCGACGAACGAGAACCCCTGGTGGCGGAAACAGGCTGCTTTCCCGACGTCGTGGAGGAGGGCTCCGGCGAGGAGGACGTCGGTGTCCATCCGGGTCCGGTTGACGGTGCCCGAAAGAGAGAGCGCAATTTCCGTGGCCTCGAGGGTGTGCTCCGCAAGGCCGCCGATGTAGGCGTGGTGATGGAATTTCGCTGCGGGCGCTTCGAAGAATCCAGGAGTGCTGTCGATAACCTCCAGGACGAGAGACGCTATGCCGGGGTCATCGATCTTCGCAATCATACCGCCTAATCGCCGCCGAACTTCGTCAAGGTCTACGGGCGCATAGACGAACAGGGACGGATCGAACCCCTCCTGCGGCATCGGGTCGGCGAGGCAGGAGATCCCGTCGTTTACGTTGACCTCGCAGGTGCCGTTGTAGACCTTCGCATAACCCCAGATCTTCCGCGCTCTGGTCGGACGTCCCCCAGACCTTGCAGGCCCCGTGGCCGGTCTTATCGGAGATGGTGAGCTGGATGTACCTGCCGCCGTCCCGCTTCTCCTTCAGGTCCGCAGCCTCCACCACGAAGGGCGCGTCGACCTGCATGCTTCCGCTGATCTCCTCGACAAAGACTGTCTTCTCAAGCACCGGATTTCACTGCTCCTGCAAAATCCGTTCGCCTGGAAAACCTTAAAACCCGGTGGTTTGTTCTGACGGGGGTGAATTATACCGCCCGCTTCGCTTCCTTCGCGTGAGGCTAACGAAGAGTCGTGTTACGGTTTCGCATGATGCCGTGGGGGTAAAACCTGCGCCTGGGGCGAGCCTCACCCGAACCGGAGCCGGATCATCCCGCGAAGCATCGCCTTTGCGTCCGACGCCATCACCTTCGACTCGTCCCGGTTCTCCCAGGTGATCGGGACTTCGACCACCCGGTAGCCGCTCTGCGCGAGCCGCCAGAGGAGTTCCACGTCGAATTCAAACCCGGTTGACCGGGTGGAGGAGAGAACGGCATCTACTGCCTCCTTCCGGAAGACCTTCGCACCGCACTGGGTGTCCCGGTAGTCGAGCCCGAAGAGTGCCCTGACCATGAGGTTGAAGAGACGGCTCTCGACCCGGCGCCGGAACCCCTGCCGCACGGTGAGGACCGAGCCGGGGACCCAGCGCGAACCGATGGCGCCGTCCGCGGCCTTCAGGCAGTCAAAAAGGCGCTTCATCTCGGAGAGGGACGTCGAGCCGTCCGCGTCCATGTAGCCGACAAAGGGCGTCGTCGCTGCCTGCATGCCCGCAACGACTCCGCCCCCTTTGCCGAGCCGGGCCGGAAACGTCAGGCACCGGATGGAGAGCACCGGGTGCTCGTCCGCAAACGCACCGATGATCGCGGGAGTGGCGTCGGTCCCGTCGCAGACGAAGATGAGATCGCCTGCAAAGCCCGCGATGTCCTCAAGGAGTGACCGGATCCGCCGTTCTTCGTTGTATGCGGGGATCACCAGGGTGCAGTCCGCCCGGCTCACCTCACCGCCTCCGGTATCGTTTAGCATTCGAGTTTCGTGATGATAGTGTCGGCGAACTGTGCGGCCGCCCCGGGTCCGTTCGCGGTCACGACCTGCATGTCGGCGACGACGGGGATCTCGAGGAGGTTCGCTCCCCCTTTCTCCATCTCCTTCACCGACGTCGGGGTCCGGTATACCGTCGCCTGCCGCCCGGCAAGGATGCCCGCCCGCGCCAGCACGACCGGCGCGAGGCATATGGCGGCGACGACCTTGCCCTGCTCGAAGAACGCCCTGACGATCTCGATGAGTTTCTCGCTTCCCCAGAGGTGCTCCTCTGAACCGCTTCCGCCCACTACCACGATACCGGCATACTCGTCGGGGTCCACGTCGTCAAACGTCATCGCCGCCTCCACGCTGCCCCCGAGCATCCCCGTGCACGTGCCGGCGACCGTGGAGGCGATATCGACGTCGATCCCCGCCTCTTCGAAAGTCCTTCTCGGGACCTCCAGTTCCTCATCCCTGAACCGTTCCGGTGCAACCGCAAGCAAGAGTTTCATACGGGTCTCCTATCTAGGGTTGGTTCATAAGCGTATTGATGGTTGTGGGATGTGGTGGATCACGCCACGCCCGGTTCCACAGTATCGGGTGCCCTCGAATAACTGCCATGTTCGATTTTCGAAATAAAATTATTATAATAATGGTGCTATTGAAGTGCGGGCCCCGCGGTGCTACGGGACCGGCGATCTCTGCAGAGGATCCGGTCTTCAACGATAAACCCGTGTTTCGGTTCGCCGTAAACCCCGAAAGATAGGGAGGGTACCGGTGGTCCCGGCACGGGCCGCAGCGCGTTCCCGGGGTGAAGATGAGGAGAGGTAAATCATGCAACGCAGCACCTATTTCAGCATCATACTCCTTTCGGCACTCGCGCTCATCGCAGTCGCGGGAGCGCAGGCAGGAGATTCGACTGTTATCTGGAACAGGACCTATGGGGGGGCGGATGCCGGGGAAGCGGCATACGCAATCGTCAGGGACCCGGGAGGACCCGGGTTCTTCCTCGCCGGGGAGACGGCACCGTCCGGAGGGGGGAAGACGGACGCCCGGGTGAGCAGGCTGACGCCGGAAGGCACCGAGGAATGGAACAGGACCTATGGCGGGGAGGAGAGCGATACCGCGCGCTCCATCATCCGGACTGACGACGGCGGCCTGCTCTTCGCCGGGAACCTCACCCTCGTGACGAACGGGACGCAGGCGGATACCGATGCCTGGATCGTGAAGATAGACTCCTCAGGCGGCGAGGTCTGGAACCGGACCTACGGCGGCCCGGACGTCAATGCCTCGGCAAACGCAGTGATCGGGACCGATGACGGCGGTTACGTCTTCGCCGGCACCACCGCACCCCGGGAAGTGAATGAGTCCGCCGCCTGGGTGGTCCGACTGAACGAGACGGGTACGGAGGTCTGGAACCGGACGTTCGGCGGAGCGGGGAATAACCGGGCGAACGCCGTCACCCGGGTTCCCGGCGGCGGCTTTGTCGTTGCCGGCACCACCGGGTCCTCGGGAGCGGGCATGGCCGACGTCTGGGTGGTCCGGCTGAACGAGTCGGGGGATGAGGTCTGGAACAGGACGTTCGGCAGCCCCGACGACGATGCTGGTCGGGCGGTGATCAACACCTCCGACGGCAACCTGCTCGTCGCCGGCATGTTTACGGAGCGGCCCGATAACACGACTGCCGATACCGACGCCCTCCTTATCAAGCTCACGGCTGATGGGGATATCATCTGGAACTGGATTTACGGCGATTTCGGCGTGAACGAGTCGGCGGCGGCCGTCATCGAGACTGCGGACGGCGGTTACCTCTTCGCCGGGGAGACCGCTTACTCTGAAACGGATGATACCGATGCCTGGCTCGTTCGGACCGACGCCGAAGGAGCGGTGGCCTGGAGCAGGATCTTCGGGGGCCACAACCCCGGCGATCGGGCCGCATCGCTTCTTGAGATCGCACCGGGAGAGCACGTCTTCGCGGGGACCTTCAACGCCACGGAGAGGGGAGGGCCGGTGAATACGGACGGCTGGGCGGTGAGACTGGGACCGGAGCCCACGCCGACGCCCACGCCGACCCTGTCACCGACTGCAACCCCGACGCCCGCGCCCACGGCACCACCTGCCAAACCCCCGAAAGCACCGATTATTTCCCGGGAGCCGCCGGCACCGGCCCCAACGATGACGACGCCGGTGCCGGCCAGGTCACCGACCGGAGCCCCGACGGGGCCCGTGATGCCCGGACCCACCTGGACCACGGCGCCCACCGGCGCGCCGACGGTGACGGCCACACCGGTCCCGACCATGGCCCCAACCATGGCCCCAACCCTGACACCTGGGAACGACGACAACGACGACGACAACGATGATGACAACGACGACGATGACGACAATAACGACGATAACAACGACGGCCAGAACAATACCGGGACCATCGGATCGCTCTCGGGGATGGTCTGGTACGACCTGAATGCTAACGGCATTCTCGACCCCGGTGAGCCGGGCATCCCCGGCATCAGCGTCCGGCTGATCGGGGAGCGAACCATGATGGACTACACCATCACCGGTCCGGACGGGTCGTACGGGTTCGGTGACGTCGCCTCCGGCAGGTACGCCGGCACCGAGTTCGTCCTGCCGGATGGTTTCTCCTGCACCATCTCGGGGCCTGACAACCATGCTGCTCCTCTCGGGGGGGATGTGGCATACGCCGAAGTGGTGGACGGGCAGCGGACCCTGAACGCCGGCTTTACCGGAAGTCCCTTCCCCCTGACCCCGGCTACGGCCTACGGGTGGGTGCTCGGGACGACCTGGAGCGACGGCAACGGGGACGGTATCAGGGACGGAACCGACGGCCTGACGGACGTCGAGGTCACCCTCCTGGATGCAGGCGGGAATGTGGCGGCATCGGCCCGCACCGGCTAT
>PGYH01000171.1 GCA_002839575.1 Methanomicrobiales archaeon HGW-Methanomicrobiales-6
GAGGGGGGTCTCCCCCCTCCCCTGCAACCCCTCCCCCAAACGCGATATCCCCTTGAAAACCGTGCCAGATACAACTGAAGGGAATTGTAGGGTATGGTACGAAATGTGATACCCTCCGAGAGGTTCCTTTGTCAGCCATCATCCATTCTCCATCTGCTCTTTTATGGATGCGAGTCATTACCCAGCAGAATTCGGCGAAAGATTCCGAAGCACACTTGGCACAGTCGTGGATCACACCGCCGCCTCACCCACGCCCGGAGAGTTCCGTGAGTTCGCGGAGCCACTCAAACGGCGCACCGGCGAACTCCTCCGGCGTCATCCGCCATACCCAGTTCCCCCGGGTGGTCGAGGGGTAGTTCATCCGTGCTGCGGCGCCGAGCCCGAGAAGGTCCTGCATCGGGACGATGCACGCCCGGGCGACCGAGGTCATCGCCAGGCGGACGAGTTCCCGGTGGACCTCGTCCGCCGCCGCTTCCCGCCCGGCGTAGGCGAAGAACCGCCGTTTGTCCTCGTCCGAGGCCTCCTCCTCGAACCACCCTCTCGCCGTGTTGTTGTCGTGCGTCCCTGTGTAGCAGATGAGGTTATGGACGTAGTTGTGGGGGATATGGGGGGTCTTCTCGATCCCCTCGCCGAACGCGAAGAGGAGGATCTTCATCCCCGGGAAGGCGAACCGGTCGAGGAGGGACTGGACGGCCGGGGTGTTCGCCCCCAGGTCCTCGGCGATGATGGCAAAGCAGGGATATCGCCGGGCGAGCGTCTCAAAGAAGTCGGCTCCCGGCCCGTCGACCCAGGTGCCGTTTTCGGCCGTCGCGCCGCCCGCGGGGACCTCGTAGTAGTCGGCGAACGCCCGGAAGTGGTCGATCCGGAAGAGGTCGTAGAGTTCGCCGGACCGGGCGATCCGGCTTATCCACCAGTCGTAGCCGCGCGTTCGGAGTGCCGGCCAGTCGTAGACCGGATTCCCCCAGAGCTGCCCGGTCTTGCTGAACATATCGGGCGGCACCCCGGCGACAACGGTCGGGCGGAGGTCTTCGTCCAGTTTGAAGATCCCGGGGTTCGCCCAGACGTCGACGCTGTCATACGCGACGTAGATCGGGATGTCGCCGATGACCTGGATGCCCCGTCCGGTGCAGTAGCGCCGGAGGGCCGACCACTGCCTGGCGGCGATGTACTGGAGGAACGTCTCCTTGTGGATCCGGCCGTCAAGCCGTTCGCGCAGCTCTTTGAGAGCCTCCGGCTCCCGGACCCGGATCTCCTCCGGCCACCGGTTCCACGCCTGCCCGCGGAAATGGCCTTTGAGCGCGACGAAGAGCGCGTGGTCGTCGAGCCACCACCTGTTCCCGTCGCAGAACGCTTCAAACCTGCGATCCGGCCCGGAGTGGCGAAACCGCTCATACGCAACCGCAAACAACCGTTCCCGGTACCAGGCGGCCGCTTCGTACGCCGCCCGCTCCTCCGGGAAGTCGGGCGCCGGCTCCAGGTCGATCTTCCTCAGGAACCCCTCCCGGACGAGCATCTCCGGGCTGATGAGGAGGGTGTTCATGGCAAACGCCGACGGGCTGCTATAGGGTGAGTGGGCGTACGCGGTCTCTGTCGGGTTGAGCGGCAGAATCTGCCAGTAGTGCTGCCGGGCTCGCTCAAGCGCCTCGACGAACCGGTAAGCCGCCGGGCCGAAGTCGCCGATGCCGTACGCCGACGGCAGGGACGTGATGTGCAGGAGTATGCCGCTTCCCCGTGTCTGGATCATGGCTAACCTCTCCGGATGCGAGAGCGCTACGGCACCGGCGCCCTCCCCTCCGCTGCCAGCCCCGCGAGATACGCCTCTCGCCGGGCGACATACGCCGCCGCCTGCCCACCGAAGGGCACGTACTCCGCGACGGCGCGCCCCTCTTTCGCGAGCCGGAGTTTCATCTCGTCCGCAAGCCCCATCAGGAACCCGAATTCGACCTTCTCGCCCGCACGCTCCACCAGCCATGCGACGAGGTCCGGGTCGTGGGTGCCGGCCGAGAAGGGCACGCCCCGGTCGAGGAGTCCTGCTGCAAGCGTGCGAAAGCGCTCCCGGACCTCGCCGGGGTCGTGCGTATCCGCTCCATAGGCTCCCTTCACCAGGCGGGGCCTGACCCCGTGGCGGACGACGCGGTCGAGGTCGCCCGCGGTGCGGTCGAGGGAGGTCTGGAGGGCGAGCGTCACCGGCAACCCCTGCCTTGCGCAGGCGACGGCGGCATCGACCGTCGTTTCCACGAGTCCCCGCCCCTCCATATCCACCTCGAACCCGACACCGCGTGCATGCGCCCCGCTGCAGAGCCTGATCAGGGATTCCCGGGCGGAATCCCGGTAGATGAGAGCACCGAGCGCGGTTATCTTTACGCTGAGCGATGCGTCCAGGCCCTGCTCCCCGATCGCGGCTATGGCGGCAGAAGAGCGCTCCAGGTTCTCCCGGACCTGCCGCTCGCTTCGGGCGTACTCGCCGAGCGCGTCGAGGATGCACCGGATGCCCCGGGCGTTCTGCGCCCGGCACCGCCCGACCGCCGCATCGAGGTCGGGCAGCGTCCAGCGCTCAAGCCTGCCGGAGGTCGAGGGCGCTATCATCCTCACCGTGCCGCCACTGGCACTTCCTCCCTGATGGTGAAGAGGTCGCGGAGAGTGTCCCTGATGCAGGCCTCGAAGATATCCCGCACGTGGGTGTGGGCGATCTCCAGCCAGTCGGCCACCCCATCGATCGGGATGCTCTTCTCTTCCGACAGGAAGTAGTCGATGTTTAAGAGGAACGCGTTGTGTCCCGTCGACTCGGGCACGGCATCGGTGAGTTCCACCCGGCAGTTGTCGCGGTTGTCGTGGAACGAGAACTCGCACCCGGTGATGAACCCCGCCGGGACCCGCGGGAGTTCCGGCGGGATGACTGGGTAGAAGGCGAAGTAGTCCGAGAGCGTCACTTCCGCTTCGGGGATCTCGATGAGGTTGACGTAGCGCAGGTTCATGGTGCCGATGGCATCGGCGCTGATGACCTCGCGGAACCGTTCGAACGCACCGTGGATCCGCTCCGAGAAGGCTTCCCAGTGGACGTACGGCTTCTGGCAACTCACCGAGAGGAGGCGCGGTCCGACCTGGACGGCGCAGCCCTCGTCCTCGGCGAGGAAGATCGACCGTTCGCCGACCAGGAGCTCCTCGCGGAGCCCCTCCGGCCCGAGGAGCATCACCACCTCGCGCACGTAGCGCTGGTCTCTCTTCGGGTAGGCATCCTTCAGGTGAGCATAAAGCATGCCCGGATAGGTCATATCCCAGGGGATATCCTCGGGAAACCGGAACTCGCATATCACTTCGGCGGCGGGGGGGTTGACATACTTTCGTATCTCTGCCATCTTCTTCTCCCTCAGGGGTGTTGGATGGAAGGAGACTACTTTAAGGTGACTGCTCCCCGGCAATGGCCGGGCACCATCACGATGCTTTATCTCCCGCGGCTGCTATCGGGGTGTGATGGGCGAGACGTTCCGCCAGACGGTTCATCTGCTCATGGGGGTCCTCGGCGCCGCGATAATTCTCCGCCTGGACGACCGGTGGGCGTTCGTGTTCGTGAGCGCCTTACTCGTCCTCCAGTTCCTCCTCTGCGACGCCTTCACCCGCGGCTACGACGTCCCGGTCCTCTCGCGGGTGATGGACGAGTCGGAGCGCACCGGGAAGGTGCCGCTCAAGGGGGGCATCGCCTACGCCGCCGGGGCGCTCTTCTGCCTCGCGGTCTTCGGCCGCGAGTATACCGCGGTCGGCCTCGTCACGGTCGGGGTGCTCGACAGCATCTCGACCCTTGTCGGGCTGCAGTTCGGGCGGCATACCCTCGTCGGGAATAAATCGCTTGAGGGGACACTTGCCGGGATTGCCGCGGCCGCGCTCGCGCTCTCCTTCCTGGTCCCCTGGTGGGCGGCCGTGGTTGTGGCGGCCGTTGCCGGCGCTATCGAGGCCTGCTTCCCGCTCGACGACAACGTGGCGGTCCAGGTGGGGGTTTGCGCGGTGC
>PGYH01000172.1 GCA_002839575.1 Methanomicrobiales archaeon HGW-Methanomicrobiales-6
CGATCCGGAACTGGCGGGCGCTCGAGGTCTTCCTCTACCTCTGGTGGCAGAAGGCCCCCATGAACCCGCTCTACGAGAAGGGGCTCGAGCGGATAGGCTGTTATCTCTGCCCGGCGGTGCTCGAGAGCGAGTACGAGGGGCTCCGGGAGATGCACCCCGAACTGACGGATCGCTGGGACGAATTCCTTATCCGGTGGGCGGAGAAGAATGGGTTGCCGGACGCGTACCACCGGTGGGGGCTCTGGCGGTGGCGGGCGCTGCCCCCGAAGATGCGGGAAGTCTGCAGGGATCGGGGCATCGCCGTGAACGATGACTTTAGCCTGCGGGAAGCCCCGGTCAGAGAGGCGGTAAAGGTGGCAACTATGAAGAGTATGGATTCCCGTGAGCCGGCACCGCCGGCGGAGATTGAGTTCACCCCGGACGAGATCAGGAAGGATTTCCCGATTCTCGGCGACATAATCTATCTGGACAACGCAGCGACGAGTTTCTCGCCGGAACCGGTGGTTGAGGCGCTCGTCGAGTTCGAGCACCGTTACCGGGCCAACGTCGGGCGGGGCGTCCACCGCCTGACCCGGATCGCGACGCAGCGCTACTGGCACGCCCACGAGAAGGTGGCCCGGTTCGTCAACGGCGAGGCCGGGGTGACGGTCTTTACGAAGAACGCCACGGACGCGATCAACATGGTCGCGCAGGGCCTCTCCTGGAAGCCGGGGGACCGCGTGGTGACCACCCTCCTCGAACACCACTCAAACCTCCTCCCCTGGCGGGTGCTCGCAAAGCAGGGGGTCGCGCTCGACATGATCGGGATCGACGCCGATTATTCGCTCGACCTTGCCGCGCTCGAGGAGACCCTGGCCGGGGGCGGCGTTCGGCTCGTCGCCGTCACCCACGCCTCGAACGTCCTCGGCGTGACGACGCCGGTTAAGGAGATCGCGGCACTCTGCCGGGAGCACGGGGCGCTCCTTCTGGTGGACGGAGCCCAGTCGCTGCCGCATATGCCGGTCGACGTCGTGGATCTCGGCTGCGACTTCCTCTGCTTTGCGGGGCACAAGATGTTCGGGCCGACCGGGACCGGCGTCCTCTGGATGCGGGATCTCCTCTTCGAGCCGTCGAACGTCGGCGGGGGCATGGTCGCGAGCGTGACGGCGGAGGGGTATGAGCCGGCGGAGGGCTACCAGCGCTACGAGGCCGGGACGCCGAACGTCGGCGGCGGTATCGGGCTCGGGGTCGCCGTGGACTACCTCTCGGCGATCGGGATGGACCGGGTCCACCGGCACGAAGAGCGCCTGACCGCCCGGCTGATCGAGGGGCTCTCAGGGATTGACGGGGTCACGGTCTACGCCGGGAAAAACCCGGATGCCCGGATCGGCGTCGTCTCGTTCACCATCGACGGCGTCCACCCGCAGGAGGCCGCGCAGATGCTTGATGAGGATGCGGATATCATGGTGCGCTCGGGGCATCACTGCTGCCAGCCGCTCATGGAGCACCTGAACCTCCCGGAGGGGACGGTGCGGGCGAGCATGGCGGCCTTTACGACCGAGCAGGAGATCGACCTCCTGATTGCGGCCGTCGACGAGATCTGCCGGGGACGGTGAGGTCTGCCTCCCGGGATTGCCAATTTACCTTTTTAGTCCCCCCACCGCCCGCGCTTCGCGCTCCTCCCGCCCCCCGAGGGGGGCGGGCAGTGCGTGGCGATAACCGGCAGGAAGCCGTGCACGATTCTTCCAGAGTTCTCCCCATGCAGTGGACCGTGAGGATATCGCCATTGGGGAGGGGCTGACGGGGAGGGGGCATGCCCCCTCCCCTGTCTCTACCATGTATTCGGACACCTGCAACCCGCACTCGAAGACCTTCCGGACGTCCTGTCCGTCGCACTCCTTCCCCCGGGGCGGGGGCAGTGCATGGCGATATCCAATGGAACTCCGTGCCGGATGTGGCCCAAGGGAACTATCGGGCGCGTAAGATGGGGCCCAATGGAACCTCCTCTCCTGCCGCGATCAAAAGCAAGGTTGCAGCAGGGTCACCCCCCCGATAACCCTCTGCAATTCATTTTTGTCCCCAGGGAGTGCTCACTCACCCAGCCCTACGCCCCCATCCCTGTTATCCGTTTTTCGTGCGCATACACCGCCATCTCCGGCGTCCCCGCGGACCCGACGATGGCAAGGCCGGTCTCGTCTGCGATCTCAACGGCGAGGGCCGTCGGGGACCCGGCGGAGGCCAGTACCGGGATGTTTGCCGCGAGGCATTTCCGGACCATCTCGGAGGTGACCGTCCCGGTGCAGGCGGCAACCGTCCGGGAGAAGTCGAGGTCGTTTTGCAGGCCCCGGCCGATCACCCGGTCGAGGGCGTTGTGCCGGTCGAGGTCTTCTGCGCAGGCGACGATACGCCCTCCTTCGGCAAGAGCGACCGCATCGAGCGGACCGGGCGCGGGGAGGGCGGCGACCGCGGCCTCGATCTCCGGGACGGTAACCGCGAGGTCGGAGTCGATGATGGGCAGTTTCTGCGTGTCGATATAAGAGACGGCCCCTCCGCACCCGGAGAGGATCGTCTTTTTTACGCTGCCCCTCTTGAAGATGTTCTTTGTGAGGACGCTTATCCGGTTCTCCTCGATCCTGACCGACTCTATCTCGCCGGGGCTCCTGATGATCTCTTCAGTGTAGAGGTAGCCGGTGATGAAGTCCCGGAATCCGCCGGGGCTCAGGGCAACGGTCGTCAGGTGCCGGCCGTTGACGAAGACCGCCACCGGCGTCTCTTCGGCGGCATCACGGACGATCTCTCCGCCGCCGATACGGATACAGGCAATTCTCTTGAACATGGTTCCTCACGTTGCGTATGCCGCACGCGCCGCCGGGATCACTCCGGGGCAGACTTGATACTCTGTAGAGATCATGCACGGGAGAGGACTAGACGATACCGGTGGCCGTCCCCGGCGCACCTTTCATGAACACTGCCGGACGAACTCCTCGGGCATCGAGGTGCGCCGTGCGGTCTCTTCAACCGAGAGCCCCATGCCGAGGAACCTCCTTACCACGCTCTCCATGGGTTCGCCGATCTCAATGATGTGCATATCGGGGTCGTAGAGCCGGATGGCCCGCTGCCCCCAGGGTTGCTCGACGAGTCCATGCACGAGTTTCACGGAGTCCATTCCTTTGAGTCGTTCAAGAAAGGCATCCAGGTCCTCCTCCTCGAAGTAGAGTTCGGCGTTGTTCGAACCCTGGACAATATCGTTCTCGGCGACGCCGATGAGATCCGAGAAGTGCGAGCGGAGGTGTATCGCGAAACCGCCCTCGAAGATCACGTTCTCGCCGAGATCGTAGACTACGTTCTGGCCCAGCACCTCTTCGTAAAACGCCCTGGAGACCCCTATGTCACGGACGACAATAAGCGGGCATATGAACCTCATATCGATCATCCCATAGGGTATTGCAGCAGTTCAGCCTTCCGATCCTCGCTATTCCCGTTGTGCGAAACCGCTCCGCTGAAGTGTTCCGGAAAACGCCAGAAAAGAGGTTTAACGGCTGTCCGACGGCGTGAAGAGATGACAGGGGAATTCTCCCCGCCACCGGGTATTGCCAGATACACCTTTTTGCACCCCGGCACGGGCACAGGTGAGGTAGTTATGGAACTCAAGATGGTTGTTCAGTGATCGTTACATGCCCGGCCGTTTCCGGCCGGGCGTAACGTTGTGCTCGGACTCCGGTTCTACGGAGTTTGATGGCTTTTCGGAACGTCGCTCGAAAATTGCTGCACAATTCTCTCGAGATCCGTTCCTTCGGCCAGTCGCTTATTTGAACACGTCGAAGATCTGGTCGCTGCCGGTCTCAAAGAGCCGCTGGCGTTCGGCCTGCTCTTCAACGAGCGCAAGCACCGGGAGCTCCATGTCCACACCCGGGACGTGGCCGAACATCTTCTCCATGTCCACCTGCAGGGCGTGCATGTAGAGCGAGTTCGCGATCTCCATCGGGCAGTTCTCCTCGC
>PGYH01000173.1 GCA_002839575.1 Methanomicrobiales archaeon HGW-Methanomicrobiales-6
TCGCGAGGTCCCGCTGCATGGCAAGGATCTCCTCGTCGGTCACGGCCGCCGCCGTCCCGCCGGTCTCGCGGATGGCGACGAGCGCCTTCTCCGCGTTCACCGGGGCGCCGATCCGTATCGCGGTCGCAACGGTCTCGGGCGCGGACTCCGGGACCAGTACCTCGAGATTTTGTTCTATCGCCCTCACCACCGGCTGCGAACCGGCCGCCTGGATGCCGGTCATCATCGGCAGCCGGTCGATGAACCCGAGGGCCTCGAGTTCCCGGAGCCCCTTATAGACCGCGGAGATGTTGCCGGCGTTCCCGACAGGGAGGACCATCCGGTCAGGCACCTCGCCGCCGAACTGGTCGATCGCCTCGAACCCGATCGTCTTCTGCCCCTCCAGGCGGTAGGGGTTGACCGAGTTTAAGAGATAAAGGCCCTGGCTGATGCAGAGCTCGTGTACCATCTCGAGCGCTTTGTCGAAGTTGCCGCGGATGGAGATGACCCGCGCACCGTGCATCAGCGCTTGCGCGACCTTGCCGAGAGCCACCTTCCCCGCAGGCAGGAGGACGACGCAGGGAATGCTGCCCTTCGCTGCGTAGGCAGCGAGGCTTGCTGAAGTGTTCCCGGTGCTCGCGCAGGCGACGGTCGTCATCCCGAGTTCGCGGGCCATGCTGACGCCCACGGTCATGCCGCGGTCCTTGAACGATCCGGTCGGGTTCATCCCCTCGTGTTTGGCGTAGAGTTCGGAGAGGCCCAGTTCTTTGCCGATGTTCTTCAAGTGATAGAGCGGGGTGCCTCCTTCCTGGAGAGAGACCGGTTCTCCCCGAACCGGGAGGAGTTCGCGATAGCGCCAGACTGAGAGGGAGCGCCGGTTCCATTTGTCACGTGAAACGTCGATGCCGTCCAGGTCGTATTCGACGGTCAGCAGATGTCCACAGCGGTTGCACGTATAGATGATCTGGTCCGGTGTGTAGGTTGCACCACAATGAACGCAGACGAGACGGTACATGGAAAATCGTTGATCGCGCGGATACGTATAGATATGGTATCGGGGGCCGGGACCGATCGCGCTACCGGCGAGGTCGCTCGCGCCGGACGCGAGAAACGAGCATGAAGAGCAGCCAGAGCGCGGAAGTGGTGACGAGCGCAAGGCACCCGAGTCCCTCCGGTGATGCGGTGGTCACGAACGGTGCGATGATCATCCCGGCCGCTGCTATCGCGAGCACGATGGTGAAGGCTGTCGGACGCATCTCAAAGGCCCCCAGTGCCCGAACGCGGCCTGCCATCCGACGCCGGGAGAAGGGATAGAGCCAGGCGACGCCGGCGGGGGTGCAGGTGTCCTCCATGAGGTGGAGGACGCAGCCTGCAAAGAATGCGCACCCGAAAGCCGGAAGGAGCGTGAGCGGCCACCCTAGCCAGATGAGGATGAGGGCCAGGTAGCCGGAGAGGATCAGGCTGGTCAGCCCGACACCCGAAAACGAGTGGAGCAGCCCTCGGTGCCGGTGCCGGTAACTCTTCCGGAGGAGCAGCAGGAATACGAGGGAGAGCGGGTAGTAGATGAGATACCTGATGGTATACCCGAAGATCGGCAGTACCACGGCAAAGCCGTTGACGACCTGGCCTCTCTTCCCTTTCGCCCCGGCAATTCGGCCGTTGAATATTGCCGCGTCGACGGCATCCGCATCCGGCGCAAGCGATCCGACGAAGATGCCGAAGAGGAGGACAGCGAGCAGGACCGGGTCGGTGCTGGTGACCCAGGGAGCGATAAGGAGCGCTGCCGTGGCAAGACTGAGTGAGACGTGCTGGTCACCCCGCATGGAATATCTCTACAGTTTGGAGAGCAGTTGGTGATAAAGGTCACTTCTGCGGTCTGAAAGTGAAGGGAGCCTTGATCGGGCTTCATGGACTGCTGCCGGGCTGACTTCCACGAAGAGGAGTTCCATGCCGTTCCCGCCCCGGGCAACAACGGTGCCGTCCGGGTCAGCGATGAGCGACCCTCCACAGTAGGGCCCGCCCGGTCCCCTGGCAGTGTTGACCCCGGCCACGTAGTACCGGTTCTCGAGAGCCCGTGCGGGGAGCAGGATCTCCCAGTGAGGGAGCCGGCAACACGGCCACGCGGCCGGCACCAGCATGCACTCCACCCCTGCTATGGCGTAGATGCGGAAGAGTTCCGGGAACCGGAGGTCGTAGCAGACGGCAAGCCCGAATGTCGTATGGTCGACGGTAAATGTGGCGATCCGATCGCCTGCGGTGTAGTGTCGGTCCTCCCTGTCGGGGGAGAAGAGGTGAATCTTCGCATAGGCGGCGAGGGGTTCACCGTCTGCATCGAGCACCACGACGGTGTTCTTAGGAAGGCGCCCCTCTCCCGCTTCGACGATCGATCCCACGACTGTGATGCCGTTTTTTTGTGCAATCCGTCCGAATGCGGCCGTGAGCGGGCCACCCAGGGGCTCGCCGGAACCCTGCAGGACCTCCGGTGACCATCCGGTCACGAACTGTTCGGGGAAACAGATGAGCGATGCTCCCGCTGCTGCGGCCTCCCTGGCCATCCGACCGGCAGCCTCAAGCATTCTGGCCGGCCTCTCCCCACCGCCGGCAACCTGGGCAAGCGCTATCTTTGTCATCGTCAGGACGGGTTTGCGCCCCGGCTCCTGCAGGAGAGAACGAGCATGCCGGCGCCGAGGACGATGAAGATCGCGAGTGCTACCATGACGTACGAGGCGAACGGGACTTCTACAGCGAATATCTGCGCTGCAATGAGGATTCCGCCTGCAATGATGCAGGTGCTGATCAGGGTGGCTCCGGGAAGTGTAAGGTCGGGTGTCATGCGGCCCCTCCGGTGAGTATGGGGAAGGCGGTTCTGATACCGACCAGGATGAACTGGACCGCGATCGCGATAAGGAGCATTCCCATCAGCCGGTTGACAGCGCGATACTCCCGCTGGCCGATGCGTCGGACAATGACATCGGAACGTTGCATCATCGCATACGTGATCCCGATGGCCGCAACGGCAGCGAGCGGCACGACGGCAATTGCGGCGACGCTCATGCCCATTGCCTCGTTCATCAGCACGATTACGGAGGTGATGGCGCCGGGCCCCGCGATCATCGGGATTGCAAGCGGCATGACGGCGATTTCGTCCGCGTCTTGCCCTTCGTACTTCTCGGTAGCGGTCATCTTCGTCCGGGAGGTCTTTGCGTAGACCATGTCCATGCCTATGCCGAAGAGGAGGAGGCCGCCGGCAATGCGGAAGGCTTCGATAGAGATCCCGAAGAGTTGCAGGATCCAGCCGCCCGCAACGGTGAAGATCAGCAGAATGACCAGGGCAAACTGGCTTGCGTCATGTGCAACCTTGAGTTTCGCTGCCTGGTCCATCGTGCCGGTGAGGGAGACGAAGATCAGGGTAGCTGCGAGCGGGTTCACTACGATGAGGATCGAAGAGAAACTCAGCAGCGAAAAACTCAGGAGATCAGCCATTCGTGATCAGGTATGCAGTAGGTTCGATATTAGCACTTGTGGTTTGGGGGGAGAACGGCCGATCTGTTTCTCAGGAAACCTGCTCCGGTAAAGAATTTTTCCGCCGGCAGGCCGCGTTGACGTGGGGATATCCCTGCGGAGGCTTCGCTGGCGACCGAGACTTGTGGTCGTCATGTCGCGAACGCAAGTGGGCATGAAGAGGAGGGATGCAAGAACAGTCACACCGCGGAAAAAGCCCGGTGCAGTGGACCGTGGGGGTTGCGTACCTGACGATTTTCTTTGGTTGCATCTGGCACGGATTTCAAGGGGATATCGCTATTGGGGGTGGGGCTGACGGGGAGGGGGCACGCCCCCTCCCCTGTCTCCACGTCGGAATGAATGTCTGTAACCCAACTTTGCCAGTTGGCAACAAATAAGAGTGTTCTTAGTGATGTTTGAATTGAGCAAAAATGCAAACAAAAC
>PGYH01000174.1 GCA_002839575.1 Methanomicrobiales archaeon HGW-Methanomicrobiales-6
TCGATTGTGACGGTCCGGTGCTCGATCGGTTCGTGGAAGGATGAGGTGGCCGACTTCAGAACCTCCTGCAGGTCGTCGGAGAGCGCCGTGTCGTCAAAGAGGATCACCGTCCCCGGCCGGAGGTCATCGGCGTAGTAGAGCGCCTTGTTGCTCACAGTGCCGGTGAGTTTGTAGTCATCGGGGACGAGGTTGAGCATTGTGGTGCAGGCGTGGCTCTTCCCCTTACCAGAGTTGCCGGAGATGGAGACATGGAGGCCGTTGGTATTCTCCACGGATTGCGAAGCGATGGACATCACCAGGCACTCCGCGACCGTCCGGTCGCCAACATGCGCCCGATTGAAGGCATCGAGGAGGAAGGTAAGCGGGTCACCGCTCTTGAGGATCTCGATGGCACGCGCCTGGTGCTCATCTTCGAAAAGGATAGGAGGGGGGAGTGGTTTCTCCTCCGGGATCCGGGTCCGCTTAGGCTCATACCTCTTCCTGAGTTCCGGCCAGCGCTGCGCTCCCCCACCACAACTCTGGTGATGACAGCCGGCGAAGATGGCGCCGTTCGCGAACTGGATCGCGAACGCGCCGTCCTTATGCGCCGAGGAGAACGGGCACTCGTCGAGGACGTAGAGGGTGCCGCCCTGGTAGGGTCTTGTGCTCCTGACTGCGATGCCGTGGTCGAGGAGCCACGAGGCGAGGTCGATGCCGGGGCTGTTGCCATCTGTCTTCTTCGGCTGCGGAGACCCTTCCCGCGGGAGGAGCCCCGCGAGGTGTTGCAGCCGTTCCAGGGGAGCCACACTGATATCCTCTGGAACCGCGAGGACCTTCGCCCGGCGGTGCGGCCGCTCCGGGGTGTTGTCGCCCTTCCGGGACAGGGTCCCGTAGAGTTTCCAGATCCGGGCGGCGTTGTGGTTCGCGGTGTCGACGGTGATGGTCTCGTTCGAGAAGAGGGCATCGAGGGTTGCAAGCGCACCCCTGACAACCTCTGTTGCCGCTCCATCGTTCGGGAGGTCGATCCGGTAGAGGAGGTGGGCGCCGTTCCCGGAGTCAGCCCGGATGGGCGCCGGGAACCCTTGCTCTTTGAGGTACGCGGCGATCCGCTCCGCAGCGGCGAGCGCCGCATTGTGCTCCTCATCCGTCGACGATACCCCGCTCGGCCGGACGGGGTCGATGTCGACCGGGAACCAGCGCCGGCGGAGGATGTCGGTGTCAGCGGTCGTGGCATCCTTCCGGGACAGCCGCATCTTGATCCGGTTCGCCCGCCGGGCGAGGAGGGCAGGGTTGACGGTATTGAGGGTGACGTAAATCCCGGCAACCGCCGGATCGGCGTCGAGCGCCTCGACGGCCCGGGCCAGGGCCTCGTGGTCGTCGAAGTAGCCGGAGTGGGTGACGCCGTCGGCGAGCGCCCGGACCTCGACCACGCCGCCGCCCGGGGCGAGGATGTTCACCAGGTTTCTGACTTCGTCGCTACTCGCACCTCTGGTGCTCGAGCTCCGGCCCTGCGGCCCGTCGCTCATCCCGTCACCCCCGGCACGAGGGGAAAGAGGGGGGCGGAGATGGCCTCCCCGCGGGCGACCCGCTGGAAACTGATAAGCGGGATGACGTAGGAGCCGACGCGGGTGTGGAGGACCACCGCCTTGCCGGAAGCGTTCATCGCTGCGTGCCCCTCGATGGCGACATCGCTCACCAGGATCCCGCTAGGGGTCGTCCGAGAGCGATTCCCGCAGATCGGGATCACCCTGCTGTAGAAGAGGAGGCTCCTGAGATCTCCTGCCTCGATCTGGTATTTCTCAGCGTCGACGGAGATATGAAGGGTTCCGCCGGTGCCGTAAGAGAGGGTGCCTGTCTCAGTCATGGCCCACCGCCTCCTGCCCGGTTACGGTCGTGACTGCGTAGTAGTGGCAGCCTGTCCGGACGATATGGATCTCCCGCACCGCCCGGCCAAACCGGCCGATCTCGGCGGCTACGACCTGCTTGACCAGGAAGAGCGGCACGACGCCTGCTGTTCGCTTCCCGGGAGCTGATCTTATCTCTCTTGACGGAGAAGAGTTGTTGGCAGTCCCGTGTGAACCGATGTTGGCGCACGCTTCATCATGGGGGCTGCTGTCTATGTCTCTCATTCTGTTTCCTCGTTCTGTAGCGTTATCAATCTGGCTTTACCGCCGGCGCTCCACGTCTCCCGGACGGGTTCTGCTCGCGGGTCCGGGATGTGGCCGGGTAGTTCCTGGGTGATCTCTTTCATGGGCTGCTCCTGTGCGGGTGGATCGGTGTGATCGGTGCCGGGGAGGGCGCGGTCTGGCCGGTCGGCCCCGGGCAGGTTCCCGCACACAGAAGAGGTGGGTGAGAGGGGTTATAAGGAGGAACCGCGCTCGGTGCAAGTGGGCAACTACGGCGCAGCCCATCCATGAGCCGGGACATATCACCATGGCCGGGCCTGTCTCATCGTAGAAAATAGCATGACATGGAGGGAACCCCTGTGCGGCTTCCTGGTTATCTCGTTCCTGAGCCTGCCGATCCGAAAGCATCTTCAGAAACAGATGCAGATGCGGGGCTTGTAAGGAAATGCTCCCTTGAGGGAGTGGTCCCGATACTCGAGAACATCTGGCGGGTTGACCTCCGGCTAGTACTTGTTGTCGAGGCCATCCCAAAACGCCCCTGCCGGGAGGGGGTGTCCCCCTCCCGGTCCCTCCCCCGCGTGGCGATAGTCAATGGGAAGCCGTTTCAGCAATTTGATACAGGAGATCGTTCAATTTGTTATGAGCGCTCTTAATTACATTCAGAACCCTGTGAATCTTCAACCACGTGGTACTTTTGGGACGACTTCGTCATCTAAACCTAAAAATCCGACATCACCTTCGCGGCTTCGCGTGAGACTGTACCGCCTCTATACCAAAACCTCACGCGAAGCCGTGAAGGACGCGAAGACTGAGCGATACCTGCTGACAACTTCACTTCGCGGCTTCGCGCTCTTCGCGTGAGACCATGGTTTCCGTCCCAGTACATGCCAGAAATGTCTATAATAAGATGACAAGGTGCACTAGTATCCTCAAAAAGTTTTGCGAAGTACCGAGTCTGGTATAGAGCCCCGGTGCCGGGTGTGCAACGGTTCGCAGAATGACACAACATAGCAGCAGGGTTCGGGCAGGGCACCACGTGTATGTGCGCATCTCCCGCGGCCCGGTTTGCCCTTTGCCGGGCCCGGGCCATGCAGTTCCGGGTGTCGGGAGAACCTCTGTGCATCTAGGAGAATTGTTGGTGGTACGCCGTTTACACGTTGAGCCAGGGCTGAACTACGGGCAGAAGCTATCCGGCACCGCGAAAAAAGGATAAAGGGTTAGTTGAGAGTGTTCACTTTGTTGAGATATGCCGGTACGGTCTTCTTGATCGGGTAGACTGCACCGACCGCCGGCTGAAGGTTCACGGTGAACGGAGTGTTGGGCGTCAACTCTGCAGTTCCAGGGAACATAATCTTCAACACAAACTGCTCTCCCGGTTCGAGGAGATGGTTCGTGTCACCGATATCGTTGTAGGTTTCGATGACGGCCCATTGGTTTTCCGTAGGTTCACCGTTCCAACCGTCAGTCCTAAGCGGTATGACCTCTGACGTCGTTCCGCTGGTGAACGTCACCAGCATCTGGGTGATATCGATCGGCGTGCCGCCCGCGGTATTTCCGACGGTGAACTGAATAGATTCAAGCTCGGTTCCGGCAGTAGTGGAATACCCATAGACGTTACCGATGATCTCCAGGCTGGAGCTGGCCTGCTCCGAGCCTGTGTGGACGACCTGCTGCGCCTCGCCGGCTGCGAAGAACCCGGCACCGAGCATCACGTACGAGAAGACCGCGGCCACGACGACGAACGCGATCAGGACGATTGCCGCCTCAAGCCCGGTGAATGCATCCTCA
>PGYH01000175.1 GCA_002839575.1 Methanomicrobiales archaeon HGW-Methanomicrobiales-6
GAGTACCGAAGGTGCGACAGAGACGATCGGCACAGAAAAGATATAAATCCCCCTCCCCAATCGCTCATTTAAGGAGTCGAGCGATGAGACGAAACTTTTTGGTTATCCTTTGCATTCTCGCCCTGATCTCGGTTGCAGCCCCGGCGGCTGCCGAAACTCCCCGCCCGGCCGAAAGCCCGGTGGAGGCCCCCGTCGACCGGCTTGAGATCGATGACGCGGTAAAGCAGGCGTCGCCCCACTACGTCATGCTCGTCGGAACCGATGACGAGCGGGAGAACCTGCTCGGCTACATCGACCGCTCCCCCCGCTCCGCCGAAGAGAAGGAGGCGATGAAGGAGTCCCTCTGCGAGATCTGGGAAAAATACCCGGTGGTGCACGAGACCGGGGGTGCGGTGACCCGGATCGCGTTCGACCCGGCGGCGGGGGAGAACCCGGTCCTGACCGATGAGGAAAACGCCGTCCTCGCTGATATCTCCCGGGCCATGGCGGAGGCGTTTGCCACCACGCCCACGGGCGCGCAAGCCACCTGGTACGACCTCTCCATCTGGCTGGTCAAGACGGACGGGCAGGGGAACGAGGCCTGGAACCGGACCTACCCCGGCGGGGATAGTGCGGACGTCGCGTCGGTGCTCCAGATGGATGATGGGGGATACCTGATTGCGGCAAACACGGGGTTCCGGGACGCCCTGCTGCTCAGGACGGACGCCGACGGCAACGAGGTCTGGAGGAAGACCTACGGTGGGCCGGACTGGGATACCGCGCGTGCCGTGGTCGCGACCGACGATGGCAACTACGTCGTCGCCGGGAGCACCGGCTGGACGCCGGAGAAGGATACGCGGAGCGCCTGGCTCTTCAAGGTCGCGCCGGACGGCCGGGAGGTCTGGAGCCGGACATTTCCGGGGGACGGACTCTTCACGACGGTCGACCTGACCGGCGACGGCGGGTTCATCCTCGGCGGGAATACCGGGACCGATGATGCATGGCTGGTCAGGGCCGACCGGGAGGGGTTCGAGGAGTGGAACCGGTTCATCGGCGGTAACGGTTCCGGGATCGTGGACAGCGTCATATCGACCCCGATCGACGGGGGCTACCTCGCCGCGGTGAGGAACCCCTGGGAAGCGGCACGTTCCGGGACCGTGCCGGTCCGGGTATTCAAGACCGATTCGACGGGGGAGGTTCTCTGGACGAAGACGCTTGATGAGATGGACGGCGGCACCGGCGCGGTTCTTCTCGAAGTGCCCGGCGGAGGTGCCGTCGGTTACCTCGTCGCCGGCGGGGCGTTCCGCCCTGAGAACGACCTCCCCGGCCCCTGCCTCATCAAGGTCGGCGGAGCCGGGAATGTCGCCTGGATCGTGACGCCGGAAGTTCCCGGCGTCTTCCCGATCACGTCGGCGGTTGCACCGTCGCCGGGGCAGTATGCCTTCACCGGCACGGTCTACGCCGGCGGGCCGCACGACGGGTGGCTGGTGCTCCTGGACCATACGGGGAACGTTACCTCTTCGCATTCGTTCGGCGGCGATGCGACCGACGATATATCGGCCCTTGCTGCGACGGCCGACGGCGGCTATATCCTTGCCGGCACCACCCGGTCGTTCGGGGAGAACGGGTGGGCGGCGCCCGCCCGCGCCCCGGGATTCGGGGCTTTCGCGGCGACGGCCGCCTGCGGTATCGCGCTCCTGCGCCGTGGGGTGAGGCGGGGATGAAGACCGGCCCGCTCATCGCCGCGAGCGCGGTCTTCTTCTTCCTCTGGGGAGTCATGCCGGTGACGCTCGCATCCCATGGCTCCATCGGTACCGGGAGTGTGATCATCCTGCTCTCGCTCGTCTCGCTCGCCGGGTCGGTTCAGTTCCTGCGGGCGATGCGGCACGAGTCGCCCCGGTGGTTCTGGGGCATCCCGTTTGCGGCCGTCTGCACCGCTCTTGCGCTCTGGACGGGAATCACCCGGTGGGTCGTAACGGTTCCCGATATCGCGAACCATGTATTCCTATTCCTGCTTCCTCCGGCGGCAGCATTGTTCTTCTACTCTTTCCCGGATGACTGCCGGAACGGGGTGCGGATGCCGATCGCTATCTCCGCCCTTGTCAGCGTCCTGTCCCTCATCCTGGCCGCTAACGCGTTCTGCACCCTTGTTCCTGGGACACCTGTGCCGGGTTTCGTGGCGGTTGCCGCGGTCTTGTATACTCTCCTCCTCATGCCGCTCACCGGGCTGCTCCTTATCGTGACGGGGGTGGCCTGCCGATGAAGTATGTAGCAATCGGGATCCTCCTCGTCATCGCCTGCACCGCCGGGTGCCTCGGCACCGCCGCGGACCCGCCGTCGGCGGACGAGATCGCCGCCCGGTTCATCGCGGCAGAAGAGCAGGCGACGGACTTCTCCACCACCGTAGCGGTAGCGGCCGGTTCCGAGAACGTCACCGTCAGGCTGTTTCAGAAAGGCCCCGAAAGTTACCGGCTCGAGTACCTCGAGCCCGCGGACCTCGCGGGGACCATCGTCGTCTCGAACGGCACCCGGAAGTGGCGCTACGACCCGGCGACGCAGACGGCGCTGACGGTCGCAGGGCCGTATATACAGGCCGCCTTCTCCGGGCCGCCCTACCCCGGCTGGGCGGAGGAAGTCCGAGGGTATACGGAGACGATCGCCGGATCGCTTGCGGAGCAGAACGCTTCGTACCGGGGCAGCGAGACCATAGGCGGCCGGACCGCCTATATCCTTGAGGTCACGGATGACGCGAAACTCTTTGAAGCGCCCACCCGCTACCGGGAGGCGGTGTACCGCTGCAGGGTATGGATCGACGCCGAAACCTGGCTCCCCATCGGCCTGGAGATGTACGGCAGAGAGGGGAACCTGATCCTCTCTGCCGAATACACCGCTCCCTCGGCGAACACCGGGCTCCCGGACGACCTCTTCGCCTTCGACCCGCCGGCAGGCGTCGAGGTCCGGCCGATGCCGACGGCTGCGATCACGCCGCTCTTCTTATCGAGCATCGACGGCGCCCGGCGCTGTGGTGCGGAGATGCCGTCTTATCTCCCGGAGGGGTACGCCTTCGCCGACGGGGTGCATCTCCCCGGCGGCTATACGGTGCTCCGGTTCACTGATGGCAGCAATGACCTGGAGGTAGATGAACGGCTGCACGACCCCTACCGGGAGGAAGCGGTGCTCGCCGGCACGCCCGAGCCGGTTCTCCTCACCGACGGCCGGGAGGCCGAATACGTCTCCGCCGACGGGAAGGACCAGCTCCGCTGGCTTGACGCTGGATACTCGTACCGGATCACGGGCGGCATGCTCGGTAAAGACGAACTCGTGCGGGTGGCGGAATCGGTGGGGGTATAGCGGTTCGGGGGACTTTTCTACGTCCCAACCCTCGAAGCATTCGAGACTGCAGGAACGGTGGAACGACCTGCGATCATCTCGGCAGATGCGACCTGCGGTGCCCGAGAGATTGGTCCGTACAACTGAAATCCGGGAATCAGGAGTAGCATCACGGTCAAACGGAGAACCCGGGAACACCCGGGCGGGGAAGGCCAATCCGGTTTTATCCGGAGGTCTGCAAGAAGCGCACACCGGCTGAACGTTTTTCCAACCGGATAGAAGCGGTTAATAAGACCGTTCCATGATAAGAGCAGTGTGGGCGCTCAGTCCTCGGACAGGTTCACCCGGCATGCGGCATCATGGTTGGGCGGGTATCGGGATAACCTCACCGAATCGACGGGCCCCTCTATGCGCCGTTTCGTCCGATGCCGTACCTAGAGATTGCAACGCATGGACAAAGTCCGCTCTACATCTCTTGCAGACATACATACTCGTATCAAAGTCCAATTCCCCCATGTGGTACGTCAGGAAACACCCCTGATCATTACAGTGGTATAGGCCGCAAGCCAT
>PGYH01000176.1 GCA_002839575.1 Methanomicrobiales archaeon HGW-Methanomicrobiales-6
GACGAAGAGCAGGAAGAAGTGCTCGACGAGGCTGACGGCGAGGAGGGCGACGGCCCCGGTTATCAGGCCCTGCACGAGGACGATCAGGGTGCCGACTACGATGAACCCGATCCGGTGCATTCCGTCAATCTCCGGCGCCTCTCCCGTAAGGAGGGGCAGTACCATGAATAAGACCGATGCGGCGGCGACGATCGCGAAGTAGAGTATGAGGTCGTCGCGCAGCGGCTTTTCGTTGAGTTGCCGGAAACGGCGCCGTGGGCCGGTGATGATTGTTCCTGTCGACACGCTCCTCCTCCCGGAAGGGCCGCATCCATCCGTCCGGTTCCGGTATCGATGAAGGAGAAATCGATGTTCTCCTATAAACGTTCCCTGTCCGAACCGTCTACACGTCGGGGTTTCGATCTATTTTCTCTCGATATTACGAAGGGGCCGGGGCGCACGGTCCCCTCTCTCACGAGTGGTCACCGAATATCCATCCGCATGAACCGCGTGTACGCGACGGCGAAGAAGGCGACGGGATAGATGGTCAGGGCCACAACGCTCGACCATATCTTGCCGAGCGTATCCTCAAGGGTCGCCCCCGATGTCGGGGCGTTGCCGATCCCCTGGATGAGGGCGTTGGTCGCCATCTGCGGTGATGCGAGGTTTCCAATGCTCTGGATAAGGTCAAACTGACCGTAATACGCCGTGATCGCTGCCTGGAATTCTTCCGACGAGATATCCCCGCCGTATGCCGCCGGATCGGGCTCCTCCGTCATGAGCGCCATCCCGATATGCGTGGTGGCGTAGGGAGCCAGGAAGACGAGGAGGACGAAGACAACCACCGAGAGGAGCAGGGCGCTGCCGCTCTCCCGGCAGAGGGTGGAGAGGGCGAGCGCGATGGAGAAGAACGTGACGAGGAAGAGGAGGATGACGCCGGCGTAGGTCAGGATCATCCAGAGATCGCCGGGGGCGGGCACGATCGAGAAGACGAGGAGGAGCGCGGTGGATATGGCGAGCACGCTCCCGACGACGAGGGCAAGCAGCGCGACGCCCCCGAGCGCCTTGCCGTTGATGATCTCGTCGCGGTAGACCGGGTGGGAGAGCAGGCTTTTGAGCGACCGGGACTCCTTCTCCCCGGAGACCAGGCCTGACCCGACGGCGATGGCAAGGAGGCCCCCGTAGGAGACCAGCGTGAGAAACATCGAGGAGTAAACGCCCTCAACCGGGGGTTTTGCGGGCATCATCCCGGCCGGTCCGTCATTCTGGTTATCCATCGCGGCCAGTTGCTCCGAGTACCTATCCAGTTCTCTCTCGTAGCTCACGACCCCGCTGTACGTCCCCACCATGGCGATGGCGAGGAACAGGGCAAGGATCACCAGGAACCGCCAGCCCGTGATCTGGTCGGTGAACTCTTTTTGGGCCACGGTGAAGACCCGTTCCGCTGTCATCTGCTCTCACCGGTCAGTCCACGTAGTTCTATCTCCATGCTCATACTCCGTTCGTGGTCGCAAGGATACGCACGCCCCTGAGAATGTCCGCCGCCCGTAACGGGCTCCTCAAAGATGCTCCTGCGGGTATTGACGTTCTGAGACTGGGCTGTCGATCTATATACCTTTTCTCTCACATTCCTCTACACGTCAGGAATCTGATATAGCAGGAACAGACTGACGGTCCGGTTACACCGACGATGCGGTGCAACGAACGAGAACACAGGTCTGTTTCGGAAACTTCAAGCCCGGCTGGTCCCATACTGACTTTAACCACGCCGATTCCATCGGCCCGGATACTACCATGAGACCGATCCTTGCTGTTGTCGTCGGAGTAATAGTCGTCTACGCCTGCATGCACTTCTTCGTCTTACCGGAGGCTCCGGACGTCACCCGTATCGAGAATATCACCCATCTTGAGTCCCCGGCATACCATCCGGCCATCCTGGACCTCTGGGAGATCGCCGTCGAGAACACCGGCGTCGAGAACGAGTCGGCTGTGCTGCGGAAACTGGAGGTCGATCTCGCCGGGGACGGCGCGATTCGGGTGATATGGCTCATCTTCTACGGCGATAAGGACGGCGAACAGCACGGCTACGAGGCGTATGTGGGGCCGGGCGGAACGGTATCGGCCAAATCGCAGAAGTTCAATTTTTCCGTGCAGGGGGTGCACCCCCTCGAACTCTTGCGGGAGGTCGACGCTATCGCCCTGGAGGATATTCCCTTCCGGGAGCAGGGTATGACCATTCTTTTAAGCCCGAACGCGTACGGGGACCACTACAACGAGACCCGGGGAAGGCTCTACGAGGTCTCGGACGGGGCGTTCCGCCCGGTGAAAGAAGTGATGTTCGGCCCGGACGCGCGCTGGTACACCATCACGATCACTCCCCACCGGAGCCCGGGATCCCCGCCACCTCCAGAAGAGGTTCTTATTGCGTTCACCCGGCAGGATCTCGCGGCAGCCGAGTCTGTAGTCTACGGGTAGGTGAGCGTCGAGAACCGCAGCCCAAACCGCCCCTGGGTGACCTAACCGGTTGCGTCTGCGCTCCTATCCGCCCGGAATACGATATCCCGCCTGGGGAAATAGCGCACCATCCTCCCGTCCCTCTCGCTCCGTATGGCACCGTCCCGGATGAGCAGCCCCGTATGCCAGGTCACTGATGCGCCGGAGATCCCGAGCGCGGATGCGACCTCTTTTCGCGCTATCCCTGGGTTCCGTGCGAGGAGATCGAGGATCTCTCTCCGCGTCCCGTTGAGGGGATAGCCCTCTCCCTCACGGGCCGCCCTGCCGTTCGCATAATTCCGCAAAAAGCCGTGATCGCGCTCAGCTACTATCTGTCCGGACTCGCAGAGGGTTGCAAGGTGGTACCGGAGCGTTCCAATGTTAACCCCCAGCCTGCGTGAGAGGGAAGCGTGGTTGATCCCGGGGTTCTCCCGAATGCAGAGGTATGCCGCACGGCGGGTGTCGTGTTCGAGAACATTCTTCCTGGAGATCCTCCTCTGACCGAGAACGAGCCATACGGCTACTGATATGAGGAACTGGACCGGGAGGAAGAGCAGGGGTGCGGTCATGAAGACGAAGTCGAGCAGGATCAGCTTGAGCGGCACGTTCCAGATATATAGCGGGGCCGGATCGTCCGGTATCGTCTCCGGAAACTCCCCCTCACTTGATATGGTGCCGGCAGCACTCCCCGGGGCGATTATAAGCAGGAGGGCGATAAGGAGCAGAGCAGTCCTCGCGAGAGGGAGTTGATGCCGCATTAAAAAGATCAGGTGGCCGGGAGTATAAAAACGGTGCTATTCTGTTATCCCCTCATCGCACACCTCTGCGTGCCTTCGGGTAGCCGGTCCCCTCCACTGTCTGGGCCCGGTATCGACCGGCGCAGCGAACGCCCCTGATTGACTGCGGCGAATTTTCCGGAGCAAAACGAACGGATCCGGCTGGACGTGTAGACGATCGTGACAGAAATCGTTTATAGGGGAACGTTGAGTTCTCATGCATAGATCCCGGAAGACGGGTCCATCCGGCCGGGCGATGGTGAGGAGATGGACGGAAACAATACCCGAAAGACCGTACTGAACCTGCTCATAGCGTTTGTCATTCTTGCCGTGGTGGTCTTCCTGCTCTTCCTTGGTCCTGCATTCGTCTCGACGACCATGCCGAACGACTCTTATATGATCGAGATCACGGGTCTCTCCGGTCTTGCCGTGAACGGCACCGCCACGGTCATGATCCCGGTTCCGGCGAACGCGGAGGGCGAGCTGGTGA
>PGYH01000177.1 GCA_002839575.1 Methanomicrobiales archaeon HGW-Methanomicrobiales-6
TGAATGTGGTCTTTCCGGTGTTTGATCTGCCGACAATCTGGATGATCTTCATATCAGTCTTCCCTCTCTTCTTCCTGGTTCTGTGCCTGGTCTTCTTCCTGGTTCTGTGGTACTTCCTGTCCATCCTCCTGGCCCGGCCTGGCCTTCAGGATGACTGCCGACGCCTCAGCTACGCCTCGCATCACCTCGGTGATCCGGTCCTCGACGTCGATCTCGTCGTCGAGGTTCAGGCTCGTCCCTTCGACCTCCAGCAGGAACCGGGCGACCTCGCTTGCCTCAAAGAGGATCTCGTCGAGTTCTTCCGCGGTAAAAAAACCGCACATGGCTCCGTAGAAGAATGTGGCCCCTGCTTTCTTTACTTTCTTCTTAAACGAACTCCTCGCCTGGTTGACCGCCTGCGGGGTGTAGGAGTCGACCATGAACGGGCAGAGTTCGGGGAGGTTCTCGCCGATGAATGTCATCTCTGAGCCGCTGGTGGTTTTGAAGTCTGCGCAGAGGCGTGCGATCGCCCACTCGCGGGCGGTGATGTGGGTGTGTTTGCGCAGGAACTGGTTGACCCGCTGGTAGGCGGCGCCGTCTACCTTCTTGAATTTCTGGTACTTGTTCGGGTCTTTGATGCTATCAGGCTCTTCCATTTTACCTATCCCTCTTGTTGGTTTTGCTATTTCAATAAGGTTGGTTGAAGGGTGATGCCGGGCGGCGGGCTGAGACGGCGATTGAACGAACCGGTGTTCTGCAGGGTTTAGTTATGCCAGGGACTCAGCAGGATCTGCAATTCCACCTCGGCCTATAATGAGTATAGCAGCATATGGTTTATGCTTGCCTCTTTGTTCCCCGGGTAGGGGTGCGGATCTAAAACGTTAGACCCGGTTCCGTTCCAATCGGGCCATGTTATGGTGGGTAATGTATCGAGGATCCCTGCTGGGTGTTGCAGGCGACAGTGCGGCGCCGGTTGATGGTCAAATTGCAGCGGATCTTTCGAAACGCGGGAAAAGGTTCCGGCTACCCGGGCGCAGACCGTGGTGGCTGGCCGTCCAATTGCTTCATGTGAAGGAGCGGAGATGCGGATACAGTGGGTTTTGGTGGCGGTCCAGCTCCTTCCCAATCTCTCATGCTCTGGTATGGGGATCGCTCTGGAGAAATGCTTCTGCCATCCTTAAACACCGCCTCATTGTCGAGTGACATGAGCCGTAGGTCTCTTATGGGGTTTTGCTACTGAATCCGGCGCATCTGCACTGTTCGGGGTTGTGTGGGAGCATCTCTCCCGGGCCGGTGCGCCGATACTCGCTGCGGGCATGGCGCTCTGTCGGATAACCATTCAAGTTTTGGGGTCTTCATATCGCACATTTGGGCCAGGATCGCAGGTTCGCCCATAGTTTCCTTCATCGGTCGGGCTGATCGGGCGCCTGAGCCCGTCTGTGTGGGCCCTTTATATGTGGCCGGGACCTGGCGCCGCGTGGCACCGGTGGTGCTCCCTGATCGTTCACTTTCTCCCCGCGCGGTAAGGGATTCATATACTCAAGAGGGGACGTATTCTACAGGGTCTGCTTCCCGTCCACCCGGGATGGCAGCCCTTACCTCCTAACGCCAATACCTCCTGCATCACCGGAAATATCTTTTTTTGGCGTCGGGGCAAAAATGGCCCTCCTTCCTGCCAACCTTCCTCGCCGAAGGGCGGGTTGGGGTCCTTTTTGCCGGCAACTGTTGGAATGTCCAGCGTCAGGGTTTTACCTCGATTGTTGTCTGCGTTTCATTACTGCCTGCATCGTGGTTTCGCCAGGCTCTGGGCCTGCGTGGCGTGGAGTGGGGGTGCGGCCCCCTGCTATACCAGCCGGGCGTTTGGGTGCGGGTGTGTGCGATCGTGGCCGGCGGCCCTGGCCGGGTTCGGAGGGGGTATCCCTGAACTATAATTGCGGGGAATAGGCATTTACCGCAATTTTGATATGCTCTGTTATTCTATTTATTATCCGATGGAAAACGCCTGTTTCTCGGAATGGCTGGATCGCTTCAGCAGTTACCTCCGGATGCGAAACTACTCGCCCCGGACCATCGAAAAATACCTGCAGACCATTCGGCGTTTCGCTCGGTACGCCTGGCTCCGGCAGAACTCGGATGAGGTTTCGTTTGATGACGCCGCATTCGAGAACGCTCCACTGGATGCGGACGTCAACGTCTCTGCAGCCCTCGTTACCGATTACTTCTCCTGTCTTACGGAGAAGCAGGACTATAAGCCCAGGACTCTCCACCGGATGATATCGACGCTCTCTTCGTTTTACAAGTATCTCTACGTGCAGGGGGCCGTGGTCGCCGACCCGATGCTTGGGGTGGAGCGGCCCCGGATCAAGAATCAGGAACTGAAATACCTCAAACACAGCCAGGTTCTCCGCCTGATCAACACCATCGAGAGCGAGCGCGACCGACTGATCGTCCGCCTTATCTACGCCACCGGTGTCCGTGTTTCGGAACTCTGCGCCATATGCGTCGAAGACATCGACTTCGAGGAGCAGACGATACGGGTGAAGGGTAAGGGCGACAAAATAAGGACCGTTTTCATCGACGAAGAGACACTAGAAGAGATTGACCTGTTTATCGGCAACAAGATCGAGGGGCCGCTCTTTTTAGGCCAGCAGGGCAACCACATCTCTCCGCGAACCATCCAGCATCTCTTCAATCAATACGCCCCTTCCGGGATTACGCCGCATAAAATCCGGCATTCGTACGCAAGCGAGCTTTACCGCCGGTCAAAAAACCTCCGTGTCGTGCAGGAGAATCTGGGGCACTCCTCTATCAAGACGACCGAGATCTACCTGCATACCGATATCGACGAGCGTAAGCGCGTCTATCAGCAGTATTTCCCGCTCTCGAACGGGAAAAAGGGGGAGTGATCGGGCCTGCCGGGCGATCCGGATAAACCCCATGATGCTATATGGGTGCCGGCCAGCGTAGGGCCCCGCGGTGCAGTCGTGCCGGGTGGGGTTCCCGGCACGACTGCACTGGTTTATTTGCCCCGTTTCCACGCCGAGGAGCGGGAAATCTATTGAGCCGTGTCCTCATCTTCGCGGAGTACCCATCTGGTCCCTCGGAATAGCATTCCCGTGCCTTTTTCCCTCGTCTCCTTCCCCTCCGGCAACGCTCAAATCACTGGAGCACCTATCAATCCATATGCGTTACATCGTCACGGGCGGGGCAGGATTCATCGGGTCCAACCTCGCAGAGCGGCTGGCACGCGACGATCACGAAGTCGTGATCGTCGACGACCTCTCCTCCGGGCGGCGGGAGAACATCGAGCACCTTGCCGATCATCCCCGGGTGGCGTTCGTCGAGGGGAGCGTCACCGATCTTCCCCTGCTTGTTGATGCCTGCGCCGGGGCGGACGGTATCTTTCATCAGGCGGCCATCGCCTCGGTTCCCCGATCCGTAGCAAACCCTCTGGAGACGAACGAGGTGAACGTGGCCGGGACCCTGAACGTTCTCTGGGCGGCAAAGGAGTGCGGAGTTCCGGCGGTCGTGGCGGCGTCCACCTCAGCGATCTACGGTGATGACCCGGTTTTTCCCAAACAGGAGACGATGGCGCCAAGACCGCTCTCCCCTTATGCGGTCTCAAAACTCGCGGGGGAGTATTATGGGAAGGTTTTTGCCGACCTCTACGGTATCCGGACGGTATTCTTGCGCTACTTCAACGTTTTCGGTCCCCGGCAGGACCCGAACTCCG
>PGYH01000003.1 GCA_002839575.1 Methanomicrobiales archaeon HGW-Methanomicrobiales-6
CGATCGCATCTGCGTCGATCGAGAGGTAGATCCTCCTCCCCGCAACGTGCTCCCGGACCTCCCGGAGGACGGCGCCGATCCCCCGTTCCCGCACCGTATCGGCGGTGTAGAGGTGCGTCCTCTCCGCCGCAATCTCGAACTGCTCGCGATCGCCGCTCCGGGCGCCAATGACGACGACGTCCTCGACCGCTTCAAGGACGCGCCGGGTGACGCACCCGTGGCTGTAAGGCGTCCCGTCGAGTTCGTCCCGGAGATCCAGGTGAGCGTCGCAGACGATGTAGACATCCGGCCGGACGGCCCGGACCGCGCCGACAGTCGCGGTGTGCTCGCCGCCGAGTATCACCGGCACCTTGTTGTCGCGGACGATATCCCCCGCGACATCGGCCACCTGACCCACGAGATCCTCCGGCAGCCGGGAGACCGCAAGGTCGCCGAGATCCGTGATCGGGACTTCAGAAAAGTCTATTTTGGTCGCAGGATCGTAGGACTCGAAGTTGAACGAGACCTCCCGGATCGCCCGGGGCCCAAAGCGCGTCCCCGGCCGAAACGACGTCGTACCGTCGTAGGGCACGCCGAAGACGGCGTAGCGGGCATCCTCATACGAAGCATCCGCATCCGCAAAATGGAGATGGGCGAGCTCGTGCATGCCCGTTTTCGTAAGCCAGAAAAGGTCACTCAAGTTTCTTCTTGCCCAGGGATGATATATACGGAATCTCCTTACCTGGCTCAAGGCTGGCGACCTGCTCTTCGGTCACGTTGAGCTCGAACATCTCAAAGTCCTTGACGTCCATGAGCTGGACGGTCGTGCCGGCGATCGAGATGACCTGGGCCATCTTCCGCTCCACTATGGGCACGTAGGTCTTCGCCGAGACCGGCTGGACGATCGAGCGCTTGACGCCGTCGAAGATGCCGACACAGTCGATCCGGGACTTTGCCGCTCCGTGCTTCCCGGGTTTGGAGGTAGCGATGGAGACAATCCTGCACGGTTCATCATCTACGACGACGTAACGTCCCTCTTTCAGTTTCCCAACTTCTGTCTGTTCCTTCATATTGTCTCACTCGGTAAACGCGTGATTAATGTATCTGGATTACAGTACATAAATACACCGTAGAATAAGGGACGGGATGAGGAGAGTTGATGGAGTTCATCCGGGCGTGTGAGGACGTGGCGGGGGCGGTACGCGATGCAATAGCCGGCATGGTCGGCACGCCAGAGGCAGGGGCGTACGTAAAGATGGGCGCGGACGGCACGCCCACCAAAAAGATCGACCAGGTTGCAGAGGATATCATCGTCGACCACTTCATGTGCCACCCGTTCTGCCGGCGCCTGATCAGTGAAGAACTCGGGTGCGCCGAGATGGGCGGGGAGAAAGGAACCATCTTCCTCGACCCGGTCGACGGCACCTACAACGCCGTGGTCGGGATACCGTTCTACGCCCTCTCCATCGCGTATGCAGAAGAGGGGGTCGTGCAGATGGGGTACGTTCAGAACCTCGCCACAGGCGAGACGTTCCACGCCGTCCGGGGACGCGGCGCCTGCCTCGGCGGGCATCCTATCCGCGTCTCGGGGGTATCGCTCCTCGAGGAGAGCGCCATGAGTGTCTACGGCCGGAAGTTCGACCCGACCCGGGTCCAGATGATCGGCAGGAAGATCCGGCGGTGGCGCCTCCTCGGTGCATCGGCGCTCGAGCTCTGCTACGTCGGGTGCGGTCGTATCGACGGCTTTGTCGACGTGCGGGGGACGCTTCGCGTCACCGACGCGGCGGCGGGAATGCTGATCTGCGAGGAGGCCGGTGGCACAGTATCCGATCTCGAGGGGAACGCCCTTATATTCCCTGATGAAGTCTCCGTCGGGCGGAGCCTTGTCGCCACGAACGGCATCGTGCACAACAAGGTCATCGAGTACCTGAGGTGAACCGCATATGAAGATTGTCCTGGTATCACGCATTGACGATGCGGACGCGCTCCGCTACACCGCGTCGCTCGCCCGGGAACTCGAAGGCCTCGGGCACGAGACCGCCTTCGAAGAGAGTACGGCAGGCTGCCTCGGAAAAGAAGGTATCCCGTTTGAGAAGATCGACGGCGATCTGGTCGTGGTCATCGGCGGTGACGGTTCGGTTCTCCTCACTGTTCACCGGATGAAGAAACAGGTCCCGGTTCTCGGGATCAACTGGGGCGAGGTGGGATTCCTCGCGGACCTGGAACCCGACGAAGCGCGCGCGTTCTTCGCCGCCCACACGGAAGGGTTCTGTGTCGAGCGCCGGATGCGGGTCAGCCTCTCCGCCGGCGGGAAACGGATTGGTGATGCCCTCAACGAGGGGCTCGTCGTCACCGATCGGCCGGCGAAGATGCTCCGATTCGGCATCTATGTCGACGGGACGCCCGCAGAGCGGTTCCGCGCCGACGGCCTGCTCATATCGACCCCGACCGGGTCGACCGCCTATGCCATGAGCGCAGGAGGGCCGATCGTCGATCCGCAGATCGAAGGATTTCTCCTCGTACCGCTTGCGCCTTACATGCTCTCGTCCCGTCCACACCTCATCAGCACCTGGAGGAGCCTCGAGATCACCCTTGAAACCGAAAAACCTGCTCACCTCGTCATCGATGGGCAGAGTTCGTTCGAACTCGAAAAAGAGGCCACTATAACGGTTAGACGATCGGATCAGCCTGCCCTTTTCGTACATACGGACAAACCCTTCTTTGAGAAGGTGAACCATAAACTGCGTAACCTCTGACCCTGCCGATATCCCGAACAGAGATTTTATGAGTGCCCAAGGGGATTATCTCAACAGAGGAGTGAGCACGATTATGGAAGACCAGATGCGCACGGAGATCCCCTACGCGGAGATCGCGGAGACGCTCAAGACCGCCCTCGACCTGCGGGGCTCACCGGTCGCAGTCAAACTCGCAAAGAACCCCGACGGCATCCCTGAAGGGGTCGGGCCGATCGACGAGACGGTCCGCCACTGCCAGATGATCAGCAGGGCGCGACTGAACGGCGAGATCTTCTACGCGACCGCTGACAAACACGTCTGTATGGGGGGCGCCTGGGCCCTCGGGCTGAAAGAACTCACGCCGAGCCTCCGCTCAGGAGAGTTCTACTACAAACTCGGCAAGTTCGAGAGCTGGGCCGCCTGCATGCGGACCATCCGGCAGGTGCCGCACGTCCCGGAACTCGAGACCTACGCAACCGTCTATGCGCCGCTCGAGAAGACGCCGTTTGACCCGCACGTCGTTGTCATCGTTGCCGAACCCCGGGCGATGCTGAAACTCGCGCAGACGACGCTCTACCTGCTCGGAGGGCGGATCGAGTCCACGATGGCGGGAATCCAGTCGGTCTGTGCGGACGCGACCGCGCTGCCCTACCTCTCCGGCAACGTCAACTACTCGCTCGGGTGCGACGGTTCGCGCCGGTTCTCGGGGATCGAGGACAACGAACTCGTTATGGGCATCCCCGCCGAGCTCCTTCCCGAGTTTGCCCGGGCGCTCCCGATCGTCACCGCTGCACCCGGGTCGGTGAAGTAATAAAGCATCCCGCTCTATTTTTTTTCGGCACACCCCCGTCGAGGGACTGTTCCGGGGTACAAGGCTTATCACCCCGGCAGGTCAACTATTCAGCAGGTGGTTTTTTGCAGGTATCCATGAAGCTCGAGATGAGGGATCAGCCCGGACAGCTGGTCGCAGCCCTCCAGCCGATCTCGGCCGTCGGGGGAAATATCATCGCGGTTATCCACCAGAGGGAGACACTGGCGGCTACGGAGACGCTGGACGTCCAGATCGTGCTGGAACTCCCCGAGGAGGGGTCTCTCCCCAAACTCCTCGAACTGCTCCGGGAGCAGGGTGTCAGCGTCGTGCGCATCGGCGAGCAGCGGCTCCTCTACGAATGCACACTGATCACGATCGGCCATTTGATGCACACGGATCTCTCCGATACGGTCGACCGGATCGACACGACCGGCTCGGCCGAGGTGACGGACCTCTCTCTTGCCATGCCCGCGATCAATTCCCCGTCGTCGGCCCGCATCACCATCCGTTCGACCACCCGCGAGGAGATGAAGAAGGCGATCAGGATCCTGCGCGGCGTCGCGGAGCAGAAGGATCTCCTCATCATCGAGCCCCTGGAGGGTGTATGATGCGGATCGTCATACTCGGGTTCGGCTCCGTCGGCCGGGGGATCGCCCGGGCAATCCTTGCAAAAAACCTCGATCTCACCGTCACCGGCCTTGCCGACTCAAGGAGTGGGCTCATCGACCCGGCCGGAATCGACCTTCTCGCGGCGCTTGACCGGAAGGGGAACGGCGACCTCTGCGGCAACCCGGATGTCAGCCCCGCGGACGTGGTGGCGAAGGCGGATTACGACGTCCTGGTCGAGGTGACCCCGACGAACGTGGATGACGGCGAACCGGCGCTGGGCTACATACGGGCGGCTCTCGGACGGAGCAAACACGTCGTCACCTCGAACAAGGGCCCAATCGCCCTCGCCTACCCGGAACTCCGCGATCTTGCGGCGGCAAACGGTGTCTTCCTGAAGTACGAGGCGACGGTCTGCGGCGCGATCCCGCTTATCCACGCGATGCAGGAAGGGCTTGCGGGCAACACCATCTCCCGGCTCTACGGGGTCTTCAACGGCACCTGCAACTACATCCTCACCCGTATGGCCGAGGATAGCCTCACCTACGAGCAGGCTCTTGCCGAGGCCCGGGAACTCGGGTATGCCGAGGCCGACCCCACCTACGACGTCGAGGGGATCGATGCGGCGATCAAGCTGGTCATCCTCGCAAACGCCATCCTCGATATGCGGACCACGCTCGACGACGTGGAGAGGACGGGGATCACCCTCCTGACACCCGAAGCCCTGCGGCTTGCGGAAGACCAGGACTGCACCATCCGGCTCATCGGCGAGATCGTGCCGGAGGCCGGGGTGCTCCGCGTCTCGCCGCGGATTGTCGCAAAAGCGCACCCGCTCGTCGTCGAAGGAACGCTCAACGCGGTCACGGTGGAGACGGACCTCGCCGGGGACCTGACGTTCATCGGGAAGGGCGCGGGCTCCACGGAGACCGCCAGCGCCGTGATCGGCGACCTCCTCTATATCCGGGAGCGGCATGTCCAGGGTTCTTGAGCGGAGAAAACAGTACCTGCGGCTGATGCGTCAGGCGACGCTTGAGAGTGGCTACTTTACGGTGGCCGATATCGCTGAGGCGACCGACACCCCCCGGAGCACCGTCCAGGACTGGGTGAACCGCCTCATCGAGGAGGGATGCGTCCTTCTCACGGAGGAGCAGCGGGGGCGGCACGCAGCGCGGTATGCGGCGACCAGCGTGATGCCGGAGAGCGCCTGCCGCCGGATCTTCACCACGATCGACGGCGGCGAGGTTGAGATCTACCATGAGTGTATGAGCGGGGGGTGCGCAGCGTTCTGCGAGTTCCATCACGCCCGTGCCGGGGGCGCCCTGCAGTCTGTCCGCCGGGACGGGACGCTGCTCCGCGAGCGGGCAGGCCTCGGGCGCCGGGAGGTGGCCGTCGGGCTCGACCCCGCGCCGGCGGTCGGGATCGTCGGCGTCTCCCACGAAGACGGCTACATCCGCCAGCAGATCCGGTGTATCGGCGGTCCGGCCTACTCGCTCACCGATATGATGTCGTTTGCCGAAGGCGTCTGCGGCGTCACCGTCCACCGCGAAGGGCCGGTGGTCGAGGGCGAGGTGGTCACCCGGGCGCTCGCCTACGTCGCCGTCGGGATCGACGACACCGATACCGCGACCGAGGGCGCGACCTTCGCCCTCGCCCTTGCTCTCCTCCAGCACCTCGCGAAACTCGACGGCGTCATGCCGATCGGCCACCGCGTCGCGATGCTCAACCCCCGGCTCGAGGCCCGGACGGCGGGGAACTCCTGCAGTTGCATCGAGCTCGCGGTGGAGCCCAATCTCGTGGCGCGGATCGAGGAGTCCGCCGTGCGGTTCGTCGCCGGCGAGGCGGCGTCCCCGGAGTGGGGCATCGCCGTCCGGGAGGGGTTCCGGGTTCCCGGCGCGCTCCGGGCATACGGGAGGAGCGCAAGAGAGTCGGTGATCGACCGGGAAGCGGCCGAGAAGACCGCCGGACTCTTCGGGGCGCACCTCTATGGCGGCCGGGGCGTCATCGGGGCGCTCGCGGCGGTCTCGCTCATCGGGCTCCCCCACGACGTGCTCCTCGACCCCGGACGTGACGTCTGCACCGGGTGGGAGCCGGTGGAGTGAGCGGGGGTGCAGTCTTCGGTTTCGGTTCTTGAGATGCTCATTTTTTTGAGTGGTGCGCCCATTCTTTAACTCATTGCCCCACATCCCCGGACACGGATTCCCATGGGCTATCGCCATTGGGGGAGGGGCTGACGGGGAGGGGGGAGCATCCTCCCTCCCCTGTCTCCAGTTCGCATCCCTGGTGCTCAAGTTCCAAATTCGAGATCTGTTGCCCCCACCCCACCCGGCCTTCGGCCTCCTCCCCCGCCCCGGGGGGCGGGGGCAGTCATGGCGATATCCCCAAGGTCCAGCGTATGGGCATTTTTGACAATTTCTACTGTTTTCGTAGTCCCCCATGGTCCAGTGTACCAGGCTATATCATCGCTCCGTTTGTCCTATTTACCACGATAGTAATCCCGACGTCAGTTCAGGCTCACTCACCTGTTACAATCGTGCCCTCCGATACGCCTCTCTCCTGAGCGTCACCTCCTCTTCCTACCACCACCTCACCGTAACCCCCCTCTCCCCCCTCGCTACCTATAAATACCCGGATACGGCAGATACCCCTCATTGAGGCGAAGCGCGGTGAGAAGCGAACTTGAAGAAGAGATTACAAAACTCTCCTCCCTTGCGCGGGAGCGGGGCGCAGAAGCGCGGCGGATAGCGGCCCATGACGTCGTCGTCGCGGAGTGGGTGCGGTTCAAGTGCCGGTTCGGGTGCAAGGGCTACGGGAAACATATGTCCTGTCCACCCTACGCCCCCACCCCCGCAGAGACAGAGCGATTGCTCGCCGAGTACAGCACCGCCCTCCTTCTCCGGTTCGAGGGCATCCCCGGGCACCCCGACCTCAAACCCGACGAGATACCGCTCGACTTCCACCCGTTTTTCCACGACCTCATCCTCTGGGTGAACTCGACGGTGCACCTCCTCGAGAAGACGGCGTTCTACGACGATTTCCCGAAGGCGTTCGGGTTCGGAGGATACCCCTGCATCTACTGCGAGCACCTGCACTGCGTCGCCGAGGAGCACGAGGGGGTCGTCGACGAGAGCATCCGCAGGCTCTGCCGACACATGGATCTCGTCCGCCCGACGATGGAAGGTGCCGGGATCGACGTCTTCTCCACCGCCCGGAAGGTCGGATGGGACCTGCACGTGGTTCCCTGCCGCGACCTCGAATACGGCAAGATCGAGCACGGCGACATCACCTCGGTAGGTCTCGTCCTGATTGAGTGACGCCCCGGCCTTCAGTCGTTCCGGACACCCCTGATGAACTCCTCGGTCATGCGGTAAGCGTCGTCGTCCTGAAACTGCACCGGCGGGTGCTTCATGAAGTAGGCGGACGGGGATATGAGCGGGCCGCCGACACCCCTATCAAGGGCGAGCCTGCAGCACCGGATGGCGTCGATGACGATCCCCGCGGAGTTGGGCGAGTCCTCGACTGAGAGGCGGAGGTCGATCTGCATGGGAACGTCCCCGAAAAGCCGCCCTTCCATTCTAAGAAAGCAGACCTTGTTGTCCTTCTGCCAGCAGACGTAATCGCTCGGGCCGATATGGATGTTATCGTCGTCGAGAGGTTCTTCCAGAACCGACTGCACCGCTTCGGTCTTCGACGTTCTCTTCGAGGCAAGGCGGTCGCGGTTGAGCATGTTCAGAAAATCCGTGTTGCCGCCGGTGTTCAACTGGTAGGTCCGGTCCAGTTTCACGCCCCGCTGCCGGAAGAGGCTCGCGAGAACCCGGTGCGTGATCGTCGCCCCGAGCTGGGCCTTGACGTCGTCGCCGATGACTGGAAGGCCGCGTTCGCGAAACCTCACCGCCCAGGCGGGATCGCTCGCGATGAAGACCGGCATGTTGTTGATGAGGCCGACCCCTGCCTCCAGCGCACAGCCGGCATAGAACCGTGCAGCCTCCTCAGAGCCCACGGGAAGATAGTTGAGCATCATCTCGGCACCCGAATCCTCGAGTGTCCTGACGACGTCCTCGCGCGACGCCTCCTCCTCGTCGGCAAGCACGAACCTGCAATCCTCCCGATAACCCCGCATGTGCCCGGGAAAACCGTCCAGCACCCGCCCCATCCTGACGGCGACACCGGTTCCCGGCATCTTTGGGCAGAAGGCCGTGGTGCAGTTCGGGGGGGCGAATATCGCTTCGGAAACGTCTTTTCCGACCTTCCGGGCATCGATATCGAACGCCGCAGCCACCTCGATGTCGGACGGCCGGTAGCCGCAGAGGTCCCAGTGCATCAGCCCGATTGCGTCCTTCTCGCTCTTCCCCCGGTAGTATTCGATCCCCTGAAGCAGCGAACTGGCACAGTTCCCGACACCCACAATTGCAATCCTGATCGAGTCCACAAAAGCCCCCCGATAGATCCGGTACGCGCCCAACACACCCCTCTTTAGGCGGGTGCGCCGGGTGCAGGTTGAGACAACGCAACCCTCTCCGGGTTGCGTTTTTGAGTCATATATAGAGCGGGAAATATAAGGGTATGGTTTGGGAAGCATCTGGGGGCCCAGTGCAGGGTTGTTGCTGCCCGGAGGACTTCGAGCCCGCAACGCTCCGCCACCTCGTCAACGTTTTCACAGGTCTCTGAGAACTTGAGTCCCATGTCGGCAAAGAGATCCCGCCCGGAGCCGTAGCCCGCGGCCTGCGAGCTCCGTGCGCCGGACCATTCCGGCGGCGCAGATTTGGGGCACGTTCCGGCGAGCATCGGACGGGTCCATGGGGTTGAACGACATGCATGAGAGCAGCGGTGCAAAAGTGACGTCGATACGTGTTGCAGCAAAACCGCTCCAAAAGGCCGAGATACTCGGGCTATTCATCTTCATACTCATATGGCGGTCGTCGTGCTTGCGGTCGGCACAGCGCTCTTCTGCGACTGGCTCGTCGAACCGGGCTCGGCACCTGCAGAGACACAGGTCGAACTCAGGTCGATATCGGGAGAACTCGCGATTGCCGGCGCGATCCGGGTTGCTTCCCTCATGATAGGCGTCCAGGTGGTGGGGTCGCTCTCCCTGGTTGTACTCTCGACGCTCTCCGGCGTCAGATGCGGAGCATAGGGCGCTCCGGTGCGCCCTTCCTTCCACTGCAGTCGAAATGCCGGGAAAAGCCACGCTATTCTGTCTTGATTCTGCGTAAAACGGAGAATTGTCCTTAAATTATATCGCGCCTGGATGACATCCGTTCTATCCCTCCTTAAGAATGAGGTGTGTCAGGTCAAAGGACAAGAAGTCCTTGGAGAAGAAGGCAGGGAAGGTTCGGGACAGGGCTAAGACGAACTGAGCCCCCAACTCATCACTCCCTCTTTTTCCGGTTCCATACAGCGGTCTCTCTCCCCCTGGACGGCCTCGCGAAAGACCTGGTCGTAGGCCGCAGCACTCTTCTCCCATGTAAAGAGTTCACGTACCCTCTCTGGCCCCTTTTGGGCCATCCGCCGGTAAAGGTCCTGGTCGCCGAGCACCATTATGGCGGCGGCGGCAAGCCCCGCCGCGTCTCCCGGCGGGACCAGGAGGCCGGTCGCCCCGTCTTCCACGGCATAGGGTATGCCGCCGATGTCTGTCCCGATGACCGGCGTGCCGCACGCCTGCGCCTCGATCAGCACCATGCCGAACCCCTCCGCACGGTCGCAGCTCGGCAGAACGAGGAGGTCGGCGCCGTTGAAGTAGAGGGGCATCTCGTTCTCGGGAACAAAACCGGCAAAGATGACGTCCTCTGCGACCCCTTCGTCGGCGGCGAGCCCCCGGTAGTGGTCGATGTAGTTCCCCCGGCCGGCGAGGATGAGTTTAGCGTCCATGGACTCCCGGACGGTCTTCATCGCCCGGATCAGGTAGTGAACGCCTTTATGCCGGCTCTCCCGGTCCAGGTGGCCGACGTAGAGCAGGATCTTCTCGCCGTCCAGGCGGTACTTCCGGCGCAGGAAGTCCGAGCGGTCTCCCCCGAACCGCTCGAGATCGACGCCCGGAGCGGCGTAGCGCAGTTTCCAGCGGTGTTTCGAGAGGTGCGGCGACCGTCCGGCGTAGTACTCCGACGTGGCGACGATGATATCCGCAAGGCGGAGTGTCCGCGAACCGAGAAGCGGGTAGTAGCATCGCCCGAACGCCCGCGTCAGGAGATCCGAGCCGGTCAGGTCGTTGTGGTAGGTCAGGACGTAGGGCACCTGCATCCCGGCCGATGCCCGGGCGGCTGCATCCGCGATGAACGGAACCGGCATATGCCCGTTGACGACGTCCGGGCGCACCGAACCGATGATCTGTTGCAGGGCCCTCTTCCATGCAAGGCTGACGGGGGTGCTCGAGACCTTGAACTGGTAGGGCAGCCGGATCACCGTAAGACCGTCGATCCGGTCGGTCCTCACGATGTTCCCCTCCTGGCTCCAGTTGGAGCAGACGACGGTCACGTCGTGCCCGAACTGCCGCTGCAGCCGGGTGCCGATCTCGTGGATGTACTTCTGCACGCCGCCCATGTGCGGGTAGAAGTACGGCGTCACCACCATGACCTTCATGCCTGCGCTCCGTTGATCGAGTGAAGATGCATGATAACCCCTGTAGGTTTGTCTTCGGTCCCCCCGGACCCCGTAAATCCCCTGAACGCCTATCGGGGTGAGGAGGAGGGACAACCGATCCCCTGGTATTCCTCAATATAAATGTTTCGCTCCCGGCGCAGTCCGGCCGGCACGTCAGAAATACCCTTCGCATCCCCGCAGGGCTTGCCGCCGGATAATTCCGTGCATACCTGATCTCAACAATTCGGCGTTTTGGAGAGAGATCGGCGCAGTCCTGCTTGTCCGTTCGGTGTGTCCCACAGGCCCGATACCGGATAGGAGCCCTCAGGATAGAGAGCAGGTTTAAATATCAGAAGCGCAACCTATCGCCCATCAAGGTTCGTCCAGGGGGGGAAGGATTGAGTCGAGGAGCCATCTTCGTAACCGACGCACAGATGCGCAGCTCTCTCGCGGTCATCCGGTCGCTTGGAAAGCAGGGACTGGAGGTGACCGCCGGCGAAGAGACGAGGTGCGCGACGGGCGCTTTTTCGCGGTACTGCAGCCACCGCCTGGTATACCCCTCGCCGAAACGGGAGGAGGAGTTCGTACGCCACCTTCTCGCTCACCTGAGAGAGAAGGAATACGACGCGATCTTTCCGGTCGCTGACGCCTGCTTAAAACCCATCATCGACCACGAAGAGGAGATCTCCCGGTACACCCGGATCGCCCTGCCGTCCCGCGACGTCTTCATGAAAGGCTACGACAAGGGGACGACCCTCCGCATCGCTCTCGAGAACGCCATCCCCTGTCCGAAAACCTTCTTCCCGGAGTGCGCCGCCGAATCGGTGGAGATTGCCGGGGATATCGATTACCCGGCCGTCGTCAAACCCCGGGTGAGTTCGGGACGCCGGGGTGTCCGGGTCTGCAGCGGTCCTGACGACCTTCTCCGCGCTTACGAAGCGACCGTGGCGGCATTCGGCCCGGTGGTGGTTCAGGAGTTCATACCCGGCGGCGGGGAGCTCGGGGTCTACGCCCTCACGAACGGCCGGTCGGAACCGCGTGCCGTGACTGTCCAGAGGAGGCTCCGGTCCTACCCGGTCTCCGGCGGCGCAAGCACGCTTCGTGAGACCGTCAAAGACGAACCGGCCCGGGAAGCCGCGGCGATCGCCCTCCGTCTCCTGAAGGCGATGGGGTGGTCCGGTGTCGCGATGGTGGAGTTCCGTATCGACGCCCGCGACGGCACGCTCAAACTCATGGAGGTGAACCCACGCTTCTGGGGATCGCTCCACCTCTCCATCCTGAGCGGCGTGGACTTCCCCTACCTCCTCTACCGGATGATCATGGACGGGGACATCGAGACGGTCGCGGATTACCGGGAAGGGGTCCGATGCCGCTGGCTGCTCCCCGGAGATATCCTCTGGTACCTGAGCGCCCCGAAGACCTGGCAGAACTTTCGGGAGTTTCTCCGGTTCGGCACGCCCGACGACATCCTTTCGCTGCACGATCCGGGCCCCACGATGGGGTTCGTGCTCGCCACGGCACGCTACGCGCTCGATCCTGAGATGTGGCGATTTGTCCTGAGGCGATAACAGTGAACGTCAACGCGCTCAGCATCGATCTCGAGTTCTGGTGGTGCAACGAGTTCCTGACGGACTACCTGCCCCGTGACCGTGAGGACGGGTTTCGGGACTCGTTGAGACCGATCTTTGCCGTGCTCGATGCATTCGACGTCAAGGCGACGTTCTTCGTTCTCGGTTCCGTCGCGGAGACGTATCCCGAGGTCGTCAGCGAGATCCACCGGGGCGGCCACGAGATTGCGTGCCACGCCTACTCCCATAAGCCGCTCTACGCGATGAGCCGGAGCGAGTTCGAGGGCGAACTGAAGAAGTCCCTCGAACTGCTCGCCGACTACAACCCGGTCGGGTTCCGGGCACCGTCGTTCTCCCTGAACAACGAGACGAAGTGGGCGCTCGAGGTCCTGGAGAAGTACGGGTTCCAGTACGACTCGAGCATCTTCCCGGTGAGGACCCAGATCTACGGCGTGCCGGACGCGCCCGTCGGCATCTACCGGCCCTCGCGGGACGACATCACCGTCCACGACCCCGACGGCCCGATCGTCGAGTTCCCGCTCTCGGTTCTCCGGCTCGGCACGAACATCCCCGTCTCCGGCGGGTTCTATCTCCGGGTCCTCCCGAAGCGGTTTCTCTCCTGGGGTGTCGGCAGGGTTGCCACAAGGAGGCCGGCGAACATCTACGTCCACCCCCACGACATCTACCCGGGCCCTCCCCTGCTGAAGGTGCCGTTCATCTCCCGTCTCGTCACCTACCACGGCGTCCGAACGTCGCTTGAGAAACTCATCATGCTGATGGCGCGGTTCTCGTTCATGCCGATGGGGGCGCTTCTTGATGGGATGGCGCTGCTGCCCCCCGATGCCCCGGTTCCGATAGCACCTGCCGCTCCCCTGCGGCCGGTGGGGAGGGACGACCCGGCCATTCCGTCGCTCCCCGTACCCGGACTGCGGCGGCATCCCCTCGATACCGTCGCGCACCGGTATACGGGCCGCACACGAAAACAGGTCTGCGAAACAGGTGATTCCGATGAAGTATGGTAACTATGCAAAGCCCGCCCCCAACGCCGCGGGCGGTAAGGTGCAGGGGAGTGGTCAATGAAGGACTGGACTGACAGGAAGGTGCTGGTGACCGGAGCCGGGGGCTTCGTCGGCAGCCACCTGACGGAGCACCTCGCCGGCCTTGGAGCGGACGTGCGTGCGTTCGTCCGCTACAACTCGAGGAACGACCCCGGCCTCCTGCGGCTGCTCCCGAACGAGCGGCGGGAACGGGTGCAGATCGTCATGGGGGACCTCAAAGACGCGGACGCCGTACGCAGAGCCGTCCGGGACGTCGACGTCGTCTTCCACCTGGGTTCGCTCATCGCCATCCCGTACTCCTACATCCATCCCCGGGAGACGGTGGAGACGAACGTCCTCGGCGCGCTTAACGTCTTTGAAGCCGCGCGGGACGCCGGCGTCGAGAAGGTCGTCCATACCTCGACGAGCGAGGTCTACGGGACGGCGCGTTACGTCCCCATCGACGAGAACCATCCCTTACAGGGGCAGTCGCCCTACTCCGCGAGCAAGATCGGGGCGGACAAAGTGGCCGAGAGTTTCTACCGGTCGTTCGACGTCCCTATCGCGACGATACGGCCGTTCAACACCTACGGTCCGCGGCAGTCCGCCCGGGCGGTGATACCGACGATCATCACGCAGGCGCTGACGCAGGAGAAGGTCGTTCTCGGCGCGACGCACACCACGCGGGACTACACCTTCGTCGACGACCTGGTGCGTGCGTTCGTCCTCGTCGCCGAATCACCGCGGACGGTCGGGGAGACGGTGAACGTCGGGTCGAACTACGAGATCTCCATCGGTGCCGTCGCGGAGACGGTTGCGTCTCTCATCGGCAGAGAGATCGAGGTCGTCACCGACAGCGGCCGCCTTCGGCCGGAGAAGAGCGAGGTGGAGCGGTTGTGGTGCGACAACACCCGTGCCCGGGACCTCCTCGGGTGGTCTCCGGCTGTGCCCCTAAAAGAAGGGCTCTCGCGGACGATTGCATGGTTTAGAGAACACCTGGACCTCTACGGTCCCGGACATTATGTGACCTGACATGAAAGCGGTTATTCTTGCCGGCGGCAAGGGGAGAAGGCTCGAACCCTACACGACCATCATCCCCAAGCCGCTTATGCCGATCGGGGATAAGTCGATCCTCGAGATCATCCTCTGCCAGCTCCGGGAGCACGGCATCCGGGACGTAACGATAGCGGTGGGGCATCTGGCCGAACTGATCATGGCGTTCTGCGGCGACGGGAGCCGGTTCGGGCTCTCGATCACCTACTCGCGGGAGAACAAGCCGCTCGGAACCGCCGGGTGCCTCGGGCTCATCAAGGGCGACCTCTCCGAGCCGTTCCTGATGATGAACGGCGACGTCCTGACGACCCTGCCGTTCTCCGCGTTCATGGACTACCACACCAAGAACGGGGCGATCGCGACGGTCGCCCTGAACAAACGAGATTATTTCGTCGATTTCGGTATCGTGGAGACCGACGGCAACGGAGATATCGTCGGCTACACCGAGAAGCCGGGGTTCGAGCATTACGTGAGCATGGGCGTCTACGCGTTCGCTCCGGCGGTTCTCGACTACATCACGCCGCACGAGTACATCGATTTCCCCGACCTGATCCGCGTCCTGCTTGCCGCGGGGGAGCCCGTCAAGGCCTTCAAGTACGACGGCTACTGGCTGGACATCGGGCGGGTGGACGATTACCGGAAGGCAAACAGCGCGACGTCCCCGTTCTACGAGGCGCCGGGCGTCGGAGGGGACTAGAATGACGTGGAAGATCCCGCTCTCCGACATCACGATGGGCTGCGAGGAGGACGATGCGGTCCGTGACGTCCTGCGGTCGCGGTGGCTCTCCATGGGGCCGGTGACGGAGGAGTTCGAGGCGGCGTTTGCCCGGTATCTCGGGGTAAAGCATGCGTTTGCCGTCTCGAACGGGACTGCGGCGCTGCACATTGCCCATGCTGTGCTCGGCATCGGCAGCGGCGACGAGGTCGTAACGCCGTCGCTCACGTTCGTCGCAACGGCGAACTCGGTCCTTTACTGCGGTGCGAAACCGGTCTTTGCCGATATTACGGGGCCGGGCGCCCTCAACGTCTCTTGGGAGGATATTGCGGCGAAGGTCACGGAGAAGACGCGGGCGATCACTGTCGTCCACTACGGAGGATACGCCTGTGACATGCGGCCGATCATGGAGATCGCCCGCGACCATGATCTCCGGGTCGTCGAGGACACGGCGCATGCAGTGGGCGCGGCATACGGGGGGCGGAAGTGCGGGGCGATCGGGGATGTCGGGTGCTTCAGCTTCTTCGCGAACAAGAACCTCTCGACCGGCGAAGGGGGGATGATCGTGACCGACGACGACCGTCTTGCCGAGAAGATTCGGGTGATGCGCTCGCACGGCATGACCACGCTGACGTGGGACCGGCACCGGGGGCACAGCTCCAGCTACGACGTCACCGATCTCGGCTACAACTACCGGACGAGCGAGGTTGCATCCGCACTCGGCATCGTCCAGCTCCGCCGCCTGGAGGAGAACAACGAGCGGAGGCGGGATATCGTCAAACGGTACAGGAGGACGCTTGCCGGGATCGAGCAGATAGAGTGCCCGTTCGGCGGGAGGGAGAACGGGAAGTCCTCCCACCACATCTTCCCGGTCATCCTCTCTGCGGATCTCTCAAGGGCCGGCTTCCAGGCGGCGCTGAAGGAGCGGGGTATCCAGACGAGCATCCACTATCCTCCGGTTCACCTCTTCACCTACTATAGGAGGCTGCTCGGGGATACGCGAGGGTCGCTCCCGAAGACCGAGTTCGTCGGGGAGCACGAGGTGACGCTGCCCCTCTACCCCGGGATGAGCGACGGCGATGTCGCGTACGTCTGCACCGCCGTCGAGGAGGCCGCCTACGGGTAGGTGAAGAGGATGTTCGCCGACCTGCACATCCATACCCGGTGCTCCCGGGACTCGCTCATGGATCCCGCGAAGGTCGTCAGGGTTGCCCGGCAGCGGGGGCTCGCCGCCATAGCGGTGACGGATCACGACACCGTCCGGGGCGGCCTTCTCGCCCGGGAGGCGAGCGGGGACGGGGACGTTACGGTGATCGTCGGTGCGGAGGTCAGGACGGAGTACGGCGACGTCCTCGGCCTCTTCCTCGAAGAGGAGATCACGGCGCGGCGGTTCGACGACGTGGTCGCCGAGATCCGCGCCCAGGGCGGGCTTGCGGTTCTGGCGCACCCCTACCGCGGGCACCCGTTCCCCGGGCGCCTGGCAGGAGGGGTGGACCTCATCGAGGGGTTCAACAGCAGGTCGCTGCCGGCGGCCAACGCCCGCTCGATGCGGCTTTCGCAGGCCTGTGGGAAGGGAACGGTCGGCGGGAGCGACGCACACGTGTATGCGGAGATCGGGAGGGGCGTGACGGTCTTTGCCGGGGAGGATATCGAGGATGCGCTCCGGGCCGGACTGACCGCCGGGAGCGGGCGGGAGTCGAGCTACTACCTCGTGCACGCCTTGAGCTGCGGCATCGAGCGGCTGAAGGGGCTCTCCCGGGCCGCCGCGCTCCCTTCCGTTTTCAACGCTCGTTGAGGCGCCGGAGCGCAATGCGCCCGAACAGGGGCGTGATCGCGCCGAAGATCTCGATTTTGTCCGACGGTGTCAGCAGGAACCGGTAGACGTAGATGCCGTAGAGGCCGGTTAAGACCGCCGCGAGCGCGTACGGGTGAACTGCGCCCTGCAGCAGGAAGAAGGCGAGGAGGAATACGGTGATCACCAGAAACGTCTTCACAATCTTCGCCGACTCGACCTGCACGGCAAAGACCCGGTGGAGGATATAGAGTATCAGCACCGCGAGCAGGGTGCATGATACGGCGGTGCCGGCGGCCGCGCCGGTTATCCCGAAGAGGGGAATGAGCGCCAGGTCGAGGCAGACGTTTGCTCCCGCGACCAGGATGTTCACCTTCGAGGAGAGCCCCGGCCGGTTCATGGCGCTGAGGGCTGGCCCGACGGAGGAGACCGCCCCGAAGACGATCATCCCGTAGACGAGGACGATGAAGGCGGGCACGGCCGGCAGGTAGTCGGGGCCGAAGAGGACCTCGATGATCGTTTCGGAGAGGTAGATGAGGAGGAGCCCCGTTATCGAGAGGAGGGTGAGGCAGTACCGGATCGACCGGGATATCACCGCCTCGACGGCGTCCGTGAGGCCCTTGCTGTAATACTCCGAGATAGCCGGGTAGTTGACCGTAGAGATCGAGCCCGGGAGCGAGAGAAAGGCCACCCGGGCGATCGCGATCGCGACCGCGTACCGGCCGACGTCGGTCTCCGTCAGCAGGTAGCCGATGAGGAGGGTGTCGGTGTAGGTGTTCACCAGGTAGACCGCGCTCGCGATGAAGACCCTGCTCCCGAACGCGAGCATCTTCTTCGTCGTCTCCCGGTGGTTGAGGGCAGAGAGACGGAAGTGCGGGCGGACGACCGCCGCGACGAAGGCGAGCGTCCCGATCTCGGTGAGCAGCAGCGCCGCCACCGCTCCCGCCGGGCCGAAACCCGCGAGGATGAAGACTGCCGCCAGCACGACCAGGAGGAGCGAGCGGATGATGAACCTAAACGAGTAGGACCGCATCTCCCTCAGGCCGTTCAGGAGGCCAAGGAGGGTCGTGTTCAGGATCGAGATCGGCACGGCAAGCGCGGCAAGCCGGACGAGACCGGAGAGATCGGGGATCGAGAAGAGCGCCGCAATCTCCCCAGCGAAGAGGAAGAGGACGAACCCGGCCGCGGTCCCGAGCAAGAGCCCGTTGACCGCCCCGGCGGTGACGACGGCGTCCCGCCGCTCCCGGTCGGTCTTGTAGTCGGCGACGAACTTCACGACCGTCTCCGGGATGCCGAGGCCGGCAACCAGCGTGGAGATCGTGAAGATGGTCAGCGTCAGGGTATACAGCCCGAAGTCCCCCGGGCCGAGCCAGCGGCTCAGCAGGATATTCAGGAGGAACCCTGAGCCGAGGGTGATGATCTGGCTGACGAACACCCAGCTGATGTCGAATGCGAACTTCGTAGACTCCTTCATGCCGATCAGGCCCGACGCAATGGCGATATGACGCACCGCCGGTATTTATACTGTTCTCCGGGCTTGCGCCGGTGCGAGAGGGTCCCGGAGGGTCTACAGCCTCCGTGCCGCCCCGGCCACCAGGGCGATGACGGGCACGATCTCGAGCCTCCCCGCCCACATGACGACGATGAAGAGCCATTTCGCCGCGGGGCACATGCCGGGGCTCACGAACCCGGTGCTGATCCCGACGTTGGCCGCGGCGGAGACGACCTCGAAGATGACGTCGGCGGAGTCGAATCCCCCCTGCGGTGCAAGATGGAGCAGGAGGAGGGTGGCGACCGCGACCATCAGGATGAAGAACACGACGACGAGCATGCTCTTCGAGACCTCGTACTCCGGAGGTGCTCGAAGACTCGGGCGCTGAGATGCTGCTTAACTACCTTCCCGTGGGCTTGGAGAAGGCCGCACAGTTCTACGCCGATTGTGCGATGGAGGCACGCCTCCTCCTCTTCGGCGAGCACGAACCGGTCCTCTTCCCGATGCCTCTGCATGTGCCCGGGAAGACTGTCCAGAATCCGTCTCACCGGACGGTCACGCCGGTTTTCAGGACCCCCGGGCAAGAAAGCCGTGGTGCAGTTCGGAGAGAGAAGATGGCTTCGGAGACGTCCTTTCGGACCTTTCTGGCATTGATATCGAACGCTGCGGCCACCTCGATGTCGGACGGCCGGTAGCCGCCGAGATTCCAGTGCACCAGCCCGGTTGCGGTATCCTCGCCCCGTCCCCGGTAGTATTCGATCCCCTGAAGCCGCGAACTGGCACAGTTCCCGACGACCCCGGTTGCAGTTCGGATCGAGTCCACGACAGCCCCTCGATAGATCCGGTATGCTGCCTGACGCACCCTCTTTTGGCGCATGCGCTAGGTGCAGGCTGAGAAGACGCAACTCTCTCCGAGCTGCGTTTTCGACTATACCACGGAGCGGGAAATATAAGGGTGTGGTTTGAGAAGCACCCGATGGCCATGGATGATCTCTGCAGGCTCGACGGTGTCCCATGCAGCCCGGCCGCCGGCCATACCTGTTTCCCGGCGAGTACGGATAGATAGTATGACGGCCGAATCTCGATGAGTTGCCTGAGGATGCCTCAGGGGTATGGAGGGTATATCATCTCCCCAAATTCGTTGAGGGATGTTGAGATAACGCTCCCGCCGGCAAAAGGTATATATGCCCACCCTACTATAGGGGCTTTCGCGGTAGCCTATGACCAGAATATTCCTCTGCACGAACGGATGCGTCGAGGGGCAACTCAGGACAAAACTCGTCGAAAGGTATCTGGGTGCCCATACTCAGGATGTTCGGGTGATCCCGGAGATAAGCGATGCAGACACCGTTCTCTTCTACGCTTGCGGGCTGACCAACGAGAAGGAGAGCCATTCCCTGGATATCGTCAGGGAGCTTAAGGGAAAGATGCAGCCGGGTGCCGAACTCGTCGTATGGGGATGCCTTGCAAAACAGAACCCGCAGGCGTTCGCGGGAATCTACGACGGCCCGCTCGTCGGCCCGCTGGATACCGATTTCTTCACCTCAATCCCGGGCACAAACGGCATCTCTCTGGACGCGACCGATCATTCGGCTGCCGAGAACGAACTGGCAACCATGGCCGCACCCAGCATCCACGGTTGCAGCGGCACCGATCTCGTTACCCGTGCACTGCTCCTCTATAAGCGTGGGGTAGACCTTTTCAATTCACGGAGGGTGAAACGTTCACCGATATACTATATTCCCATTGCAGCCGGGTGTACCGGACACTGCACCTACTGCAGCGAGCGTCCGGCGTTCGGGAACACCATTCACAGCCGCCCGATTGAGAACGTCGTCTCCGAACTCCGGAGCGCGATGGGACGGGGATACAACCGTTTCTCGCTTGTTGCAACCGACCTCGGGAGTTACGGCGTCGATATAGGCTGCCGCCTTCCCGACCTCCTCGACGAGATGCTCGGTGCCGACCCATCGGGCAACTGCTCGTTCCTCCTCAACCAGATTGAACCGCACCACCTCGAGACGATCTACGACGGCATGGAACCCACGTTTGACTCGGGAAGGATCGAGATGGTGATGTCCCCCGTGCAGTCGGGAAGCGATCGGATCCTGAAACTCATGGGCCGGCACTACACTGCCGGGCAGTGGAGGGCGCTGATGCTGGATATTCATCGGAACCATCCCGACATCCTGCTGAACACACAGTTCATGGTGGGGTTCCCGACCGAGACGGAGGAGGATTTTGCCGCGACGCTGGATCTCCTCGATCCCCCGTTCCGGCTCGACGAACTCCATATCTTCAGGTTCTCCCCAAGACCAATCGTTCCCGCCTCCCGCCTCCCGGACCAGGTTCCCGATGAGGTCAAGGAGGCGCGGGCTGAACGCCTGCTCAACAGGTTTGCGAGGACCTGCATATAGCGGATGGAGACGGCAGGAACCTGCCTGCGGTTCTGTGCCGATCGGGAAGGGAGCGGCCGTAAACCGTATCGCTGCCGTGGATCGCATCGCAACATTGTCTTTCAGGATGGTAATCGCATGATTCGGAACGTGGTATGCGCAGAGATCCTCGCGATACTCGTGATCTGCGCGGGCGTGATGAGCTTCGGATGCCCTGGTCCGGACGGCAACGGCCATGCCTCCCCGGTTCCCGGGGGTGGCGGCATACTGGTCGCCGCACACGACAGCCCGGCAGAGTCGAAGATGGTTGCGGACTACCTCTGCGACGGCGCCGGGGATCAGGCTGAGATCCAGGGTGCCCTCAACGCCCTCGGCAGCGCCGGCGGCACGGTCACCCTGGCCGACGGCACGTTCCACCTCAGCGGGAACCTCAACATCCCGGGTAACGTGGTTCTCGAAGGACAGGGGCCCGACGCCACCCGGCTCGAGTGGTGCTCCGGCTTTATGCAGTGCCGGGGAGTGCAGGATATCGTGCTCCGGGACTTCACGACCACCGGAACCGGCGCGATCTTCATCTACAACTGCGACCACGTGAAGGTTCACAACGTCACGGCAACCGTCGACAACTCCCGATGGGGCGGGGCGTTCACGCTCTGGGTCTCAAGCGGCGTCATGGAGGATATCGAGTTCGCCAACTGCAGGGCAGTCGACTGCGGGAGGATGGGATTCATGAACGACGGCGAGGGATCCCCGAGGCTTATCCGGGATATCCGCTACATCGACTGCGAGGCCGTCAACTCCGGACGGTATTCGCGTTTCTCCCCGTACGGGGAGTGGACGACCGGATTTGCCATAGCGGAGAACAACGATCTTGCGGACACGGTTCTCGTCGGCTGCGTGGCAGAGGGCTCGTTCGAGTCCGGGTTTCACATCGAAGATGCCCCGGAGATTACGAACCTGGTCTTTGAGAACTGCATAAGCCGCTACAACGGCCAGAAATCGGACGGTTTCTACAACCCGTCGGAGAATACACACGGCCTCCACTTCGGTTCCGGGTACTGGGTGCATGGGGGGACCACGCTCTACAACTGTGTCTCCGAAGGCAACGGGAACGCGGGCTTCTCCGTAGGGCCGGGCACCAGTCTCTACAACTGCACCGACGACGGGTCGGCGGTGGGGTTCCGGCTGGTCGATACGCGTGATGCCTATCTGGAGGACTGCACCAGCCGGAACGCAGGGGCGTACGCGGTTTATGCGCTCGAGGCGGAGAACGTCGCGACGAAGAACCTGCAGATGATCGACCCCGGCGGCGTCAACGGGAACGGTGCGTTCTTCGGCACCGTTGCGCACCCGGTCGTCGCCAGCCGGTTCGATGTTGTCGGCAGAAGCGGCGGTGACATTCACGCAATCTATGGGGAGGGGTGCCGCGATATCGTATTCACGGGCGTTATCCGGGCGGACCACCCGGAGCCGGTGGTTATCAAGAGGGGCGCCGGTGTCGATACCGGTGGGCTTGAGATCCGGGCCGGGCCGGAGAACCCGGGCAGAAGCCCTGTAAGCGTGCTGAAATCCCTTCTGCTGAGGATTTTCACGGTGTTCTCATGAAGATTGTCCAGGTCACTTCCTACTACCCGCCGCATACGGGGGGCATCGAGCGGTATGCCCATAACCTGAGCAGGGCGCTTGCCGACCGGGGCCACGAGGTCACCGTCCTGACCGCGAACATACCGGCCGGCAGTCCGGTCGAGACCGACGGCGGCGTCACGGTAAAGCGCAGCATCTGCCTGGCACGCCCCTTCAACGATCCGTTCGTGCCCTCGTTCTTCAGGCTTGGCGGGGAACTCGCGGACACCGACGTCCTGCACGCCCACAACGCCTACAGTTCTGCCGCACTGGGGGCGGCTTTTGCCCGGCGGAGGTACGGCGTGCCGACGGTTCTGACGCACCACGGCCAGCACCTCTTCGGCAGTCCCCTCAAGGACCTGGTCGTGGCGCTCTACCGCAAGACGGTCGAGCGCCGGCTGGTGAACGGCATCGATCGGGTTGTTGCCCTTTCGCCGTCGGATGCGGAGTACGTCTCGACATTCGGCGTTGAGAAGGAGAAAATCGCTGTCATCCCGAACGCAATCTGCCCGGCGGACTTTCTGCCGCAGATAAACGGCGATACAGGCAGGTTCGAGGAGGGCTACCGGCTCAACGGGAGAAAGAGGGTGCTCTTTGTCGGGCAGATATCGACGAGAAAAGGGGTCGATGTGCTCGTGCGGGCGGCACGCCAGATCGTGAACGGACAGAACGGGGGCGCTCCGGTCTTCTTCTTTGCCGGCGACGGGGACTACCTTGAGCCGGCACGGGAACTTGCCCGCAGTTACGGTATCGAAGATTATGTCAGGTTTCCTGGGAAGGTGAGTTTCCGTGACCTCGTTTCGGCGTACCGCTCCTCGGATATCTACGTTCTCCCCTCCCTCTCGGAAGGGATGCCCACGGTGATACTGGAGGCCATGTTCTTCGGCCTGCCGGTCGTCACGACCGATCTCCCCTGCCTCCGGGACAACTTCGGCGACCATGCCGTCCTGGTCCCTCCCCGCGACGAGCACGCGCTGGCCCGTGCCGTCACGGGGCTCCTCGGCGATCCCGAACGCTGCCGGCGGCTCTCGGAGAGGGGGCAGGCGTTTGTGCGGTCGAACTACACCTGGGATAAGGTCGTGCTCGCATACGAGCGGCTCTACGAGCAGATGACCTGCTGATCCCTCCTGCGTTTTGTTCCGCGCGTCTCGTGGTCGAGGTTGCACCGGGGCTGTCGCTGCCGCACCGTTATTCTTTGGGAGTTCCGGCTGTGCAGGGACGTGCTCGCGGGACGGCCGACACCCGTCCCGGAAGGTTTTTTTGCGACGATTCGCATTTAAAAATATCCTGGGATTTTATGCCGGCTAACTCTGGTTATGTGCGTTTTTTTCAATTTTAAACCAGAATTTTTCTGAAATATACAGAATAAAGCGATAATTAAAAACAAAATTGTATATATAATATGATTTATTTAATCTTCAGATGCTGGAGCACACGTGCTTCGGCCTGCGACTCAAGGAGGTATATACTTGAGCTCTTTTGGCAGCAGATTGCAGAAAAACAACAACGAAAGCCCTACCACCTACCGGAAAGTGCTGATGCTCCTCTTAGGATGCGTCGCCATCGGATGCATCGTGCAGGCCGGCAGCGCCCTGGTAGTGGCAGCAAGCGACAGCACCGACCTGGCAAAGGCACAGGCGGACTACCTCTGCGACGGCGCCGGGGATCAGGCTGAGATCCAGAGTGCCCTCAACGCCCTCGGCAGCGCCGGCGGCACGGTCACCCTGGCCGAAGGCACCTTCCGCCTCAATGGGAACCTCAACATCCCAAGCAACGTGGTCCTCGAAGGGCAGGGGCCTGATGCCACCCGGCTCGAGTGGTCCTCCGGTCTCATGCAGTGCCAGGGGAAAGAGAACTTCGTGCTCCGGGACTTCACGACCACCGGCACCGGCGCGTTCTTCATCCAGAACTGCGACCGCGTGAAGGTCCACAACGTCACGGCAACCGTCGATAACTCCCGGTGGGGCGGGGCGTTCACGCTCTGGGCCTCTAACGACGTCATGGAGGATATCGAGTTCGTCAACTGCAAGGCCATTGATTGCGGGAGGCACGGATGGCAGAGTGACGGAGACGGTTCCGTAAAGACGATCAAAAACATCCGCTACATCGACTGTGAGGCGATCAACTGCGGCCGCGACAGCCGCTTCTCTCCGCACGGCCAGTGGACGTGCGGGTTCCAGCTCGCAGAGAACGCCAATATCGAGGGCTGCGAGGTCGTCCGCTGCTATGCGGAGGGCAACTTTGAAGCGGGTTTCATCGTTGAGGCAGCACCGAGTAAGAAGGGCATCGTTCTCCGTGACTGCGTCTCGAAGAACAACGGCGTGAAGCCTGACAACTACTACAATGGGCCGGATGAGGACATGTACGGCGCTCTCTTCGGCGCTGGGTTCTGGCTCCACGGCGATATGACCCTCATCAACTGCACTGCGGAGAACAACCGGAAGGCCGGTTTTGCGGTCTGGTATCCGTCGTCCTACACCAAACTCTACAACTGCAGCGACACGGGCTCCGAGGTCGGATACAAGTTCGACTACACGGACAATGTCTATGTGGAGGACTGCACCTCGCGCGATGCCGGAAGATACGGGATCTACGCCGCGAACGCCGGAAAGATTACCACCAACGGGCTGACCCTCATCAACCCGAAGGGTGACGGCTCGAAGAGCAACGTCTTCGGCATCTCCGGCTACCCCGTCAGGGAGAGTTCGTTTGATATCGAGACCTACGGCGGTGGGGGCACCGCGGTATCGTGCCCGAGCGGCCAGAACGTCCAGTTCTCGGGGACCGTCAGGTCGAACGCGGGCCAGCCGGTCGCCGTCTCGGGGTCGGTCGATACGTCGCGCCTGAGCGTGGTGCCGTACTCCGGTGAGGCGCCTTCGCCGGGCGTCCCGACACCGACACCGACTCCGACTCCGACTCCGACTCCGACTCCGACTCCGACTCCGACTCCGACTCCGACTCCGACTCCGACTCCGACACCAACACCGACGCCTGTCGGGAACCCGGACCTCGTGGTGACCGACATCTCCTGGGAACCGGCGAGTCCGGCACCCGGTGACGCGGTGACCTTCAAGGCCACGATCAGGAACCAGGGCGACGCCCCGACGCCTGCGGGCACAAAACATGGCGTCCTCTTCACGTTTGACGACGGCGCCGCCGGACCCGGTGTCTGGTCAGACGCCCATACCGCGTCGCTTGCCCCCGGTGCATCGGTCACCGTGACCGCGAACGGCGGCTCAAGCGGTGCAACCTGGAAGGCCGTCGAAGGCCTTCACACCGTGAATGCCCACGTGGATGACGTCAACCGGATTTCTGAGTCAAACGAAGGAAACAACGTCAGAACTGAAGAGATCACGGTCATGAATGCTGCACCGACGCCCACCCCCACCCCGACACCGACACCCACCGGGAAACCGGACCTCGTGGTGACCGACGTCGCCTGGGAACCGGCGAGCCCGGCACCCGGTGACGCGGTGACGTTCAAGGCCACGATCAAGAATCAGGGCACGGCTCCCACACCTGCCGGCGTCATCAGCGGTGTGCTCTTCACGTTCGATGACGGTTCGGCGGGGCCCGGCGTCTGGTCCGACACCCACACCGCATCGCTTGCTCCGGGTGCATCGGTCACCGTGACCGCGAACGGCGGTTCGGCCGGAGCGCTCTGGACGGCCGTCGAGGGCGCCCACACCGTGCAGGCGTACGTGGACGATGTCAACCGGATTGCCGAGAGCAATGAAGCGAACAACGTCCGTTCCGAAGAGATCACGGTCTCGAAGACGGCACCGGCGCCGGCCGGAAAGCCCGATCTCATCGTGACCCATATCTGGAAACCCACAAAGCCTGTTCCAGGAAGCGATGTAATGTTCCGTGCGACGATCAAGAATCAGGGTACCGCTCCCACGCCTGCCGGTGTCATCAGCGGCGTTGCGTTCCTCGTCGACGGCAGGCTCACCGTCTGGTCCGACACCTGCACCCGATCGATCCCGCCGGGCAGCTGGGTCACCGTGACCGCGAACGGCGGCCCGAGCGGAACCGCGGCCTGGAAGGCGACCGCCGGGACGCACACCATCCAGGCATGGGTGGACGACATCGACCGGATGGCTGAAACAAACGAGGAGAACAACCGACGCACAACAACCCTGACCCTGTGAAGCTGCCTAGCTTCACCAGGTTCCCCCTTTTTTTCCCTGAAACCTGTTCTCCCGGAACGCACCGTTTCGGCATCCCGTCAGTGTTACGGCCCCGGGGGTGTAACGGGCCTCTCCTCAAGTTATATATGGCATGAGGACTATTGCCCTCCTTGCATTGGATGAATGGGCGGTTGAGAAACCTCATTCAGCAAGCATGATGCAACACCGGGAAGATGCTATGAGAATAGCACTGATCTGCCAGCAATTCGGGGACAAAACGTCATATCTGGGCTCGGATATCTACGCCTCGGAACTGGTCTCGCACCTCGCCGGACGCGGTGACGTCGATCTCCATGTCGTCACCATGGGCAGCAAGGACGCCGTACGGCAGGAAGACGGGTTCACCTGCCATACTTTGCGGAGCAACGGCCTGCTCTCCCTCCCGTACGTCCACCCGCTGGTGCTCGCGAGAATGGTAAGGACCATCAGAGCCATCCATCCGGATATCGTTCACGTGCTCTCCACCCGGTATCCCGGCTCCGCGGCCGGCATGCTCCTCCGCAACGACTACCCCTTTCTCGTGACGGCATTCGGCATCTTCGAGAGAGAGATCGTCTACTACCGTGAGGAGATGCCTCCGCTGGAGAAGGCGCTCTCGCACGTCTTCCACGCCTTCTTCATCCATAACGAGCGGTGGGTGCTCTCCCGCGCTCCCGAGATCGCCGTGGATGCCGCATCGATCGGGGAGATCCTCGGGACGCCGGAAACCGGCCGCCTTCACGTCATTACCGGGGGCATCGACGTCGGGAAGCTCCGGTCGTCCGGGACGCCCCCCCACCCCGGGCCGAACCCCGACATCGTCTTCGTCAACGCGCTCACCCGGCTGAAGGGCGCCGACGTCCTGCTCAATGCCCTGCCTCGTGTGGTAGAGGCGTTCCCGGATGTCAGGGTGTGCATCGGGGGAAGAGGCCCTCAGGAACCGGAACTCCGGAGGCTTGCACGCGACCTCGGGCTTGAAGAAAACGTCGCCTTTCCCGGGTTCATTACGGACGAAGAGAAGTACGACTACTACCGACGGTGCAAGGCGGTGGTCGTCCCATCGCGGTGGGACTGCCAGCCCTCTCCCGTCTTCGAGGCCGCGGTGTTCGGCAAGCCGGTCATCGCGTCCGATATGTCCCATCCCGATATCGTCGAGGACGGGGTGACCGGGCTCGTCTTCCGCTCCGAAGATGCAGCCGGGCTCGGGGAGAAGATCCTTAGGCTCCTCGGAGACGACGCCGCACGCGAGAGCATGGGCCGGGCGGCAGCGCTCAGGGCCGACGAATACGACTGGAAGAGCGTTGCGGAGCGGTATGTTGCGGTATATGGCGACGTCATCAGGAGTCATCGCCGGCACGAAGAGCGGGCTATCGCGACTGCCGGTGCATCCCCGGAGAGGTGACACTCGCCCCATGCAGGAAGGATTGCCGTGAGAGAGGTTACTCTTGGATTGCTCACGTTTCCGATCGAGAGATCGGGGGTACGCCCGCTCTCCAACCTCCTCGGGATTTTATCGGGCCTTACCCGGGAGCGGGTCGCCCTGGTGACGGGAAATGCCGGGCGGGTGTTCGAGAACGATAAGCGGGTCCGGTTCTCCGGGGTCGATCATGCCGCCGGGAGCAACGCGGTATCACGGATACTCCATAATGTCGTGACACAGATAAGGGTGACCCGCCGGATTGCGGAGCAGAACGGGACCGATACCTGGATATTCTTCTTTGGGGGCGAGGTTCTCGTCCTGCCGATGGCCGCGGCAAGGCTTCTCGGGAAAAAGGTCGTAATGGCCCTTCCCGGGCATACCGCCACCATGATGGCCCCTGCCGGTGACCGTCTCCTTCTTCCGGCAAGAATACTCACCGGGATGACCTGCAGGCTCTGTGACAGGATCCTCCTCTACTCTCCCGCTCTCGTGGAGCATTGGGGGCTTGAGTGCTACCGGGAGAAGATCGCGATAGCTCACGAGCACCTGCTCGACTTTGAAGCGTTCAGGGTCGAGGTGCCGCTCAACGAGCGGCCCGTAACCGTCGGATACATCGGACGCCTGGCCGAGGAGAAAGGCGTCTGGAATTTTGTCCGCGCCCTTCCCCGGATCGCCGCCGGGAGATGGGATGTGCACGTCCTCATCGGTGGGGACGGCCCCCTGCTCCCGGAGATCCGGGAATTTGTCAGGGACAGCGGGCTCTCTGATCGGGTGACGTTCGCAGGATGGATCCCCCACGAAGATCTCCCCTGCCGCCTCAACGGTCTCAGGCTGCTCGTGCTCCCTTCCTATACGGAAGGGCTCCCGAACATCATGCTCGAGGCCATGGCATGCGGGACACCCGTGCTCGCCACGCCCGTGGGCGCCGTCCCGGACTTCGTCAGGGACGGCGAGACCGGTTTTATCCTCGCATCGAACACGCCGGAAGGGATCGCGGCCTCCGTTCTTGCCGTCCTCGACCGCCCGGACCTCGGGTCCGTTGCACTAGCCGCCAGGGAGTACGTGAGAGAAGAGATCACCTGCGAGCGGGCGACTGCGCAGTTTGCGGCTGTCATCGACGGTCTTGGGGGGTAACTGCGGCATGTCTCAGAAACTGTTCCGAGAAAACCTGGATAAGACCCTCGCCTGGCTCGGCATCATCGCCTCGATCGTTCTCGTCGGCGTCATTGCGTTCACCGTCGGGCGCCTGGTATTCATCCTCGTCGGCGTCCTCACCCTCCTTTCCTGTCTGCTCTGGCTCGGTATCAGGGAGCATGCGGGGTCGGTGTTGGATGCCCGGGAGACCGGCAACAACCGCCTCTTCACCGCGCTGCTCGTCCTCTTCCTGGCGCTCTACACTTTGAGCATCATTGCACTCCACCTTCGCGCTTCCCTCTATGAGCGGCCGCCCGGCTACTTCATCCTGACCGCGCTCATGGCCGGCGTCGTCGCTCTCGAGATCCTCCTGCCGCACCACAGAAAAGCCGCCTGGATCCTGCCGCAGATCGTTCTCCTCGGGGTATCGGTCGCATGGTCCCAGATCCTGCTCTATCCCGGCATCCTGGGTTCGGATCCCTGGTGGCACAACATGTTCGCATCGTATATCCTGGACTTCCACGCTATTCCCGGAGATTACTGGTACACCTACATGCCGCTCTTCCACCTGGAGGTTGCCGGAACCACGCTCCTCACCGGGCTCGACTACAGGCTCGCGGCGATGCTCTCCGTGAGCCTGGCACAGCTCGTCGTCTTCCCGCTGGCCGCCTACCTTATCGCTAAGGCGCTCTTCGGCGACGAGCGGATCGGGCTCCTCGCCGGGCTCGTGCTGATCACCGCGAACCAGCAGATCGGCATGAGCACCGCGTCGATCCCCAACGCCTTCGCGGCGATATTCATGGTTCTCGTCCTCGTTCTGCTCTTCAAGGTGAAGTGCACGAACCCGACACGGGCGCGGTATCTCACATACTTCTTCCTTGCTGCCATCATCCTGACCCACACCGTCACCGCGGCATGCATGGCGGTGGTGCTCTTCCTGACGTGGGGTGCGTGCAGGCTCTACGATCTCGTCCAGGATGCGGCCCGGAGGGCATATCCCGTCACGCTGGGTATGGCCTCGGTCTTCCTGGCTGCCGTGCTCGGGTGGTGGTACTTTGTCTCGGGGCACATCGCGGTGCTCTTCGACCTTATCCGGCAGGGATTCACCCGGGACTACTTCGTCAGCAACCCGGCAGTCGTCGACGCATACCCCCGTCTTGTACCGGTTTCAGAGCAGGTCTTCAACAACATCGGCATGTTCCTCTTCTTCACCTTAAGCCTCATCGGCATCCTGTACCTGGTGGCGCGAAGGGAGCGGAACGGGTTTGCCTTCGCGGCGGTGGGGCTTGTCCTCCTTGCTCTCGGCTTCTTCCCGCTCGTCACGGGTCTCTCGTTCATCGAGCACCGGTGGTGGTACTTCGCACAGATCCTTCTCTGTATCCCGCTCGCGGTATCGCTGCTGCTGGTCGGGGGGCTTAGTCGGGCCCGAACGAGGGTCGGGGTGGTCGTTTTTGCCGCCGGTATCAGCCTCCTGGTCTTCGCCATGATCCTGAGCCCGGCCGCAAACAACGATACTCATATATTTTCCGAAAACAGCGCCGTGAGAACAGGTTTCACGGCGTCCGAAATGCGGGCGATCGGTACCGTGGACGCCGTGCGAACAGGACCTGTCTGGGCGGACAGGTACGTTCAGGTTCTCAACTACGTCAACTTCAACCCGGGATTCATCCTGCCGGGCGATGATATGCTCATCGAAGGAACCTATCGCTCGTACGGGGCGGACGCCGTTCTGACCCGGGAGTGCATCCGGGATCGTCCTATCTTCTGCTACGACGGGATGTTTCGGCTGGCGCACGATCCGGAACGAACGCTCGACGGAGAAGGCTACGACAGGGTGTATGCCTCGGGTTCGGCGAGCCTGTTCGTCCTCGACGAATCGTAACACCGGCGCGTGCGGTGATGTGTGTAAGGGCAGGTTTGGTTCCGGCGGCCGCATAGGGGCAGGCCGCCGTCGCGAAGGCTGTGGTGGACAGCGTCGCGGAGGGCGTCATTCCGGAGGCGGAGGCCGATAACCTGCTGATCATAGCCTCGATCTTCATCGAGTGGGACGCGGCGGATAAGAAGATCTACGACTGGAATTACGAGGCGACGAAGACCGCCATTCGCCGGGCGATTGCAGGTGAACCAGCGGTGGGCGAAGTGCTTGCACAGAAGGATACTGCGAAGCATCCCTTCGCGTGAACTGCCGGCGTGCACCGGCAGGAGCGTGGGGGCGCACCCGAATACCCCGAATCGATTGGGCGCGATGCGGCTCTGTCGCTCCTTCAGAAGTCTCTTTTTGCATGCGAAGGATCACGCTGCCGATGAGGGATGCGGAAAAGGCGCTATGCTCTTACAGAAAGGAATTGGAAGAAATAGTCGAACCGGAGTTCCTGATGCGCCGACCGGGACTCGAACCCGGGTTTAGGCGTTGGCAACGCCTAGTGATAACCACTACACTATCGGCGCACGCCTGTGCTTTCGCACTGTGTGCCTTACAACATGGGTTTTTCAGGCTAATAAGCCTATCGAAGCGCGGCCCGGATCGGGCGATGCCGCCCCTGCAGGATCGCATGATGGGCGGTGGTTCCGGGCTAACGGTTGGCCCTGGGGGAGACCGATCGCACCGCCGCCGCGCACCTACCGTCTTCCGTGGTCAAGCGCCCGCCTGATGTTTCTGTTTGCCAGAATCCAGAGCCCCGGTGTCAGGACCAGGATGAAGACGGCCATGGCGTAGGCGACGATCTCGGCGGAGAAGAGCAGGAAGTTGAAGATGCCGTGCA
>PGYH01000004.1 GCA_002839575.1 Methanomicrobiales archaeon HGW-Methanomicrobiales-6
ATGAGGTCGAGGGACTTTTCCATGAACGTATATTCATTTTGGAATATTTATAGGTGTTGATTATTACTTTAGGTAATATCGCTCGGGGATGTGCGGGCATCCCGGCAGGGTCTGTCCAGCAGCGGCTCCAGAAGATGCGTGTGGAGCGCCGAATAGGTTTTGCGCCGAAAAAAGGTGGTTTTGATGCGCTCAGTCCCGTCTGCGCAGGGCGACGAAGAGCCCGAGGATGCCGAGCGCCCCTACCACGGCAAAGGGCGCCACGCCCGCGTGGGGTGCCTGGGTCGGCACGGGCGAGAGCGAGGCCGAGGCCGACGCGGTGCTTCCGGCGCCGACCTGGACGCTGGTCGACCAGTCGCCATAGCCTGCAAGCGCCACCCTGACCGCGTGGGTGCCGGAGGAAATCCCGTCGACGGTCAGCGGGGTGATACCCTTATAGGCGTTGTCGATGTAAACCTCGGCCCCCGACGGGGAGGAGGTGACCGAGATCGAGCCCGTCGAGGTCGGCTGCTGGCCGGGCTGGAGCGTCGCGGTGACATGGCTCGTGGTTGCCCCGCTGACGACGACCGACGTCGTGTAGTCCAGGTAGCCGGAGAGGGCTACCCTCACGGCATGGGAGCCGACCGGGACGTTCGAGATCGCATATGCTCCGGCCGAGGGGGTCTTGCCCTGGTACTTGTCGTCAAGGAAGACGTCGGCCCCTGCCGGGTAGGAGACCACGTCGATAGCCCCGGTGGTCTCGGAGGGGATGGACGTCAGGTAGGCGTTGACGTAACTGGTCACGCCGGGGCTCACGGTCACGCTCGACCTCCAGTCGTAGTAGCCGGAGAGGTCGAGCTCAAGGTTGTGCTTCTTCGCCGAGACGCTCGTGAGCGTCAGGGGTGTCCGGCCCTTATAGGTGCCGTCCATGTAGACGTACGCGCCGGAGGGGCTGGAGGTGATCTTGACCGACCCATACTGCTCGATCGGCGTCAGGGTGAACTGCACGTTCGACTGCTGCCCGGCCCTGACCGTAACGCTGCTGTAGTCGGACTGGTAGCCCGAGCGATCCGCCTCAAGGGAGTAGGTGCCGGGGGAGAGGCTCTGGATCGTGAGCGGCGCAACACCCTTGTACTGCCCGTTTAAGTAGATCGCCGCACCGGAGGGGCTCGACGTGACGTGGATCGAACCGGCGGTCTCGACCGGCTGCAGCGTCGCGTAGACGTCCACGGTCTCGCCGGCTGCGGGGTCCGAGGGCAGGCTACCGGTGTAGGACTGATAGCCGCTCTTCTCTACCCGGAAGGTGTTGTAGGGCGTTCCGGTGGTGTAGACCGGGACGTCGAGCGCCCCTCCGTAGGTGGTTCCTTTGTACTGTCCGTCAAAGTAGACGTCGGCACCGTCCACGTTGCAGTGGACGCGGTACCATCCTTCATCTCCTCCCAGTGCGGAAACGGCGGGGATGCCGGCGCAGAGAACGAGGAGTGTCATTCCAATGATAAGAGGTCTCAACATGATCCATCTCCGATAGATGATAAGCGAATATCAGGTTTTTCGGGGATAACTATTTCCATTTGATCTCTCCATTCTGCTCGGCCTTTCGATGATACTGGACCTTTTGCCCCCGGACGACAGCAAAACATCCTGTAAAACGAACGTTCGTCCGGCCCGAACGGCCGCCGGTGTCCTCGTTCACCCTTTTTATCCGGTGACGTCTAAAGGGGGTACTGCATGGATATCCAGAGGTTCATCGCCGCACTGGAGCAGGTCGCTCCGCCCGAACTGGCCGAAGAATACGATGCCGGGAGGATCGGCCTCATCGTCGAGGGCAAGGACGAGATCGGGACCGTCTGCTGTGCGCTCGATGCCACAGAGCGGGTGGTGGATGCCGCCGTTCTCGCCGGCGCCGATATGCTGGTCGTCCACCATACGCCTCTCTGGAGCCCGATCACGGCGGTCAGGGGCCCGACGTCGCACCTGCTCCGGGCGCTCCTCGCCGCCGATATGAACCTCTATGTACTGCACACGAACTTCGACCATGCTGAAGGCGGTGTCAACGATGTCCTGGCGTCAAAGCTCGGATTCTCCGGGACGAAGCGGATGGCCGCCGGTCTCGTCGGCGACTGCACGCTTGACGCCGAAGAGATCGCTCGCCGCCTCCCCGGCGGGGGGATCCGGGTCTACGGCGAGGTGGGGACGATCCGGCGCCTGGCGGTCGTGGGGGGGAGCGGGTTTGACCCCGACCTGATCCGGGAGGCCGCCGGTCTCGGAGCGGAAGCCTTCCTCTCGGCGGAACTCAAGCACAGCGTGGCCCGTGCATCGCCCATCCCCTGCCTTGAATCCACCCACTACGCGCTTGAGGCCCCGGCCATGGAAGCACTTGCATCGCGCATGGGGTGGCATTATATCCCTGATCCGCCACACGTAGTGGTAGTTCCATGAGGGGTATCTGGGGAAAGATCGAGCGCGACCGGGCGCTGACGCCGGAGTTCCGCACCTGCATCGAGCGCGTCTACGGGGAGCGGGGGAAAAAGGCGCTCACCGCCGTCGATGAAGGGCAGGTGAAGCGCTACCGGGACTTCTTCATCGTGGTGGGCCGGAGCGACGAGTACATCGTCGAAGGTGATTTCTGCACCTGCAGCGACTTTCTCTTCCGGGGACGCGAATGCTGGCACATCCTTGCAGTACGCATCGCCGAGCGGACAGGATTATATGAATCCTACGATCTCTGGTATCAGGACACATGGAAGCCTTGAACAATCCGCACAAACAACTATATCGGTCACAATCATACCAACTTATGCTGCGTGATTTTCAATGCTCGAGGAAGAATATACGCTCGATTATTTCAGGTCCGAAGGGTTTGAGCGGAAGGTCTGCAAGAGTTGCGGGGCGGCCTTCTGGACCCGGGACCCCGAACAAGAGTTCTGCGGGGACGCTCCGTGTGTAACGTATAACTTCATCGGCAACCCGGTCTTCAAACCCCATAGCGTCAGCGAGATGCGAGAGGCATTCCTCTCGTTCTTTGAGCGGCACGGTCATACACGTCTCGAACGATACCCCGTAGCCGCCCGGTGGAGAGACGATATCTACCTCACCATCGCATCCATCGCCGACTTCCAGCCGTTCGTTACGAGCGGGGTCGTCCCGCCGCCGGCGAACCCGCTGACCATCTCTCAGCCCTGCATCCGCTTAAACGATCTCGACTCCGTCGGAAGATCCGGGCGCCACCTGACGCTCTTTGAGATGATGGCGCACCACGCCTTCAACACCCCGGAGGAGCAGATCTACTGGAAGGACGAGACGGTCGCCCTCTGTGACGAGTTCATCAAGTCTATCGGGGGCGATCTTGACCGGGTTAGCTACAAGGAGCACCCCTGGTATGGCGGCGGGAACGCCGGAGCCTCAGTCGAGGTGCTCATCGGCGGCCTCGAGGTCGCGACACTGGTCTTCATGAACCTCGGGCGGCAGAAGACCGATCAGCCGCCCGTCGACGTGAACGGGGTGCCCTACTACCCGATGCGGCTGAAGATCGTGGATACCGGCTACGGCCTTGAACGGTTCGTCTGGGCCTCGAAGGGCTCGCCAACGATCTATGACGCGGTCTTCCCGGAGATGGTGAGCCGCCTGATGCATTCGGCCCATCTTGAGAACCTCCTTGACAATCCGGAGTTCACGAAGATCATGGGGCTCAGCGCCCGGTTCGCCGGGGTGATGGACATCTCCGGGACGAACCTCTACAACCTCAGGAGAAAGGTCGCCGAGGCTATCGACGTACCCGTCGAACGTCTCGAGCGGTTCGTCGTCCCGATCGAGAAGGTCTACTCGATTGCCGATCACACCCGCTGCCTCGCCTATATGCTCGGCGACTGCATCGTCCCCTCGAATGTCCGGGAAGGCTACCTCGCCCGGCTCGTGCTTCGCCGGACGCTCCGAATGATGAACGATCTCTCGATAGATGAGGATCTGGCCGACCTGATAAAGGCGCAGATGCAGATCGTGGGAGTCGAAAACTTCGAGCAGGACTTCAATGTGGTCAGCGAGATCGTGGAAAACGAAGAGGCGCGATACGCAACCACCCTTGAGCGCGGAACGAGGATCGTCCAGAAGATCGCCCGGAATTACAAAGCGAAGAGTTCCCGGGTTCCTCTCGCGGAAGTCATCACCCTCTACGACTCGCATGGCATCCCGCCTGAGATGATAAAGGACGTCGCTGCCGCCGAGGGCGCTGTCGTGGAGATCCCCGACAACTTCTACTCGCTGATTGCCGAGTCTCACTCCGAGGCGCAGAAGGAGGCGGAGGGTGAGGATCCGCTTGCCCGCTATCGCGAACGGGCGAAAAATCTCCCCCCCACAAAGAAGCTCTATTACGAACTCCCGAACGAGATCGAGTTCGAGGCGATGGTGCTTGACTACTTTGACGGGGTGGCGGTGCTGGACCAGACGCTCTTCTACCCTGAGGGAGGGGGCCAGCCGTCCGACACCGGTACCCTGGTGACGTCCGATAGCATGGTGCGGGTTGAGGAAGCCGTGAAGGTCGGGGAGGTCATCCTCCACCGGATCACGGGTGGTCCCCTGAAACGCGGCGACCGGGTGAAGGGCATGGTGGACGAAGAGCGCCGGTGGTCGCTGATGCGCCACCACACGGCGACCCACGTTCTTCTGCACGCCGCTCAGCAGGTGCTTGGCGTCCACGTACACCAGGCCGGCGCCCAGAAGGGGAGCGAGGCTTCCCGCCTGGACATCCGGCATTATGCGCATATCACGCCCGACGAGCTCAGGAAGATCGAGATTGAGGCGAACCGCCTGGTCATGGCCGACACGCTGGTCTACGTCCACGTCGAGGAGCGGACGAAAGCCGAGCAGAAGTACGGGTTCGGCCTTTACCAGGGCGGCGTTCCGCCGGGCCGGGAGATCAGGACGGTGCAGGTCGGTGCCGACGTGCAGGCGTGCGCGGGAACGCATGTCCGGACGACCGGCGAGATCGGACCGATCAGGATCCTTGGTGTCGAGCATATCCAGGACGGCGTCGAGCGGCTGGTCTTTGCGGCCGGTCTCGCTGCCGTGCATGCCGTGCAGCACATGGAGGAACTCCTCCGGGCATCCGCCGACGTGGTGAGCGTCCAGCCTGAGAACCTGCCGGCAACAGTAGCGCGGTTCTTTGGCGAGTGGAAAGAACAGAAGAAAGAGATCGAACGTCTCCAGAAGAAAGTGGTGGACCTCGAGATGCGGAGTCTCGACGGCGAGATGGTTGACGGGGTCAGGGTCGTCGTCAGGGAACTGGAAGCGACCCATAAGGAACTCGTCGCACTCGCCACCACCATCGCCGACGAGGGCGGCGTGGCGCTCTTTGCATCGGGAGACGGCAACGTGAAGGTTGTGGCGGCGTCGGGCGCATCAGCGGTGAACGCTGTCGATATCGTGCGGGAAGCCTGCGGCATCCTCGGCGGGAAGGGCGGCGGCAAGCCGAACCTTGCACAGGGCGCAGGCCCGGATGTCTCCCGTCTCGAAGAGGCGCTCGAGCACGGGCGCGACCGAATTATTGAAGCACTCCATGGCGAATGATGTTGTAGTTGTCCAGCCGGGCGATGAGCGAGCACAGAAGATCGCCCGGGCAATGGCGAGCCAGACGGCGAACGCGATCATCCAGGCCTTCGGCGGCGGACCGCTGACGTCGTCGGAGGTTGCCCGGCAGATGAAGATCCCGATCACCACCGCTTCCTACCACATCGAGAACCTCCTCGACGCCGGGCTCCTTGAGGTTATGGAGACCCGATGGAGCGAGAAAGGGCGCGAGGTGAAGGTTTACGGGCTTGCGAACCAGGTCCTCATCATCGCGTCGCCGGCAAGCGATCTCCGGTCGGTGCTGCAGAAGTACGCGATGCTTTTTGGGATTGTCATCCTCGCGAGCCTCGGGCTCTGGGCAATCCTTCCGACGGTGCTGCCGCCGTCCTGGGGCGTGGAACCCACCTCAAGGAGCGTCGGAGAGGATAACGAGTTCTCGACGCTCCAGTCTCCTGTCCCGGCCCTGGACGGCGCCGGGGCGCTGCCGGTCCACGACCTGGTGATGGGCTTCTTCTTCGGGGCCTGCGCGGTGCTGCTCGCGCTGCTGGTCTATGAAGTCTACTACTGGTGGCGCACCGCTCCGCGCCACCGGGTAGGAGAAGAACAGGATGAGTAATGGGTATTGGGGTCTTTACTGCCGCCCCCTTGCAACTCCTGCTTCTGGCTGTTTTCCCGTTCCTGCTTCAACTTTTGCTCCGCATTTGGGACACCGGGTCTTTTTCGGGTTGATCTCTGCTCCACAGCTGTAGCACTTCGGCATGTTATATCACCACAGTATGCCTGATCATACTCTGGGACCATAATGCTATCCCACAGGGTTATGATTGAAAACTCGGGTACATGCCGAAATTTCCGGTAAACCCGGGGTGAAACGCACTGTATGATGGCTTTTGCGATCATACCCGGCCTGCTCCCCGGAGAGGCCGGTTACCGGCCTCTCCGGGAGATGGTGCTCTCCCGGCGTGGGTGAGACGGAGCCGGCGATCCGGACACCCGGATCGCCTGCATGATCTGCGCACCCTTCGGACCTGTTTTCCGGGTATTTTTTGTTTATTATCATCAAATAGTATTTTCCAGGAATTTTTTGTGTCCGACATATATTTGAATATGGATAAAAATATAATCCCTGCTCGTCAACCATGATCCATGCTCGGCATCGTCCCGGAGATTGACCCGGAGGTCTTCTCGCTGGTCGTAATCCCGGTGTTCATCTTTCTCGCGCGTATCTGCGACGTTACCATCGGGACGATGCGGATCATCTTCGTCTCGCGGGGGATGAAGATGATCGCCCCGGTCCTCGGGTTTGTCGAGATCCTGATCTGGATCGTCGCCATCGGCCAGATCTTTCAGAACCTCACGAACCCCCTCAACTACTTCGCCTATGCGGCCGGGTTCGCCGCCGGGAACTACATCGGGATGCTCGTCGAGGAACGGCTGGCAATGGGGCTCGCGCTCATCCGGATCATCACCCAGCGGGATGCAACGAACCTCATCGATTACCTTCGCGCCGCCGGCTACGGGGTGACGGTCCTCGACGCCCAGGGGAAACAGGGGCCGGGCAAGGTTCTCTTCTCGGTGATCAAGAGAAAGAGCATCCGCGACGTGGAGGACGCCATCCACGAGTTCAATCCGAAGGCGTTCTACTCGATAGAGGATGTCCGGCGGGCGGCGGAGGGGACGTTCCCGGTCACTGTGCCGGGCCCGACCCCGTTCTCCTTTGGAAGGGTCATCAGGAAGGGGAAGTGACCCCCGGGTAGGTTATCCGGTAGACGGCGTTCGCCCGGTCGTCCGAGATCAGGAGCGAACCGTCGTTTGCGACCTCGACGTCAACCGGCCGTCCCCATGCATCGCGGCCCTGGAGCCAGCCCTCCGCGAAGGCCTCGTAGGAGACGGGCGTGCCGTTCTCGAGTTCGACCATCATCACCCGGTAGCCGATCGGCTCCGCCCGGTTCCAGGAACCGTGCTCGGCGATGAAGATCCTGTTCTGGTATTCTTCAGGGAACTGCTCGCCGTCATAGAACCGCATGCCGAGCGCGGCCACGTGCGGCCCGAGTTCCTGCTCGGGCGGCGTGAACTCGCTGCAGGACCGCTCCGCTCCGAACTCCGGGTCGGGGATCGACCGCCCGTGGCAGTAGGGGAATCCAAAGTGCATCCCCGGCTCCGGCGCCCGGTTCAGCTCGTCCGGCGGGACGTCGTCGCCGAGCCAGTCCCGGCCGTTCTCCGTGAACCAGAGTTCGCCGGTCTGGGGGTGCCAGTCGAAGCCCACGGTGTTCCTGATGCCCCGGGCGTAGACCTCGAGGTCGGTCCCATCAGGGTTCATCCGGAGGATGGTGCCGTACCGCTCGTCGTCGGGGTCGCAGACGTTGCAGGGCATGCCCACGGGGACGTAGAGTTTCCCCTCAGGCCCGAACGCGATGAACTTCCACCCGTGCGACGCGTCGTCCGGGAAGGCGTCGCTCACCACCGCCGGCTCGGGCGGGTTATCGAGGTTCGCCTCGATATCGTCGTAGCGGAGGACGCGGCTAATCTCGGCAACGTAGAGGGAGCCGTTACGGAGCGCAACCCCGTTCGGGGAATTAAGACCGCTCGCGATCGTGATCACCTCATCGCCCCTCCCGTCGCCGTCGCGGTCGGGGATGGCGTAGACGTTCCCCGGGCCGCGGCTCCCGACAAAGAGCGTCCCGTTCGGGGACATGGTCATCGACCGCGCTCCGGTGACGTTGGCATAGACGTCGATTGCAAACCCCGGCGGGAGGGTGATCGTATGGATCGGCAGGGTGCCGGCGGTGCCCCCCGGCGGCACCACGACGGCCACGGCGATCCCGAGGAGGGCAATCACCGCAACCGCGGCAAGGATGATAACAGTCCGGCGTGTCATGACGGGTCATCTCCGGGACTCCGGATGCCGGGAGGGTATATAGGCGTTACTCTGCAGGTATCACCCTGCCCCGCCCCTCACCGCCTGAACCGCTCCCCGGTGTTCATGTACACGACGCCCCCGATGATGATCACGAGGAACAGGAGCCATGACGCGCCGGCCACGAATCCGGGCGCGCCTGCAACTGCCAGCAGCCCGCCGGCGAGGAGAATCGCGGACGCGGCGATCAGCAGAGCGCCCACGAATCCCGTCAGCGCTTCTTCGTCGTACTCTGCTTTCTCTTCGGCAGAAGCAGTGTTATAGCCTGCAATGAGGCCGCTTGCGTTGAATGCCCTGATGATGATCCCGAGAACCAGCACGATTGTTCCGGCCAGGATATTCGCGATCCACACGGTATACCAGGATCCCGTTTGGGTTCCCGGCGCTAAGGTGTTATGGTTGTTCTCCTGGAGCCGGCAGCAGATGGAGCGAGGCGAGCCGGCCGGATCGATCGCGGCCGCTGGTATCGGCCGCCCGGGCAATGGCGGCTCCCTGCGCCCGGAAAAGCCGTCCGTGCGGGTGCGTAACTATTTTTACCTCTGCAAAAAGATTATCGATGTTGCCAACCGGCAGGAAGGATGAATCTATGATAACCATTATTGCCAGATGCAGTGCCAGAGCGGGCAGGGCCGAAGAACTCGTGCAGCTCGCCGGTAACCTGGTCGATTCGAGCAGGAAGGAGGAAGGAAACGTTTCCTACGATTTCTACGCAGATATCGCAGACCCCGCGAAGTTCACGTTCATCGAGGTCTGGAAAGACCAGGCCGCAATCGACTTCCATAACGCGACTCCGCATTTCCAGGGATTCGTGGAGAAAGCGGGCCCCTTGTTCGCCGGTCCGCTGGATGTCGCCCTGTACCGGAAGCTCTCCTGATACCGCCCTCCGGGAGACGGTATCAATTTTTTTGGACCACAATTGCGGTTCCACGCTCCGTGCGATTGTTTTCCCGCCCATGCGTCAGGGAATATCGATATGGAGTCTCCCGGCAACTCCCTGTATGTGCTCCGGCACCTCGTTTGTCCGCTTCTCTCCCCCGGAGACCACCGTATACACCTTCGAGAGTTTCAGGAGGAGCTCCTCGGGCGAGAGATGCGCAGATAGCCCCGCCTGCTCGATCCTGTTCTGGATCCGGCAGTAAAGGTAGGAGCAGAGGAACTCGATAAATATGTGGCCGAAGACCGCTGTGGCGTCCTGGAGGTAGGGCTTGTCTGCCAGGAGCAGGCTCTTGAACGCGTCGAAATGGTCCTCAACCATGTTCCGCGACTTATACAGTTCGTAGATCTCCTGCGGGTCCGCCATGATCGAGGAGAGGAGCAGGATCCTGCCGGCGCGTTTCATACGCTGGTTCAGCGTTTCCCGGTCGATCTGACCCACTTCCAGCAGGCGGTAGAGGGTTTTCTTCTCCTCTATCTCGAGATCGGCATCCTCGTAGAGGTAGAGCGTCAGGCCGTTGACTTCGCGTTTCCCGGCACGAATGAGCCGTTTGCGGTAGAAGAAGTGGTCGGTGAGATGGATCCTGGTTGCATACCGCGCACTGTTACGGCGCTGGAGGACGACGAACGGGATCGTTCTCTCCCGCAGGAGAGTCTCGTTTGCCTCTGAGACGGTTCGCCGGTCGAGGACGAGCGTCGTCCTTGCAGTATCGCTCTCCGCAAGGGATGCGATGAGGGTAGCGGCGTCCCCGACCGTTCCCGGCAGGACCTGAAACATCGTGGGGAGGCGGGTATCCGTTGCGATGAAGAGCGCGATGTTGATCTGCCGCAACCAGACGTTATCCGTGTTATTGTTGAACTCGCCAAGGTTGAAGATGTCCGAGCTGGAGAAGACGAACGAGAGGTCGTAGACGAGCTGGTGCGCCTGTGTGGAGAGGTGCCGGAACACCGCCTGCTGGGCGGCATGGTCGCTGCCGATTGCAGCGAGGACCCGGGAGAGGGCGCCGAGATCACAATCCGGCGTAATACCGAGGACGTTGTCGAGTTTCCCCCAGGTGTCCCCAACCCTTGCGAGCGGGGTGTACACGGCGGTTCGGGTAAAGGTGAGTGCGACGATCTCCTGCCAGCAGGTGGGGAACGCTTCCCGGAGGGCAGGAATCAGTTCGCCGAGCTCCTCTGCCATCAGGGCGGCATTTCCGTGTTCATAAACGTTGCGGGGTTGTGTAGGGGTGCCCGCGCGCCTTGTTCCTTTGGGGATGAGGCCGTGTTCTTTCGTGAGCCGCCCGAGGTAGGTGCTCACCTTCTTCGGCGATCTGGTTGTCCGGTCATAGACGCTCGTTGAGCGATAGACATATGGTTTGCCCTGGATCTCCTTGATCTCGATACATCTCTCGCCCTTTTGCCGCTGCTCTTTCAGCCATGTACGGGCCCACTCCTCCATATGATATAATATTAGGGATTATATTTCATAAAGATATTTCTATTCAGGACCGTCAAATGCCAAATCGAGATGAGTGTCGGCGAATATATGCCCTAACTGCACGAAAACCGCGCGGATCCCTCCGCTGCACCTCATTCCTGAATTCTGGATTAATTTCCGGAAATGAGCGAAAACGCCCTGAAATGGCGCTATAATCCGCGGAAGGATACATAGCAGAAAATATATATGTCTCGCTTAGCAACTGGGAACTATGTCGGTTGATCATCCGGTCGCAAAAGTGCCGATCGGACGGGTATCGATCGGCACGGGTCCGTGAGCGTTGCTCGCGAGGCCCGCGTGAGCCTCCGGCTCACTGACAAACGAGTGGATGGATATACCATGGCAAAGAAAATCAAAGGACTTGCAATGCGCAAGATCGGCGAAATCGGATGGATCGAGAAGGAAGCACCCACATGCGGCCCGCTTGATGCACTGGTGAAGCCGCTTGCAGTCGCACCGTGCAGCTCTGATATCCACACGGTGTGGGAAGGAGCACTTGGTGAGCGCAACGACATGATCCTTGGACACGAAGCTGTCGGAGAGATCGTTGAAGTCGGTTCACTGGTGAAGGAGTTCAAACCCGGCGACCGGGTTATCGTCCCGGCGATCACTCCCGACTGGATGACCGTTGAAGCGCAGGGCGGATTCCCAATGCACTCCGGCGGGATGCTCTCGGGCTGGAAGTTCTCGAACTTCAAGGACGGTGTCTTTGGCGAGATTTTCCATGTCAACGAAGCGGATGCAAACCTTGCAATCCTCCCGGACTCCATCCCGGTAGCAGAAGCAACCATGCTCACCGACATGGTCCCGACCGGTTTCCAGGCCGCGGAACTCGCTCAGATCAAACTCGGCGACTCCGTCTGCTGTATCGGTATCGGCCCTGTCGGACTGATGGCAGTTGCCGGTTCAAACCTGATGGGTGCGTCCCACATTCTTGCGGTCGGCAGCAGACCTGACTGCGCAACCGTTGCGCGGGGCTACGGCGCAACCGATATCATCAACTATAAGAACGGCGACATCGTCGAGCAGGTCCTCGAGAAGACCGACGGCAAGGGTGTCGACAAGGTCTGTATCGCCGGCGGCGACGTACACACCATGGAGCAGGCAATCAAGATGGTCAAGCCCGGTGGAATTATCGGGAACGTCAATTACCTCGGCTCCGGCGAACACGTCTATATTCCGCGTGTCGAGTGGGGCTGCGGCATGAGCCACAAGTTCATCCACTGCGGCCTGATGCTCGGCGGCAGACGCCGGATGGAGAAACTCGCAAGCCTCGTTGAAGTCGGCAAGCTCAACCTTTCCCCGATGCTCACCCACCGGTTCAAGGGCTTTGACAAGATGGAAGAGGCTCTGCTCCTGATGAAGGAGAAGCCGCGCGACCTCATCAAGCCTGTCGTCGTGATTGAAGAGTAAATAAGATCACAATCTTTTTTCGAGGTCCGTCGGGGGACGAGAACTGTGCAAAACCTCTATGGCACACGGAGCGTTCGTCACACGCTCTCACGCGAACCGCCGGATGCCGGCGAGCGGCGGGAGAACCACCGCCTCGCCGTCGACCTCCACCACCGGCTGCAGAGCACCCACGTCCACGCGGCGGAGGATGGGTGAGAGGAAGTCCCTGCCCCGCGCATAGTTGATCATGACGCCGGGCGAGAGGGGGTTATAGGCCGGCATCACGACGAGGTCTCGCCCACGCGCCGCGCCCTGCCCGTAGAGGAAGCACGGGAACCGGGCGAGATCGATCTCGATCGCCGGGTGGTCGTGACCGATGATGAGCGTTCCGTGGTCGTCGACCGCCTGATCGCCGTGGACCACCGTGTAGCCGCCGCGATCGTACCGCTCGACCGTCCCTCCTACGATCGCCGGCAGCATAACGTCGTGCGATCCCCGGACGAGGACAACCTCGCACTCGGCCCGGAGCGCCGCAAGGATCGTCGAGAGCGTCTCCCTCACGTCCCGGCTCACCCGGTCGAAGGCGTGGAAGATGTCCCCGTCGAGGATGAAGACCGCCGGGCGGAATCTTCCGAGGATGGCCTCGAACCGCTCGAGCAGCGTCTCCTCCTCGTGGAGGGGGAAGTGGAGCCCCTGCCGGTAGAGCGCCTCCGCAAGCCCGATATGAACGTCGGAGACGACACAGAGGGACTGTTCCCGGACAAAGAGCGCGCCCTTATAAAAGCCGAACCGGGAGAGGAGGTCGGCTTCCGTGACCGCGTTCATGCCGCCGCCTCACCTCCGATGCTGCTCATCACCCGGCGCTGGAACTCGCGGAGCATTGAGAGTTTGTCCTGTGCGTAGACCGCGTCGGAGACCCCGAGCGTCGCGATCCCGAACGCGAGCGGGCTCGGGGACGCGGCACGGGTCAGAACGACCTCGATTGTGCCCGCACCGATGCCGTCGACGATCCGCCGGATGTTCTCCACCTCGAACCGGTCCTCGATCACCTCGCGGTAGGTCTCCCGCATCACGGCGAAGCCGTCGAGCCGTTTTGCAAACTTGATCAGCATGTCGGCGCTCACCTGCTGGCGGCGGGCGCTCCTTCTTTTGCCCATGTAGTTACGGAGGATCATGAACGACCGGGCCGCGTTGATCCGGAAGACCCGCTTTAAGAGCTGGGTATCCCCGACAGCCTCCTCAAGGACCGCGCAGCACTCGTCGGCCCGGATGTCCCGGAGGATGCGCACGGGGTCGGCTTTCTTCTCGAGGGGAATCGAGACCAGAAACCCGGTATCGCTGATCCCGACCGAGACGTTCGTCGTGACGTCCCGCGCAATCATGAAGGCGACGATCCGGGAGAACCCGTCGTTGAACCGCAGCCCGTAGTTGGTCATGAAGTAGTAGAGGCGGCGGTGGTTCTCCCGGTCGACCTGCTCCTCGACGACGATCCGGCCGGGCGTGGGGACGGCCAGATCACCCATGTAGCGCACCTGCTGCTCGAAGATCGCGCAGATGCTCCGGGCACTGTTCTCGTCGATGGGGTACCCGGCAAGGAGCGTATCGACGAGGTCTTCCGTCTCCGCCGTCTGCATCGCACGAAGCATCATCTCCTTGAACCGGAGGACGTGAAGCCCGAGGTCGAACGAGAGCGGGAGTTTTTCGGAGAACCAGCTCGGTATCGTCGGGCGGTCGGTTGTCGGGTCGACGTAGAGTTTCCCGCCCCGGCGGTAGGCGAACTTGTAGCGCCGTCCCCCGAGGACGAAGACGTCGCCCTTGTTCATCCGCTCCAGGTACTTCTCGTCCAGGTTGCCGGCAAAGGCCCCGTCCCGGGTGAGGACGTCGCAGGAGAACTCGTCCGGGATGGTCCCGGAGTTGAGGAAGTAGATCATCCGGGCGTTCCGTCCTCGCTTCCGGATCGTCCCTTCCTCCGCATCGTGCCAGATCTTCGCGTAGATCCGCCGCTCCTCAAGCCCCGCGTACTCTCCCGCGAGGTAGCGGACGACGCTCATGAGGTCTTCCTCCTCGAGGTCCCGGTAGCAGTAGGACCGGCGGATCACCTCGAGCATCGCATCGATCTCGGTCCTCCCCTCAAGCGCCATCCCGAAGACGTGCTGCGCAAGGACGTCGAGACAGTTCTCCGGTATGTGGATCCGGTCGACAAACCCGCTCTGCCCCTCCCGGAGCATCACCGCGCACTCCACGAGTTCGTCGCGGTCAAGGACGACGATCCGCCCCTTGACCACCTCGCCGAGGCGGTGCCCGGCCCGCCCGATGCGCTGGAGGAGCGCTGCCACGGACTTCGGGGATCCCACCTGGAGGACGAGGTCGACGTGGGGCATGTCGACCCCGAGTTCGAGCGACGTCGAGGTCGTCACCACCTTCACCCTCCCTGACTTGAGCTTCTCCTCGATGGCGAGCCTTCCCTCCGTCCCCATCGAGCCGTGGTGGCACCCCGTGTTCTCTTCCGTGTAGCACTCCGGGTAGCGGACACGGAGGTTGTGGAGGATCCGTTCTGCGCCGTTCCTGGTGTTCGTGAAGACGAGGGTATTGCTGTGCTCCTGGACGAGTCGGTGGATCGTCGAATAGAGGTGCCGCGAGAGGTCTTCGGGGGTGGTGTCGATCAGGTCGGGAACCGGGCAGAGGAGCTGTAGGTCGAACTCCCGCGCGAACCGGGTATCGACGATCTCCACCTCGCGCCCGGCGCCGACCAGGAACCGGCCGACCTCATCGAGCGGTTCGATCGTCGCCGAGCACCCGATCCGCGTAAAGCCGCCGCCGCCCTCCCTCACCAGTTCCTCGAGCCGCTCGAGGCTCACCGAGAGGTGGACGCCGCGCTTCGAGCCCGCGAGGGAGTGAATCTCGTCGACGACGACCCACCGGACCGTCCGGAGGTTCTCGCGGAACTTCGGGGAGTTTAAGAGGATCCCGAGGGTCTCGGGGGTGATGTTGAGGATGTGGGGGGGTTTTCTCGCCATCTTTGCCTTATCCGCCCTGGAGACGTCCCCGTGCCGGATCGCGTGGCGGATCGGCGTGTGCCCGACTCCCCGCTCGCGGGCGATCTCCCTGATCCCGTCGAGCGGCTGGCTGAGGTTCTTGTGGATGTCGTTTGCAAGCGACTTGAGCGGCGATATGTAGAGGCAGTAGACGCTGTCCTCGAGCCCCTCCGTCCGTGCCCGGACAAAGAGGTCGTCGATGATCGCAAGGAATGCCGAGAGGGTCTTTCCCGACCCGGTCGGCGAGCAGATGAGGACGTTTTTTTTCTTGTGGATGAGCGGGACCGCCATCCGCTGCGGCGGCGTGAAACGCCCCTTGAGTTGTTGTATGCACCATTCCCGTACGTTCTCGTCGAGGAGACCGAGGATCTCCTCATCAGAATGCCCTGCCGGCTGTTTCTCCATCCCTTCACCTGCTGTTGTCCCCCGGGTCCCGCCGTGCGCCCTCCCGTATACCGGTGCGGGGAACGGCAGGCCCGCGCAATCCCTGATCTGCCCCTTGTTCAGGAGAATTTACCTACATCGGCACTTTGTGGTCGCTTAGGGGGCAAATGGTGCTGCAGAATTGTATTCAAGCAGCAATTGCCCCTGTTTTACAGCCGGAACGGCGTGCCGAATTTTGTATGTATTTTGTGATGATCGAGCATAGCCTTTTGCATCATCGGGGTTGATCGAGCGATGCGATTGGATGCTATCTGCCTGCATTATGGATGTGGATTGGCGTTTCGCGCATGAGGGCGGCGATTCCTGATCCCGCCCCATCGCCCGCGGCCGCTCCCGGAGGAAGTGTGGTTGGTCCCGGCATATCCGGTAATTGCCGCTCCCTGCTCCTGCCGGAGCCCGGGAGGTTTGGATGGCGAGAGCAATCACTCCCCGTACCGGCGCATCTGGGATATTCTAATGTAGGATCTCGTGAAACCTAACAGCGGAACTACGATGACAAATCACCCGGTTAAGAACATGATGCGGTTGATGGCGACCAAGATCAGGACCATCGCGGACGTGATGTCCGACGATGAGATCGATGCGCTCCTCGCCGAGATCCTGAACGCAGATCGCATCTATACCATGGGCGCCGGGCGCTCCGGGCTCGTAGCAAAATCGTTTGCCATGCGCCTGATGCACCTCGGGCTCGCTGCATTCGTCGTCGGGGAGACCGTGACTCCGGCCATGAAGCCGGGAGACGTCATTATCGTCTTCTCCGGATCCGGCGCGACGAAGACGGTTGCGGATATCTCGGAGACCGCAAAGGAGATTGGCGGAAGGGTCTGTCTTATTACCTCAAAGAGAGACTCTAGGATCGGCCGCATCGCCGACTGCATCGTCATCATCGAGAGCCAGCGGGATAAGGTGGCCGATGAGTCGGCTGAGTTCGAGATCCGGCAGATGATGGGCGAGCACAAGTCGTTTGCACCGCTCGGCACCATCTTCGAGACGACTGCCATGGTCTTTGCGGACGCGATCATATCCCGGCTGATGGAGATCACCCAGTGCAGGCCCGAAGACCTCCAGTGCCGGCATGCGAACATCGAGTGAGGGTATGTTATGAATGAACACAGGTACGCCGACCGGGTCCGGTCGGTGGAGATGTCGGGCATCCGCAAGCTCTTTGAAGCGGGGGGGCCTGATGCAATCAACCTCGGGATCGGGCAGCCGGACTTCGATACGCCCGACCATATCAAGATGGCCGCGATCGCCGCCATCAGGGAGGGAAGGACCGGCTACACGCCGAACGCCGGTATCCCGGAGCTCCGGGAGGCGATCTGCGAAAAGTTTGCACGGGAGAACAATCTCACCTACCGGCCGGAGCAGATCCTGGTCACGGCAGGAGGGAGCGAGGCGCTCCATCTCGTCATGGAGGCGCTCGTGGACCCGGGTGACCGGGTTCTCTTCACCGACCCGGGGTTCGTCTCCTATGCTGCGCTTGCGGCCTTCGCCGGCGGAAAGCCCGAGGGCGTGCCGCTCGATGCGGACCTGCATATCGACGTCGAGCGGGCGAAGGAGCAGATGGACGGAGCGCGGGTCTTTATCCTGAACTCCCCGGGAAATCCGACGGGCGCGGTCGAGAGCGAGGAGTCCATCCGCGCCCTCGTGGAGTACGCGGGCGACCGGGGCGTCACCGTCGTCTCCGACGAGGTCTACGAGCACTTCATCTACGAAAAAGAGCACGTCAGCGCGGCCCGGTTCGGCGAGGACGTCATCACCGTCAACGCTGCGAGCAAGACCTACGCCATGACGGGCTGGCGGGTCGGCTATCTCGCGGCGCCCGAGGACTACATCCCGGAGTTCCTCAAGGTCCACCAGTACGCCCAGGCATGCGCGACGTCGATATCGCAGTATGCTGCGTTCGCCGCGTACGCCGGCGACCAGGAACCGGTTGCGCGGATGCGCAGTGAGTACCGCGCCAGGCGGGATCTCCTCTACGACGGGCTTACCGGCATCGGGTTCGACTTCCCCCGGCCGGAGGGCGCGTTCTACATGTTCGTCCCGATGGGGCAAACCCTTATCGAGAAGGCCGTTAATGCGGGTATCATCATCGTGCCCGGCGGAGCGTTCGGCTCGCGGGCGCCTGAATACGCACGCTTCAGCTACGCGACCTCCCGGGAGAACCTCTCCCGTGCGGTCGGGCGGCTCGGGGAATTAATGGGGTGAGAGAAGAGTGGTGAAAGAGTTACTCAGGAAGTTATCCGACGCCCACGGCGTCTCGAGCAGCGAAGGAAGCATCAGGGAGATCGTCAGGGCGGAGCTTGCGGGTTCGGTCGACGAGTTCCGCGAGGACACGATGGGCAACCTGATCGCCGTGAAGCGCGGCGACGACTTCTCCATCATGCTCGCTGCCCACATGGACGAGATCGGCCTGATGGTCCAGTATATCGACGAGAAGGGGTTCATCCGGGTCGTCCCCATCGGGGGCTGGTACGGGCCGGTGCTCTACTGCCAGCGGGTGGTGCTGCACGGGAAGAATGGTCCGGTCCCGGGCGTCCTCGGCGCAAAGCCCCCTCACGTCATGAAGGACGAGGAGCGCAAGAAGGAGATCAAGATCGAGAATATGTTTGTCGACGTGGGCGCTACGAGCGAGGAGGAGGTGAAGAACCTCGGGATCGAGATCGGCACCCCGATCACCACCGACCGCGAGTTCACGGAACTTGCCGGCACCCGCGTCACGGGCAAGGCGCTCGATAACCGGGTCGGCGTCGCGATGCTCATCCGGGCCCTGCAGCAGACCGAGTCGCCCCACACGATCTACGGCGTCTTCACGGTCCAGGAGGAGCTGGGGCTCAAAGGCGCGAAGGTGAGCGCCTACTCCCTGAATCCCGACTGCGCGATCGCGACCGACGTCACCATCCCCGGCGACCATCCCGGGATCGAGAAGAAGGACGCGAGCGTCGAGATGGGCAAGGGTCCGGTCCTCGTCCTCGTCAGCGCGAGCGGGCGCGGGCTGATGGCCGACCCGCGGATGACCGCGTGGCTCCGGGAGACCGCGGAGAAGAACAACATCCCCTGCCAGCTCGAGGTGGGGACCGGCGGCAACACCGACGCGACGATCATCCATCTGGAGCGGGGCGGTATCCCGAGCATCCCGCTCTCGATCGCCGCCCGCTACATCCACTCTCCGGTCGAGGTGGTCGATGCCGGCGACATCGAGGCCGGGGTCCGGCTCCTCGTAGAGGCGCTGAAGAGCAGGCCGGCGCTCTGACTACCCATCTTTTTTGAAATCTGTTGAAACTCTGTTCCGGTCTTCATCCCAATCCTGATGAAGTTGGTGCTGGGCCGGCTTGCCCCTGGGATCGGCCTTTTTCCTCGGGCATGTCCCCGTGCAGTGGACCGTGGTGGCTATCGCCATTGGGGGTGGCGGCTCGCGGGGAGGGGAGACCCCCTCCCCTGTCTCCACGTTGTAGTGGATCTCTGTAACCCCCACCACCCGCGCTACGCGCTCCTCCCGACCCCGGGGGGCGGGCAGTGCGTGGCGATTGCGATGGTTCGTTAGAACCGGAGCATGAGAAGACCGAAGGTCTTGGACTCGCAATGGACGGGACGTCCGGAGCATGAGCGCCGCCAGATGCGCAGCCGGGAGAAAGCCGTGCCCCGGAGTGCCCCAGGATTGCGACTATCTGGAACAAACAGGTGGAGTTCCAACAAAGCCTTTTTGACGTTTCCTGCACGGAAAGGATTAACGTATCCCCCGTGCAGTGCGGGGTATGACCGACGGATTCCTGCAGGAGATCCTCTTTGGCGACCCCGCCTTCCTGGTGCGGGTCCTGATCGTCGGCGTATGCGCGTACTTGGCCCTTGTGATCATCGTCCGCATCTCGGGAAAGCGGACGCTCTCGTCGATGAACGCCTTTGACTTCATCGTGAACGTGGCCGTCGGCTCGATCCTTGCCTCGACGATCGTCTCCAGGGACGTTTCGCTTGCGGAAGGGGTGCTCGCCTTCGGCATCCTGATCGTGCTGCAGTACGCCGTCTCCTGGTCGTCTGTCCGGTCGGAGGGAGTGCAGAAGGCGGTGAAGTCGGAGCCCCGCCTCATCTTCCACGACGGAGAGTTCCTGCACGATGCGATGCGGCGGGAACGGATCGCCGAGAGCGAGATCCGGCAGGCGTTGCGGTCGGAGGGGGTCGTTTCCCTCGAAGGCGTGCGCGCAATCGTCCTCGAGACGAACGGGAACCTCTCGGTGCTTCAGAAGAGCGACGGCACGGGATCGCTCGTCGATGTGACAGGGATCCGCCGGTGAAAACAGTGTGCCCAAGAGATAAGGCCTTACGCCCGGGCACACTTCGGTTCATGGTGCAGTGTTTTATTTGTGTTCGCAGGCCGTAACCGTCCTTGCCTGTGAACCTGCTGCATCATGTGATGATGTGCCTTTTGGTTGACCCCACTCTCAGGCAAGATCCCCCATAACGCTGAAAGTATATAATTTTATCGTGGCGTGCGAATAATGATCGTCCTGTGTTCTATCACCCAGGTCGGCTTTATCCTCCCTTCAAACGATCTCACTCTTCCACAACGATGACTGCGACCGGGCACGCGTCGGCAGCCTCCAGGGCGCAGTCGGCAAGGTCGTCGGGCACGTTGCCCTCCGCGGGGTTGCCGTCAACCCGGTACTGTTCCGTGATCGAGCTCAGGCCGTCGTTTGGGTCCTCTTCGAAGATGTCCGGGCAGAGCGTCCAGCACGACTCGCAGCTGGTGCATCCCGGCCTGTCGATGGTAACTTTCACCACACTCCATACCTCCTCTGGAGCTCCGGGAGGGTACTCTTCCATGTTAAACATGACGGAAGCGGAGGGTCTGCATGGTTCGGGCAGACAAAGTATAACGCTTTCCGGACCAAACGAGAGAGGGCTCATGCAGAATACTGCCTGGATCACTCTGTTCTTCGCCGGGCTCCTGGAGGCCGGCTGGGCGCTCGGCCTCAAGTATACCGAAGGGTTCACGAAGGTCTGGCCGTCGGTGGCGACCCTCGTCGTGATGGCCGGGAGCATCTCCCTCCTCTCGCGCTCGCTCTCCGGCCTTCCGCTCGGAACAGCGTATGCCGTCTGGACAGGCATCGGGGCGGTCGGAACGGTCATCGCCGGTATCATGCTCTTCGGCGAATCAAGGAGCGTCGTCCGCCTCCTCTGTATCCTCCTGATCGTATCGGGGATCGTGGGGCTAAAGTTCTGTTCGGATACGTGAAGGGGGCGGCGTGGCCTCACGCGAAGATGTGAAAAATTGTGCCGATGCCGGCGATTACCCAAACGTTGGGGCAGGAGCCGGATCTACCCGCTCAGGGCAGCGGTGCCGGCGGCACGAAGGTCGGCAGGACGTCCCGGGTGACGAACGCCGGCCGCTCTGCGGGCGCTTCACCCCTGATAAAGACGCCGACGCTGTAGTATCTCGGCGAATCGGGGCCGGCAGGGTTCCCGGCCTTGTAGTCGTGCCAGGACTGCATGAACTCGTCGTGGTCCATGACGATCCGTGCCCCGAGCATGTCGGGGTCCTCGAGGAAGACGGAGCGGTCGTCCACTCCGACAACGACCATTTATCACTCTCCGATCACGATTCCGGCAGGGTAATGGCCTGCGTCTCGTCGTCCAGCGCATCGAGAAACGCCACGAGACGTGCGTGCCTCTCTTCGGCGATGCTCCGGCCGATCTCTGTGTACATCCGGTCTCTGAGGTTCAGGAGTTTGTCATGGAAGTGAGCGGTTGCGTCCGCGATGCCCCCTCCGTGCTCTCCGGCCCGGATAAACGTCCTCGCGATCCCGACCGCGCCCATCGCGTCCAGGTTGTCCGCGTCGGAGAGCACCTGGGCCTCCAGTGTCTCTGGGGCGATGCCCGAGGAGTACCGGTGCGCCCGGATGGCGTGGACGATGCCCGCGATGTGGTATTCGGGGTAGCGGATGGACCGGAGATAGGACGCCGCCATCCGCGCCCCCTCTTCTTCGTGGGGGATGCCCGTCTCCTCCTCAAGGGGTCGTGCGATGTCGTGGAAGAGGGCGGCCGGGATGAGGATCGCCATATCCGCCCCCTCCAGGGGGCCGATCCGCTCGCAGAGGCGCACGACCCTCTCCGTGTGGTCGAACCCGTGCGCACCTGATGGGAACGCCGCCCTGACATGCGCAACCATCCTGTCCGTTGCTTCGTCCATAACAGGTCTCTGTTTGGGGGCTGAATATGGTTCCCTTTCAGTCGGCCCTGCTCCCGTGCTCATGCCGGCCGCTCTCCCCCACCGGTGTCATGCAGCCGGGTCTGCAGCCCCCGGCACTCACAGCCAGTTCCCCTCGGTGATGGCGACCAGGTGCGGGAAGACGTAGACGCTCGCGTTTCGTCCCCTTCCCTCCTGTACCTGCTGGATGATCCCGCTCTCCTCCAGGTCCCTGAGGATCTTTGCCCCGCTCGCTTTCGGAATCGCCGACCGGCTGCAAAACCCGGACGTATCGAAGATCGGCGTCCCGAAGATGGCATCGATCGTAGCGGCGGCGTACTGCGACCGGGTTACCTCCGGCACCGTCTGCTTCATCTCGGTATAGAGGTCGAGGATTGCCTTTGTTTTCCGGCCGTTCTCCTCGGCCTGCTCCTCGATGGCGCGGAGGAAGAATGCGATCCAGCCGTTCCAGTCCCGCTCACGGGAGACCGCGAGCAGCCGCTCGTAGTAGGCCGGCCGGTGCCGCTCGAGGTAGGCGCTGATGGAGAACATAGGGCTTGCAGTCAGCTCCTTCTCGTAGAGGATCAGCGGGACGAGCATCCTCCCGATACGCCCATTGCCGTCGCAGAACGGGCGGATGAGTTCGAACTGCGCTATTAAGACGGAAAGCTGGACGAGGGTGTCTTTCCCTTCACGGTAGAGGTAGGCCTCCCAGTCCGCGAGCGCCCGGGGCACGTTCTCCGGCGCCGGCGGGACGAAGATCGCGTGCTCGATACGGGCGTCCCGGCCGATGAAGTTCTGGACCGTGCGGATGCATCCCGGCTCCCGGTCCATGCCCCGGCTGCCGGCGAGCAGGATGCGGTGCAGGTCGCAGGCGAGGGCTGCATCCAGCCGCCGGGTCTTGAGGGCCTCGACCGCAACGTTCAGCGCCTCCCGGTAGTTGATGACCTCCTGGATGTCGGCAAGGGCCTTATCGTTGATCCGTTCCCCCGGGTTCGCCTCGAACCGCAGGACGTCCTCAAGCGACGCCTGTATTCCCTCGATCCTTGAGGAGAGCACCGCCTCCTGCGTCAGGAGCGGGGAGAGCAGGAGGCGAGGCTTCGGGATCGCCTGGAGGATGCCGTCGTACCGGGCGAGGGCACGGTTCGCCGACGCTATCTGCGGGATATGGGCCTCCCAGTCGATGCCGGCCGGGGGCAGCGGCTCCGGGACGCAGGGCGTGGTTGTCATGCCGCCGCGTCACGGACCGCCGTGGACCCCCCGAGAACAGGAAACCTGGCGATGTGCCGGAGATCCTTCACATAATTATCCGGTGGTGCGAGGGCGTATTAAGATTGATTGTTTGCGATTGCGGCGGCCGGGCTGCACGAGGGATGCAAAGAGCTCGATGCGGACCCGCTCCCCGAGCACTGTCAGGAGAAGTGCGGTCATTTCTGCAACGATGCTACAATAAATCAAATTCTGTGTAATTAGTAATATATTTATCTCATTAAGTGTTACTTATGCTGAGGGCTGACATACCCTCAGAATACTTCGAACCATATTCACCTGTCGCCTCAACCCATGTCCAATCCCGGCGTTCTGCTGCACGTCCTATCCAAATCTTTTTTTTCGGAGGCAGTCGCGGGACGGCGCCCTACCGTTTGAGATGCGGTGCACGACCGCTTCTGGTTGCGCAGCCGAAAAGATGGAAGTCATACCGGGGCAAATTCCTGAACGATCGGGCAGCGCCGGTTCCATGCCCTTCTTTCGTATCACTGAGCGGTCGGGCTCACGGCAGAGCCTTGCACCCCGGGCCGGGAGCGTACGGCAGTCTCCGCCTGTGACATGTAAGTGTCCGCGGATGGGCGATACAATCCCTATGGGCAGTGCCCCCTCTTTTGTCAAACCCTCTCAGGATCTCCTGCAAACCCCACCACCAGGCCCACGAAGCCCGAGGTGAACGGCACAGCCGCACGACCGAATCCCGACTCCACCAGTATCTCCCGGAACTCCGATACCGTGGTGAACGTAGATATGTGCTTCTCCCGCTGTGCCACCATTCCCCGGATGACGTCGTCGGAAGCTCCTCCCCGCTTCATGCCCCGGCACCAGATCTCCCTCTGCATCTGCTCTTCCCGGTCGTCTCCGGCCCGGAAGATGTCCCCGCAGATAAACCGGCCACCGGGCGAAAGCGCCTGCAAAGCCCGACGGGCGACCATAACCCGGTCCTCCTTTGAGACGTGGTGGAGGCAAAGGGAGGTGACGATTGCATCGTAGCGATCAGTCGGCCACGCATCCCGCAGGTCCTGTGCAAGAAATTCGACCCCGGCAAGATCGGGTTTTGCCGTTGCAGCCGTCAGCATCTCCGGTGAGAGGTCGATCCCGGTTATCTTCGCGTCGGGATACTCCTCCCGGATCATCGCGGTGAGGATCCCGGTTCCGCAGCCAAGTTCAAGAATCCGCCGTGGGTGAGGAGGCAGGTAATCGATGATGGTGGCAAGGAGGAGAGGCTGACCGGGCACGATGGCCCTGATGAGATGGTCGTATTCCTCTGCATCCATGACGCCGTGGACCTCGTGCGTTTCGGTCATCCTTCACCAGCCGTCCTGTATGATCGCTCCAGGTTGTACATTGGAAAAACACCTGACCTTGGTGAGAAATAGCGACGCTTATTTCATACGTAGTCTGAATAAACAATTATTAAATATTATCCCTACGGATGATACTCTATGGATGCAGAGACCCACCGCCACTGCAAATACTATAATATCGAAAATGACTTCTCCGTAGCCGACCTTGCCGCTTTCCACGGTCATCTGGGGCCCTATATCGTCCTCGGGTACCGGATCGGGAAGTATATACGGGGTAACTTCTGCGACGACCCGTTCCGGATGAAGGCCGAGGTCCGCTGTGCCGGGGTGCCCCCGCAGTCCTGCCTGGCAGACGGGGTCCAGCTCGGGAGCGGGTGCACGCTTGGGAAGCGAAACATCGAGATCATCTCCTCGGAGACCGTCAGCTGCACCTTTGAAGCCGACGGGAGACGGATCACCGTCACTCCGCGCCCGTTCCCCCTCCCGGAGCGGGATATGGACTACGAGGCCGCGATCGAGGCCGTGGCCGAGGAGATGTACTACAGGCGCGACGATGAACTCTTCGACCTCTCCTCGTCCTGAAGGGCCATGACTCCGCCGGACCCTGTCATCAGGCTTGAAAACGTGTATACCGCCTACGAGGGTGCGGACCGCCCCACCCTGACAGGTATTTCCCTCTCGATAGGGAGGGGGGAGTTCGTGGTGATAGGCGGCCCGAACGGGGCCGGGAAGACGACGCTGCTCGAAACCATCAACGGGATGCTCCCCATCACCCACGGAAAGGCTACCGTATGCGGGCAGGACGTGCGGGGGGACGGGGTGCAGGTGCGGTGCCGGGTCGGCTACCTCCTCCAGAACTTTGCCTTCGACCCGCTTACGCCGTTCACGGTCGAGGAGGTCGTCCTGATGGGGCGCTACGGCACGATCGGCCTCTTCCGGAAGCCCCGGACGGAGGATTACGAGGAGGCGAAAAAGGCCCTGCACCTACTCGGCATCGAGGACCTCGCCACCCGCCCCATCGGGCAGCTCTCCGGCGGGCAGCAGCAGAAGGTGCTCATGGCCCAGAACCTGGCCCGCAACCCTGAAGTTCTCCTCCTGGACGAGCCCTTCTCCAACCTGGACATGTTTGCCCGCGAGGAGATCAACCGCCTTCTCGCCCGCCTGGTCGGGAACGGGATAACGGTGCTGATCGTATCGCATGCCTTCGACGACCTGCCTGACAGGCCGGTGCGGGTTGTGGTGATGCAGGAGGGGAAGATCGTGGTCAGCCGGGAGTGCCCCCCAAAAGAGGTGGAGCAGGTCGTCCGGAGTGCCGGAAAAGGAGCCTCGCATGCTTGAGTTCATCATTCCAAACAACATCGTCTGCCACGCCGTGGAGGCCATGCTCTTCGCCTCCGTCGCCTGCGCCGTCCTCAGCGTGATCATCACCCAGGTGCAGATCTCCTCCATCGGGTTCACCATGGCCCATGCCGCCTTTGCCGGTGCGGCGGTGGGAATGTTTCTCTCCCTCAATCCAACCGTCTGCTCCATCGTGGCCGGCGTCGCCGTCGCCTTCCTCATCGGCCCTCTCTCGGATAGGGCCCGGCTCTCTCCCGATACGTCGCTCGGGCTGCTGTTCGGGATCTGCATGGCCGTGGCCATCTTCTTCATCGCCTACATGCAGACCCTCGGGCAGGGGTTCTCCGCCATGGGCCTCCTCTTCGGGGACGTCATCTCCCTCTACCGCGAAGAGATATATCTCCTCGCGGTCATCTGCATCGTTGCGATCGCCTTTATTGTCGTCCTCTACAAGGAGATCACCGCGATCATCTTCGACAAAAGGATCGCGGAGTCGGTCGGAATCCGGGTAAAGCCGGTCTACTACGCGATGCTCTTTGTCATTGCGCTCACCGTCGCCCTCTGCCTCCCCATCATCGGGGGGCTCCTGCTCTACGTCTGGCTGGTCACCCCGGCGGCAATCGCCCTTCAGTTCTGCAACCGGCTGTCCGCGATGTTCGTGGTCGCCCCGACCGTGGCTGCCGTGATCAGCATATCCGGTGCCCTTGCCGGCCTGGAATACTCCCTCCCGGTCGCCCCCCTGACCGCCGTTCTCTTCTCCGTCGTCTTCATCGCCGCGGTGCTCCTCTCACCCCGGCGGCGCGTCACGTTTCGCAAAGTTTAATACTTTAGTCACAACTATTCTCAACATGAACCGAATTCATACTCTATCTTTCCTACTTGCCTTACTTTTCGTAGCACCCGGGGTGAATGCCCTTACGGTGGTCTCCACGACTACCGTTCTCTGGGATCCCATCCAGTACATCGGCGGAGAAAAGGTCGAGGCCGTCTACATCGCCGATCCGACCATCTGCCCCCACATGCAGGCGGACATCATCCCGAACCGCATCCAGTTGCAGAAGGAGTTCATTCGCGATGCCGGCCTCTTTGTTGCCCACAACGGGTCGGTCGATCAGTCCTACGTGATGCCGTATGTCGACGACTTCATGGCTGCCAACGACTACGACACAGTGGAGTGGGTGACCCTGGAGAATCCCTCGATGATCTGGAACACCCCGTCGGGGGCAGCAAACCTCTCCCGCGAGGTGGCGGGATGGCTGATTGCTGCAGACCCGGCAAACCGGACGTACTATGAAGCGCGGCTGGATGATTACCTTGCAGAGATCGATGCCGCGGATCTCTCCTCTGAGGAGCAGGAGACGATTCCCGGTCAGGATGCCGTGGTGATGGTCTGGCAGGAGGACGCAGCGGTCGGCTGGCTCGGGCTGAACCTGGTGTCCATCTATGCGCCGGAGTTCTATCAGGGTGGAAAATTCACTCCGCGGGTCGTCGTTGACGATATCCGCAGCCATCCCGAAAAGTATCAGAATGTGAAGTACGTCATCGAGAACATGCAGTCGGGGGAACTGGCAAAAGGCCTTGAGGAGGCGCTTCATGACAACGGGGTGCCTGTAGAGCGGGTCATATTCACCAACTTCCCCAAGTCGCTCCCGGGCGTCGACTCGCTCCCCGACGTCATCCGCTACAACAAGGGCCTGGTCACTCCGGTGCAGGCTGCGTCGGGAGAAGCGGCCGCCCCGGCCGAGACCGCTGCTCCGCTTCCCGGAATCCTGGCCGTTGCGGCTATCCTTGGAGGCGGCTCCCTCCTGCTGCTCACCCGCAGGCGGTAAGAATCACTTTAACCACCACTTTTTGATCCTGGAGGAAAGACATGGAACAACTGAATGAGGCCATGAAAACCGATGTACTGCCGTTGGGTTTTCAGGGCCGCGGGCGCACCCGCCCGGGCATCGCTGCCGGAAGGAGGGAACCATGAACGTCGACCTGAATCCCATTGGGTACGTCTCTTCGCCGTATAAAGAGAAAGGGGACGCCCCACGGCAGGGCAGGCTGACCGACACCGAAGCGGAGATTGTCATCGACGAACGATACCTCCCCGGCCTTTTCAGGGTCGAGGAGAAGAAACACCTCTTCGTGCTCTGCTGGTTTGACCGGTCCGATCGGACCGTGCTCCGTGCGACGCCTCCGCACAACCCGGTGGAGCACGGCGTGTTTGCAACCCGTTCCCCCAACCGGCCGAACCCGATCAGCCTGTCGCTCGTCGACGTCGTCGACATCCGGGGCGGGACGATCCGGGTCCGGGGGCTGGAGGCTCTCGACGGGACGCCGGTTCTCGATATCAAACCCTATTCGGAGGAGATCGACCGCCCGACGTGATCGGGTTTCACTTCAACCCGATCGGCCGTGCCGGGTTGACAGTCATCGGGATTGGCGTGGTGCCCGCCCCGCACGCAGGGCATCCGCTCCCGGTGGAGACGGGCATGCCTGTCAGATATCATGACGATATCATCCGCGTGGCCGAAACGTCCGGGAAGGGCACCGCCCGGCATCCCGGTCGGCGGGAACGGGGCCGTTGATGCTGCATTCCCCGTCGGTCTCGGTCTTCTTCGTATAGAGGGCGCAGTCGCTGCAGGTCGGCATGAAAGGCTCTTTTCCCGCCCGGGAGATATAGGTTTTGCCGGCCGGACTACGAGGGTGAGTCCGTCTTCTCCCACCAGATCTTCACCCGGGTCGAATGCCCGGGCACTTCCTGAGCCCCTCCACGTCCGGATACGTGCCTATCGAGTGCCGTAGGCTGCAGGTGACGCCGGGCCAGGGAAAACAGACGGCAGGACGCGTCTCCGGCGGTAAGTATTAATTTTATTGATCTATATCATATTTAGTGGAATTTTAAGGCCTGGATCCAATTATTTATTAGATTTCGGGCTGAGGTTTTTCACATCACAGGGGCGCTGCTGCCTCCGGGGGAGCCATGTACGACGGTATCATTCAGACACTGACGCTTGCTGCCGGCCTGCTCGGCGAGGTCGTCCCGATGATGGTCGCCGGGGTCTTCCTCGCCGAGGTGCTCGTCGCCCTGAAGATTGCCGGGCGGATTGCGGCCTTCTCCCGCCCGCTCACCTCCTTCGCCCGCCTGCGGGAGGAGTGCGGCACGAGCTTCCTCATGGCCTTCGTCTCCCCCCCGGCCGCGAACGCCATGCTGATGGACTACCACGCAAAGGAACTCATCACCCGCAGGGAACTCGTCATCGCTGCCGTCATGAACTCGTTTCCGACGGTCGTCATGCACTGGCGCTACCTCCTCCCGGTCTACGTCCCGCTCCTCGGCATCCCCGGCCTCATCTACTTCGGCCTGTTGATGCTCGCCGGCCTTGCCAAGACCGTGGTCATCATGCTCTTCGGCCGGGCCGTCCTCACCCCTTCGTCATCCGTACCGGCCATCCCCGCGGAGGAGCCGGCCGTTACGCTCCGGGAGGCGCTCGTGACGGCGTGCACCTCCTCAAAAAAGACCCTCACGCGCCTGCTCTCGATCACCGTCCCCACCATCGTCATCGTCGCGTTCCTCATCAACGCCGGCACCTTCGACCGGCTTGCCGGGCTGATGCAGGGCGCAGGATCGGTATTCCCCGTGCCGCCGGAGGGGTTCGCCATCATCGCGGCCCAGTTCGGCAGTTTCGTCGCGGGCGCGAGCGTCGCCTCCGCCCTGCTCGCCGCCGGGGATATGACCTGGCAGCAGATCGTCCTCACCCTGCTCGTCGGCAACGTCCTCACCAGCGTGACGCGGAGCATCCGCTGGCTCGGCTCCTCGTACGTCGCGATCTTCGGGATGCGGACGGGAACGGAGATCATGCTCGTCTCGACGGCGCTCCGGAACGGGATCATGGTGCTGCTGGTCGCCGTGCTGGCATACGGGTTCGGATGGGGGTGAGGGGTTGGCGCTGCAGGCGGCGTCCTTGAGTCGAGCGTCGGGATGTATTAGCAGGCTGCTTCGCTCTTTTGGGGCTGTCAAAAAAGGTCTTTGGCGGTGCGGGAATGCCTTGAAAACGAGATTGGTGGATTAGATCTGCAAATCTCCCTTCTCCCGCAGATAATTTCCGGGGCCTGATGTTGCGAAGGTAGCAGTCAGTATGGTTTCGAGAGGTTTGAGGATCGACGTATCTTCGTCGAAAGCATCGGCAAGCAACCTCATCCCTTCCTGGATCTTTTCAAAATGCCTCGCTTCAAGTGGAACTGTGCTATCGCCGGAACGAATGCGTTTGAACCGATCCATCAACCCTGTATAGCAGGTATTGAGGACGAAATCAGCCATAAGGTAGTCATCGGTGAATGCATAGCGGAGCGTGCGGTTGGTAATGCCATATGCTGCAGAGAAATAGTAGATCTTCTTCTCAATGCTCTCTTCCTTCCGCATCATCGCTTCTACCCGCCGCAATTCAGTGACGAGTTCTTTTCTGAAGAAATCTTCCCTTGGCATAATTTTCTCCCTCACTGGAAATATCTCGGATGCTCATCGCCATAGATGCTATCTGCAGTCGCACATGGTGGGATGAACACGCGTGTCGATCCGATGACGCTGCCTCCCCAGGTCTCACCCTCAAAAGGAGTATATCCGGGAGCCCAGGCCTCCTCTGCTGAGATATCCGGCGGTGTACTGATATCTCTTTCCTGGATGTACTCGTGAATCTCTTTAAGCCGTTCTTCACCGAGCATCTTCTCGATGAGAGCATTGTTCAGGTCATCAACGCGCCGCACAATCGAAGAATCCGTATTGATCGAGTAGAGGGGAACCTTTCCAGCACCCACGTTCAGGAGGCCCCATGCAACGAATTTTTTCACGACCCTGCCTGCGGTGACACGCGAAACGCCTGCCTCTTCTGCGAGTTCGGTAACGTTAAATTCCATGTCGGATAGCGGCAGGAGGAACTCGAGAATTCTCAACTCGCAGGTGTTTCCAAATAATCCTTCAAACGGACGTGCCATAATCTCACATAATCTCATGCGGTGATCAGGAATGCTCTACGCGTACTGATAACTGATATTGTCGCAAGTGATAAAAATATTTTGCATCATGTCAGAGTTTACGATATCGCCCGTCAACAACGTTGTACCCATGGCTTTTCAGGGCAAAGATGGCGCTCTTCATGCCGGCTATGTAGTATTTCACTTTCTTTTTCCTGATCTGTGCTACATATCCGTCGTTCATCAGGATCTGAAGCGTATCTTCAATGGATAGACAGGATCGCCCCGTGAATTTCTTTATATAAATCTTGTACAGTTTTTCGGAATGGTAGCCCGCATCTGTCCGAAAGTGCCTCCCCTTGTACAAAACATTGAGAATAAAGAGCGCTTCATCAGGGAGATCGCATGACATAAGGCACTGATTTACGGTTTATTTCGTTGCTATATATAATGTGGTTGTTTGAGTTTCGTTGCTTTTGAGGGGGCGATATCGGCTTTCCTCCTTCAGCAGGGTCTGAGATCCGTTCTAGCAACGGCTTTTTTTGGGCTGCACGGAAAACCTGTGTTGTCTCGGCTTATCTGGCTTCATTGCATACAGGGGGCTCTGCAGATTGCACCGCTCACGAACGCGGCTGCTTCTCAATGACTCACCCCCCCTGCACCTCCCGCACCGCCCGTATCTCCGGGATATCCATCCCGCCGAGCCGTTCGACGATCGCCTGCACGTAGGGCTCCTGCCGGGTGCAGCTCGGGGATGCCCGGGGGTCGGTCCGCTGCCCTCGCCGCCCCATCCCGGCGTGGCCGGTGGCGATGTAGTGCAGGAAGTCCTCTTTCGGGAGGCCCCACCGGCAGTTGACCTGCAGCCGGACGAAGTCCGGGTTCTTCGGGTTCGGGAAGAGCACTGCCCGCGTCGGTGGGAGCGGGACCGGGTCGCCGCCGTTTGACTCCGCAAGATCGAGGACCCGCTGCCAGAGCCGGCCGCAGGCGACCTCCGGGCAGACCCGGCAGCAACGGTTCGACGGCGGCGTGCCGTCGCCGGTGTAGTGG
>PGYH01000005.1 GCA_002839575.1 Methanomicrobiales archaeon HGW-Methanomicrobiales-6
CTTACAGGAGCCCTACCCGGCACGGGCGGCGGTAGAGGTCGCCGGCCTCCCGAAAGGGGCGAGGGTCGAGATCGAGATGATCGCAAAGGCGTGGTGAAGGCGCATGCGCCCGGATTGAGGTGGATCCTCTCTATGTAATCGCCACTCTTCTTTTGCTCAAAGTTTGCACTATAACTCAGTAATATATCTATAGTAGCCTTAATATGGCACTAATAATTAGAAAGAAATAAACCTGCTTCATTCACCCCAATATATAGGAGCCATCGCGCATGTCATCGTCAACCCCTGACCGGATCCTCTACGTAGATGACGAGGAGGCGTTGCTCGACATCACTCGTGCCTTCCTTGAGCGAGCAGGCGGCATCACCGTCGACACCACTGCAAGCCCGCTAAAGGCGTTTCAAATGATCATGACCGGGCGGTATGATGCGGTCGTCTCGGACTACCAGATGCCGGAGATGGACGGCATCGGCCTCTTAAAGCAGATCCGCGAGGCGGGATCGCGGGTGCCCTTCATCATCTTCACCGGCAGGGGGCGCGAGCAGGTTGCAATCGAGGCGCTCAACAACGGCGCCGATTTTTACCTCCAGAAGGGCGGCGACCCGAAGACGCAGTATGCCGAACTTGCAAACGCGGTCCGGCAGCTGGCCGGGAGGCGAAGGGCGGAGGCAGCACTCCACAAGAGCCAGGAAACGCTGCATAAGGCGCAGAGCCTTGCGCACCTCGGCAGCTGGGAGTTCGACCCCGGAACCGGGCGGCTGACCTGGTCGGAAGAGGCCTACCGTATCCTCGGCCTTAACCCCGGGGAAGATACGCCGACCTACGAGGGGTTCCTCTCGATAGTTCACCCCGACGATCGAGCCATGTTCGATACCACCTACTTCGCCTCGATCGCGGACGGAAAGGACAACTACGAGATCGAGCACCGGATCATTCGCGCCGACACCCGGGACCTCCGATACCTCGTTGAGCGGTGCGAGCACCAGCGGGATGAATCCGGCCGGATCACCCGCTCCGTCGGGATGGTGCACGATATCACCGATCGCAAACTCATCGAACTCGAACTTTTGCGCAGACACAACGAACTCCAGGCGGCGTATGAGCAGCTCGCCTCCGTCGAGGAGGAACTCCGGACAAGCTTCGACGACCTTGCCGAGGGCCAGCACCGGCTCAAGGAGAGTGAACGCAGGCTTGCCGATATCATCGAATTCCTCCCGGACGCAACCTTCGTCATCGATACAGGCGGGCATGTCATCGCCTGGAACCGTGCAATCGAGAAGATGACCGGTGTTTTGAAAGCGGAGATGCTTGGCAGGGGCGATTATGCGTATGCGGTCCCGTTCTATGGTGAGGCACGCCCGGTTCTGTTCGACTATGTCCTCCGGCCCGACAGAATGGCGGGCTGCCCTTACCATATCCGGGCGGGAAACGGAGAGGTCCTTGAAGGCGAGGTCGCTCTTGCCCGTCCCGGCGGAAGGGATGCCATCCTCATGATCAGAGCATCTCCTCTCTATGACCGGGAGGGCAGGCGTGCCGGTGCGATCGAGATCGTCCGGGATATCACCGAGCAAAAGCAGGTTGAGGCCGATCTGCGTGAGACAAAAGAGTATCTGGAGAACCTGATCGATCACGCCAACGCCCCGATCGTTGTCTGGAACCCGGAGTGTATCATCACTCGGTTCAACCGGGCCTTTGAGCACCTGACCGGAATTCCTGCAGATGAAGCCATCGGGCAGAATCTTGAGACTCTCTTCCCTGAGGAAAGCCGGAATGCATCGATGGGACAGATCCGGCGGGCGATGGCAGGCGAGTTGTGGGAAGACGTGGAGATCCCGATCGTGCATCGGTCAGGCAGCGTCAGGACGGTGCTCTGGAACTCGGCAAACATCGTCGGCAGTGACGGGGAGACGCCGGTTGCAACGATTGCGCAGGGGCAGGACATCACTATCCGGAAACAGGCGGAGACCGAACTTCTGCAGAAGCACGAGGAGCTGCAGGCGGCGTATGAGCAGCTCGCCTCTATTGAGGAAGAGCTCCGGACAAGCTTCGACGACCTTGCCGAGAGCCAGCGCCAGCTTCGAGAGAGCGAGGAGCTTTACCGGCGGATCTCCGAGAGCATCTCCGACGTTGTATTTGTGTGCGACTTCCAGGATACGGGCGAGTATGCCATTGGCCGGATTGCCGGAGCGGTGCACGAGATCACCGGGTATACCGATGACGAGGTTCTCGCGATGCGGTGCTGGAAGCATCTTGTCCACCCGGACGATATGCCCATCTTTGAGCGCGAAATCCGCTCGCTCTCCCCGAACATGTCTTCGGCCGCTGAGTTGCGGATAGTCCACCGGGACGGTTCGGCCAGATGGATACGCGTCTCAGCCAACTGCACCAACGGTCAAAATGGCGGCCTGCGGTTGTATGGCGGGTGGCAGGACATTACGGATCAGAAGGAGGCCGAGGAGGCGTTGCGGGAGAGCGAGTGGCACTTCCGCACCCTCGCAGACAGCGGCCAGGCCCTGATCTGGACGTCCGGGCTGGACGCGAACTGCGACTACTTCAACGAACCGTGGCTTGCTTTCACCGGCCGGACGCTCGAGCAGGAGCTTGGTGACGGCTGGACCGAGGGAGTGCACCCTGACGATCTCTCGCGGTGCATCGAGACTTACCTGGACGCATTTGCCCGGCGCGAGCGGTTCAGCATGGCCTACCGCCTGCGGCGGCACGACGGGGAGTACCGCTGGATTCAGGACGATGGCTCCCCCAGGTACGATACTCACGGCAATTTCCTCGGCTACATTGGGCACTGTCTGGACGTCACCGAGCAGAGACGGATGGAAGAGGCGTTGCGGGAGACTGCGGAGAAGATGGAGAGCATCTTCCGTGTCGCCCCTACGGGCATCGGGGTGGCGGTGGACGGGCTCTTTACGGAGGTCAATGACCGGCTCTGCGAGATCACCGGCTACACCCGCGACGAACTCATCGGCCAGTCCGTGCGGCTGTTCTACCCGAGCGATGAGGAGTATGAGTCTGCCATGCAGGAGATCATCGCCGGGGTCGGGGAGACCGGGACGTGTACGCTTGAGGCCCGTTCTCTGTGCAAAGACGGCGGAGTCATCATCGTGCAACTCTCCATAACTCCTCTTGATTCGACAGACATCTCCCGGGGAACGGCGTTCACCATCCAGGATATCACCGAGCGCAAGGCGATAGAGCAAGAGATCATACATCATGCCAGCGAGCTCGCCCGGCAGACGAACAGCCTGACGGTCGCGAACAGGAAACTCAATCTGATGAACAGCATTACCCGGCACGATATCCTGAACCAACTGACGATCCTTCTTGGCAACCTTTCGTTTGCAGAGGAGGCCGAACCGGGCCAGGACGTCTCGGTGTTCCTTGCCCGGGTGAAGAATGCCGCCGACCGGATACGCCGCCAGATCGAATTCACCCGGGACTACACGGATCTCGGTGACCGGTTTCCGGAGTGGCAGCAGGTCTCGGACGCGATCAGGAAGGAGGCGCTGCACGGGCTGCCAGTTGACGACGAGGCCGGAAATCTTGTCATCTACGCGGATCCGATGCTTGCAGCGGCCTTTTCCAACCTGATGGACAACACAATCCGGCACGGGGAGTCGGCGACCCGGGTTCGTGTCTGGTACCGGCCGGAAGAGAATGGGGACCTCACCCTCGTCTGGGAGGACGACGGCGTCGGCATCCCCGCGGAGGAGAAGGAACGGATATTTGAGCGAAATGTCGGGAAGAACACGGGGCTCGGGCTCTTCTTGATCCGGGAGATTCTCGGGATCACGGGGATCAGCATCACCGAGACAGGGGAGCCCGGGAAGGGGGCACGGTTCGAGATGCTCATCCCCCACGGGGCATACCGGCTTTGAGGGTGAGGTGCAGGCGGTCCGGAACCGGACCTGCACCTTAATCACCCGCGGGTCCGACTATTTTTGTATGCATCTTCCGAAGATTCCGTTGCTCGTCGCCCTGCTCCTCGCCGCGGTCTCCGCATCCGGCTGCATGAGCCAGGAGACGGTGGTCTCCGACGACGTGAAGGCAGAGATGCTTGCCTACGCGGACCCGATCGCCGACAACCTCATGCAGGGCTTCAACGAAGGCAACTACACGATGTATTCCCGCGACTTCAGCCCGGAGATGAGGCAGGCTCTCGACGAGGGCGCGTTCGAGCAGAACCGCGAACACGTTACGTCCCGGATCGGGCTGTATGAGTCCAGGAGCGATCCCATCGTCACGGAGACCGGTGAGCATATCGCCGTCAACTACAGGGCGAAGTTCGAGCAGGAGGACGGCGTTGCTCTCCGGTTCGTCTTCAAAAAAGGCGATCCGTCGCACCGGCTCCACGGGCTCTGGTTCAACTCCCCGAAGTTGCGCAGTTAAGGCGCTTCCCTGGGGCTAAAAAAGATTCTGGTGTTTCTCCCCGCCCCTTCTTCTTTTCAACGATCCCCCTCAGGCCGGCACCTGCTCTTTCTTCTCCCGGTCCCAGTGGCGGTGCCGGGCGATGGCCGTCTTGAACTGCTCGGCAAACGAGTTCACGTCACCCTGGCTCCCACAGGTGACGACCCCCATCTCAGAGACGGCCTCTCCCCCCGAGCCGGCAGCGGCAAAGGCCACGCCCTTGATGCCGGAGGCCTTTAAGAGTTCGATCCCTTCTCCTACCGCCCCGATCGGTTTGCAGTGCTTGAAGGCCTCGTTGACGAAGTGGATCGCGTAGCCCTGGTTCTTCAGGGTCTCCGCATGCCTCCCGCCCGGGACATACACGGCGTCGTAGACGACGGAGGTGGTGGTGACGTAACTCTTGTCTACCTCCATCTCTTTGCCGTCGGCGGATTTGACCATGCCGTGGAACTGCGAGACGATCTGCGGATGGGCTCCCGCATCCTTCAGCGCTTTCTTGACCTGCATCACCTCGTCGTGGTTGTAGCCCTCCATCGCGAGGATCGCGACCTTCCTGCTCCTGACGGTGTCCATGACGGTCCTCTCCTGGCTGAGGTTCGGGGACTTCTTCGTGCCGGAGGACGCGCCCTTCTCCGCCGGGGGCGGCACCCCGATCCCTTCCGCAATCCGTATGGCAAGATCGCCGTCGACGTTGTTGATAAGGTCGACCACCCTTTTGCGGACCCCGGAGTCCGAGACCTTCCCGAGCTCAAAGTGGAAGGCCTTGACGATATGCTCCTTCTCCGCGTCCGACATGCTGTTCCAGAAGAGCTTCGCCTGGCTGAAGTGGTCGTTGAACTTCTCGCTCCGCGCACGGACCTTCTTGCCCTCGATCTTCTCCTGGTAGTGGGCGTAGCCGCCCTCCTCCACCCGGGCCGGCCGGGGCTTGTTCCCGCCGAGCGCGTTCGGGAAGTAGCTGCTCTCGCCCATGTTGATCGTCATCCGGTTGTAGCCCTCCCGCTGGTTGTTCGCGGCGGGCGCGAGCGTCCGGTTGATCGGGATCTCCTGGAAGTTCGGGCCGCCGAGGCGTATCAGCTGGGTATCCAGGTACGAGAAGAGCCGGCCCTGGAGGAGCGGGTCGTTCGAGAGGTCGATCCCCGGCACGACGTTCGCCGGGCAGAAGGCGACCTGCTCGGTCTCCGCGAAGAAGTTGTCCGGGTTCCGGTTCAGGGTCATCTTCCCGATCCACCGGATCGGCACCTCCTCCTCGGGCCAGATCTTCGTCGCGTCCAGGATATCGAAGTCGAAGTTGTGCTCGTCCGCCTCCTCGATCATCTGCACCCCGAACTCGAACTCCGGGTAGTCCCCCATCTCGATCGCCTCCCAGAGGTCGCGGCGATTGAAGTCCGGGTCTTTGCCGGCGATCTTCTGCGTCTCGTCCCAGACGAGCGAGTGGACGCCGAGCAGCGGCCGCCAGTGGAACTTGACGAACCGCGCCTTCCCCTCGGCGTTGACGAACCGGAAGGTGTTGACCCCGAACCCCTCCATCATCCGGTAACTTCGCGGGAGCGCACGGTCTGAGAGGACCCACATGATCATGTGCGTGATCTCGGGCAGGTTCCCGACGAAGTCCCAGAAGGTGTCGTGGGCGGCGGAGGCCTGCGGCATCTGGTGGTGCTGCTCCGGTTTGATGGAGTGGACGAGGTCGGGGAACTTGATCGCGTCCACGATGAAGAAGACCGGCATGTTGTTGCCGACGAGGTCGTAGTTCCCCTCCTCCGTGTAGAACTTCGTCGCGAACCCCCGGACGTCCCTGACCGTATCGGCGGACCCCCGAAATCCCACGACGGTCGAGAACCGGACGAAGACCGGCGTCTTCTTCCCGGGATCCTGGAGAAACGCCGCCCTCGTGTACTCGGTCATCGGCTCGTAGACCTGAAAGTAGCCATGAGCGCCCGAGCCCCGGGCGTGGACGACCCGCTCGGGGATCCGTTCGTGGTCGAAATGCGTCAGTTTCTCGCGGAAGTGGAAGTCCTCTAGAAGCGTCGGCCCCCGTTCCCCTGCTTTTAACGCGTCGTCGGTATGGCTTACCCGGACCCCCTGATTCGTCGTCAGGAACTCCTGCTCAGGGTCCTGGTGGAACTCGTCAAGCTGCTCCTGCTTGCTCTTCTCGTCTATCTTTCTCTTATCCATACTCTCTCACCTGCAACCCTCTTACCCCGGCCGGCCATACACCGCTGCTCTCCCCCGGCGGGCGTGCCCCCACATCCCGGTCGGGCATCATAAAAGTAACTGTGTATCGCGGATGGACGTGTAGAACGGCCGTCCCGGTCAGATATCCCTTAAGAATAGGATTTCTGGGGATCGGGCGCCCCCGGTCGCGACCCGCCCTATGGCTCCTCGCGGCGGAGGGGGCAGAGGGGATCTTCAGCCCAGAGATCACCGCTTTCGGCAAACGCACGGATCCTGCACCCCCCGCCGCAGCAGTCGCGGTAGGAGCATCGCCCGCAGGACCCCCCGACCAGGTCCTTCTTCCTCCGGAAGTCGGCGAGGATCCGGTTCTCCGGATCGTTCCAGATGGCGCTGAAGGGCTTCTCCCTGACGTTTCCTAGCTTAAGTTCGTCCATCTGGGCGAACTGGCAGGGATAGACGTCGCCGGACGGATCGATGTTTGCGATCCGGTCCCCCGCGCTGCACCCGACGCCGGCGCGTGCGAGGAGCGTGCACATATTCTCGTATGCCGGCGGGTTCTCCTCCCGAAGTCTCTTGAGCAGGTATACGGCGTCCTGTGGCGCGTCGACCGTGAGGAACTCCATGGCTGCCGGGTCCACGCCGTACGCCCTCTCGATGAGCAGGTCGAGAAGACCGGCAATCTCGCCGGATCCAAGCTGCAGGCCTTCGTACCCCTCGCTGCCCCGGCCGCTTGGCACCAGCCAGTAGACGCAGAACCGTTCCGCCCCGGAGTGCAGGGCGAGGTTGATGAGGGCGGGGATCTCGGTGTAGTTCTCCCGCGTCGCCGTCACCCGGACGCCGCACTTCAGCCCGGCCGACCTGCAGTTCTCGAGCGCCGAGACGGCTCTCTGGAAGCTCCCGGGGACGTTTCGCATACCATCGTGCGTCTCTGCGGTCGCCCCGTCGAGCGAGACCCCCGCGTACTCCACCCCGACATCGCGGAGCCGCCGTGCAACGGCGGGCGTGATCAGCGTGCCGTTGGTGCTCAGGGCGGTGACGAGGCCGCGCTCCTTCGCGTGCCCGGCGAGATCCCAGAAGTCCTCCCGGATCAGCGGCTCGCCCCCGGAGAAGAGCAGGAGGGGAACCCGCATCGCTGCAAGGTCGTCGATCAGGTGAAGTCCCTCCTTCGTCGTCAGCTCGTTCTCCCGCTCCTGTCCCGGCCCTGCCCGGATGTAGCAGTGGGAGCAGAGGAGGTTGCACCGGTTCGTGATGTTCCAGAAGACGACAGGCCGGCGGATGTCGGAGAATGCAAGCACCCCGCTCGGCGTTCTCTCGCCGGCGCGGTGCCGGAGCACCTCGCTGACCGTGCCGGCTGCGTGCAGGTATCTCGTGATCCGGTTCACTGCACACGCCCCGGCTCTTGTGCAGGCTCGATCCGACCGCTCGGCCGCTGCTTGAACTCCTCGGTGCTGAAGAGAACCCGGTAATCGGCAACACCGGTCGCCCGGGAGAGGGCCGCGACCCTGCGGAGCGCGTCCGCCTTATCGCGGCAGTGGAGCACGGTGTAGAGGTTGTACTTCCAGCGGCCGGGGATGGTGCGGCGCTCGTAGCAGTGGGTCACGTCGGGGCTCTCTGCCATGACCGCTCCGACCCCGGCGACGCGGTCTTCGGGGACGTTCCAGACCACCATGGCGTTCGCCATGAGATCGGCCTTCCGGGGGTTGATCCTCGTCCCGAACCGGCGGACGACGCCGGCTTCCCCGAGCCTTCGCAGCCGGGCGACGACCTCCTCCTCACTGATCCGAAGCCTCCTTGCCGCATGGAGAAACGGTCTCTCCTCAAACCCGATACCGTCCTGCGTCAACCAGAGGATCTCCTTATCGATCTCGTCCATCATCGTCTTCCTCCTCGAGAAACCGGAACCGCACGTCGAGTTTGAACCTTCGCACCATCGGGAGGTTCAGGACGTCCCCGGAAGGGATCATCGACCGCCGCACGATCTCCTCGAGTATCCCGAGAAGTTCCTCTTCGCCCGCAGCGGCGATGGTGAACCAGAGGTTGTAGTCATCGTCGCGCCGGTAGTTGTGGGACACGCCGTCGTACTCGTTCACGATTGCCGCGACCTCGTGCATCCGCTCTTTCGGCACCCGCATGGCAACGAGCGTGGAGGAGCGGATGCCGAGACTCCCGGGTTCGAGGATCGGCGCGATATGCTTGATCACCCCCCGGCGGGAGAGCCTGGCGAGCCGCTCCATCACCTCCTGCTCCGGCATCCCGAGCGCTTCGCCGATAACCCGGTACGGCCGGGGATCGAGGGGGAAGTCGTCCTGCACCTGCTGGAGGAGCACCCGGTCGAGCGGATCGAGGTGCACTCACCGCACCCCCGGCTCGTAGAGGCACCAGGGGTCCTCTGCCAGGTAATCGCCGGCCTGCGCCCCCTCTTCCGTAAGCCCGTATGCCCGGGCACGGCACCCCCCACAGGCAGAACGGTACTCACATATGCCGCATTTACCTTTCAGGGCCTCGCCGGAGCGGAGGGCTGCAAAGACCTCCGACCCCCTCCAGATCTCCGCAAACGAGGTTTCCCGGATGTTCCCGAGACCCAGCGGAAGGTAGGGACAGGGGGTGACCTCTCCTTTCGGGTCTATCCTGCAGTAGCGGATGCCCGCGATGCACCCCCGCTCCTCCTCTGCCACAGGTAATCCTATCTCGGACGCAATCCGCACGTGCTGCGGGGCGCACGTCGGGCGGATGGATAGACCCCGATCAGCCCTCAGCCGGAGAATCTCCCGGATCAGGGTCTCGTACATCTCCGGGGAGATGTCGACAACCCCCTTTCCCCTCCCCGTGGGGACCAGGAAGAAGAACTGGAAGTCGTGCACCCCGAGGCTCTCCCCGAATTCCGCGATAGCCTCGAGCTCGCGGCGGTTCTGCAGGGTCACTGTCGTATGCACCTGGACGGGAATACCGGCATCCCTGCAGGCCTCGATGCCCGCGACGGCACGCTCCCAGGCACCCGTCACCCCCCTGAACCGGTCGTGAACTCCCGGATCCGCAGAGTCCAGGCTTATCGCCGCTTTCCGGATCCCCGCCCCGGCGAGCCGAACCGCGGTGCGGCCGTCGATCAGGGTCCCGTTCGTTCCGATAACCATTCTGAGCCCTTGATGTGTCCCGTACTCGGCGATCTCGAAGATATCGTCCCGCAGCAGGGGCTCTCCGCCGCTGAGGATCATCACCGGGGAGCCGACCCGTGCAATCTGGTCGATGAGCATCTTCGCTTCACTGGTGGAGAGCTCCGGAGCCCCTCCCCCGTTCCCGGCATCCATGTAACAGTGGGCGCACCGCAGGTTGCACCGGTAGGTGACGTTCCATGATACGAGGGTGGGTTTGTATTCGCTCTTCCCGTCGTCTCCGATACTATTCAACATCAAGCGACCACCAGAATCCCGGTATGCACTCCCCCGGGTCGAGAGAAGAGGGCTATACCCGGATAATTCTATATCAATGTGTCGGGAATTCCGGCAGAATAGAAAGTTTTCAGGTTATCTCCCCTGCAGAGGTTCTTTTGTATGGCCCGGGAATTTCCCCTCACATCCTCGCGTTTGCTCGTGTTGCCGGGGCTCCGGGGGACGCCTCTTTCGCGTCGCGGGAATGGTTAACTGTCGCGCCGATCGTATAGTTCCCGGCGGTCGCGGATTCCCATCTCCGGCGGTCGTGAGCGTGGAGGAGATATGGCAAAGACCCCGCACACTCAGGCCAGCAGGCTCTCGCGAAGACTGAATACGGGAGATGCCGTCTTTATCGGGCTCGGCTCCATGATCGGGGCCGGCATCTTCACGGCTCTTGCACCTGCTGCGGCCGCGGCCGGGGCCGGGCTGCTTCTCGGCCTCGCGATTGCGGCCTCCGTTGCGTACTGCAACGCCTCCTCATCCGCACAGCTCGCCCGCCTCTACCCTGCATCGGGCGGCACCTATGTGTACGCCGGAGAGCGGTTGAACGGGTTCTGGGCCTGGGTTGCGGGCTGGGGTTTTGTGGCCGGCAAACTCGCCAGCTGCTCTGCGGTCGCGCTCACCTTCGGCTACTACCTGGCCCCGGAGTATGCACGGTTCCTTGCCGCGGGGGCGGTGATCGCATTCACGGCGTTGAACTTCTTCGGGATCGAGAAGACCGCCAGCGCCACGAAGGTCATTGTCGTGGTGGTCCTGCTCTCTCTCTCCGCGATTGTTGCCCTTATCTTCGTCGGCGAGCCGGATATCGGCAACTTAAGCCCGATCCTCGGACCGAACGGCCTGTACGGGATCCTGCAGTCGGCGGGGATCTGGTTCTTCGCGTTTGCAGGGTATTCGAGGATCGCCACCCTGGCAGAAGAGGTCGAAGACCCGGAGACGTCCATCCCACGGGCAATCGTGCTCGGTCTTTGCATCACGCTCTTTGTCTACGCCGTCGTCGTCGTCTCGGCGCTGCTCCTTGTCGGGCCTGCGGCTCTCGCCCGGTCCGACGCGCCCCTGGTGACGGCGCTTGCCGGGGCAGGTTTTCAATCGTGGCAGTGGATCATCCGGGTTGGTTCGACGTTTGCGACCCTCGGGGTGCTGCTCTCCCTGATGACGGGCATCAGCCGGATGCTCTTTGCCATGGCGGCGGACCAGAGAATGCCTTCATACCTCGCCCGGGTTCACCCGGTGCACAGGGTTCCGCACCTTGCCGAACTGACGGTCGGCGTAATCCTGGTCGTGGTGGTGCTGCTCGCGGACCTCCGCGCGGCGATAGGGTTCAGTTCGTTTACCGTGCTGCTGTACTACGCGGTCACGAACCTCTCTGCATACACGTTATCGGGGCAGGAGAGGTTGTACAGCAGAAATTTTGCGCTACTGGGTCTTCTGGGATGCCTGCTGCTTGCTTTCATGCTGCCGGCAACAGCCGTCGGTATCGGGAGCGCGGTCATGCTGGCGGGCATACCGGTTTACCTCGTCCAGAGGCGGCGCAGTTCGTGACAGGACCGTCAGCCCCAGATCGGGTCGTCGCCGAACCGGTCCATCCAGTAGTCGGCGGGGTTCTGCGCCAGGTCCTTTTCGAGATCTTCGAGCCTGAACGAGACGGGACGGTTCATGCAGTAGTCAACCAGGAGATCGTAGGCCTCTTTCAGGCGTATCGTCATCTCATGGGACTCCGCCGGGTCTTTCTGCGACACGTCGGGATGCCACTCCTTGAGTTTCTCTGAGTAGCGCACGCGAATCTCACTCTGGCTGGCACGGTCCCGGATGCCAAGCAGCTCGGCCGCCTCCCTCACCCGCCCGGCGGTTATTGTGGCCATCAAAGATGCATGTACAGTGCCTGCAGGATAAGCGTTGTGAAGTGCCCAAAGCGATCTCTTTTTGGTCGCACACGATAGATTCACTGAAAACGAGGTCTTATGGCAGATAACCCGCCGATCATCTACTTGAACAACGCCGCCACGACCTGGCCCAAACCCCCGGAGGTGCTCAAGGCCGTCGGGCAATCCCTCTCCCTCCCTGTCTTCGGGTCTGGGAGGACCACCGGGAGCCAGGGTGAGGACTACATCACGCTGGCGCGGGAGGCGCTCGCGGGCCTCCTTGCCGCAGATACGCCGGAGCACGTGGTCTTCACCCAGAACGCGACCGATTCACTAAACATCCTCATCCAGGGATTTCTCGCCAGAGAGGCCGGGTGTCACGTCATCACGACCGAGCTCGACCACAACTCGGTTCTGCGGCCGCTTCACGAGCTCGAGCGGCAGGGCAGTATCCGGCTGACGGTCCTCCCCTTCGAGAACGGCTCCGTCAGCCCCGACGCCGTCGAAGCGGCCGTCACGCCCGATACCCGGCTCATGGTCACGGCCCACGGGAGCAACGTGCTCGGCTCCGTGCAGGACGTCGCCCGGATGGGGGAACTCCTGCACGAACACGGCGTCTACTTCATCGTCGACGGAGCGCAGACCGCCGGCCACATCCCTGTCGACCTCGGAGCCCTCCCGGCCGACGCCTACGTCTTCACCGGCCATAAGGGCCTCCTGGGGATTCCCGGCACCGGCGGGTTCTACCTGCGGGACTTAGAATCGGTCGCCCCCGTCCGCTACGGCGGGACCGGCACGGACTCCTTCTCGCTCTACCAGCCCCGCGAGATGCCAGAGCGGTTCGAGACCGGGACCCACAATTACCCCGGCCTTGCGGCCCTGGCGGCCGGGGCGAACTACGTCGCGTCGATCGGGATGAAGGCCATTGCGGAGAAGGCGGAGCGCCAGACGGCGTTCCTCGTCCGGGAGTTGAAGGAAGAGCCCAACGTCACAGTCTACAACGAGTCGCCGTCCCTCCCCATCGTCTCGTTCAACATCGACGGCGTGGAGAACGACGACGTGGGGTTCATCCTCGCCCGTGCCTACGGGATCGTCGCCCGTACCGGGCTGCACTGTGCGCCTCTCGTTCATCGGGCAATCGACGGGGGGAGGGGCTCTGTGCGGCTCAGCCTCTCCTGGTTCACGACGGACGAAGAGTGCCGTACCGCCGCACGAGCAGTAAAGGAGATTGCGAGAAATGCGAATAGTTCGGTCGGTTCGTCATAAATCCTGCGCAGACGGCTCCTTCATGAAGGAGTTCCTCCTGAGCACCCCCATACCGGAGGGGTTCTTTGCCTATCTCGGGAACTTCGGGAAGGTAGAGGCGCTCCCCAACATCGGCGAGGGGTTCTACAAATTTGAGAAGCCCGACTGGTTCTCTATCAAGGGGTTTACCGGCGACACCACCGTCGAAGTCCGGTTCAAAAAGGAGGTGATGGACCTGACGGTGGACTTCCTCTACCTCCTCTTCACAACCTACCGCGAGGAGGGAACGGACCTCCGGGTGCTGAAACAGAGGGAGCAGGCGGTCGGGAGACGGGTGCAGGAGCACCTGTATGGGCGTTGAGGGGAGCTGATGGACGTATTCGAGCGGTTTGCCGCAGAATACGACCGCTGGTTTGAGGAGCATCGCGCCGAATACCTGGCGGAGCTCGCCAGAGTCCGGCGCCTCCTCCCCTGCCCGGACGCCCGTGCCGTCGAGGTGGGCGTCGGGTCCGGGCGGTTCGCCGCATCGCTCGGGATCAGGATCGGGATCGAGCCCTCGCAGGCCCTCGGCCGGATAGCGCGGGAACGGGGGATCGAGGTCATCCGCGGTCGGGCTGAGTCGATCCCGCTCCGGGACGGGTGCTGTTCGTCCGTCCTGATGGTGACGGTCATCTGCTTCCTTGACGACCCGGTCGCGGCGTTCGAGGAGGCCCACCGGATCCTCGCCCCGCAGGGAGCCCTTGTGATCGGATTTATCGAGCGCGAAGGACCGGTCGCGCAGAAGTACCTGCACGAGAAGAGAAAACACCGTTTCCTCTCCCGCGCCCGGTTCTATTTGTCGGGTGAGGTTCAGGCATTCCTCCGGTATACCGGGTTTCGAGTGGCAGATCTTGAGTCACGGGCAGGCTTCTCTGTTCTCGCTGCGCGGAAAGGCTGATACCCGGCCTTCTCCCCATCGCGGCGCCTTCGCACACAGGTTACTTCTCTGGGATCTCTGTAATCACGCTCTCCAGGTGCTGCCGGTAGAGTGCCTGCGGGTCGAGCTCCCGTAACCCGTCTGCCGTCCTGACCACCACCCTGCCGACGCCGGCATTCACCAGCATCTTTGAGCACATCAGGCAGGGCGGGTCGTACGAAGGCGCTCCCGTCAGGCGCTCGAACCCGGCAAGGTACATCGTACAGCCGGCCGCAGCCCGTCCTGCCTGCAGGAGCGCGTTCATCTCTGTGTTTACTGAACGGGAGACCTCGTAGCGTTCGCCGGAGGGGATGTTGTACTGCCTGCGTATGCAGGTGTTCAAGATCGCAGGCCGAGGATTCCCCGGACTGAAGTCAGGAGTAGAATCGGCCCTCACCGCGCCCCCATCCACGTTCACCCGCACGGCTATTCTTTAACCGGAGAAGTCCCAACAGGCACGCGTATGTGATCGGTGACAAAGTTGCGGCTGTTTGCGTCTCCCAATGAGAACAGATGCTGTTCGCTATGGTGGAGCGGTATAACGTCGCTTGCAACGCTATCACACCGGTTGCCTTTTCTGAGCGGCAGCTCTCTGAAAGAGAATTGCAGGCCCGGGTACACTCCACTGTCCGGGAGACCGAAGGTCGCCCGGCGCAGGTGGCCCTTCTTGCACCCGCAAGGTTGCCGGCAGTTACCAGAGTGCCTGAGAGGCGATCAGGGGAGCGCCGGTTTAAGACCGATATCAATCACGTCATCAGCAAGTGGAACGTGATGCCACACACGGTATCATGCCCCTGGCAAGAGAATGGGCTGGTTGACGATTAAGTTTCCAGTGAGCGTATGAAAACAGCCCTGCCTCCGGCAATCCCCGGACCGGGGCAGGGGGGGTCGCTACCCCTGCCAGTGGGGATAGTCGGATCCGGAGTCTCCCGGAATCCAGGGGAAGATATGTTTCCGTTATTCTGCAAAGATCCTCAGATCAACTCAAACCACACGTCCCGCAACCCAACGTTGTACTGGGCGATGAAGAGGGCATCGCCGACGTCGATCACGCCGTTCACATGGACATCGGTCTTCCGGAATCTGTCGGTGCCGGCGGCAGGCTGCTCCCGGAGCCCCACGATCTCCTGGAGGACGACGAGGGTATCGGCCTGGTTAACCTTGCTGTCGTCGTTAGCATCCCCGAAAAGGATCGGGGTGACCTTAATATAGTTGGTTTTTGTGACATTCGAGAGGCCACCGTTAATCGAGAGCGTCACATGATAGTTGCCGGGAGAAACGTAGGTATGGGTAGGGTTTTGCTGATCACTGGTGCCGCTGTCCCCGAAGTCCCAGGCCCACGAAGTCGGTGACCCGGTCGAGGTGTCGGTGAACGTTGTTGTAAACGGGGCGGTGCCACTCATTTTATCAGTCAAGAAGTTTGCAGCCAGAACAACAGGTGCGAACTTCTGAATACGGTGATTTTGTTCATCTACCACGTAGACGTTCCCGGCAGCATCAATCGTGATTCCTGAAGGTTTATTGAACTGGCCAACGCCGGTGCCGGGTGAACCCCACCTTGTGAGGGGCTCTCCTCTGTCATTGAAGGTTCTGATATTGTCGTTATCGTAATCTGCAAGATAGATGTACCCTCTTTCATCCACTGCGATGCCATAAGGGTGGAATATACCCTCACCCGGAAGTGCCCACTTCATAAGGAATCCCCCGGTGACATTGAACTTCTGGATCCGGAAATTGCTTGAATCCGCGACATAGATAGCGCCATCATCATCCACCGCGATGCTGAGCGGGAACTGGAACTGGCCGTTGCTTGTGCCCATACTCCCCCATGCCCGTATGAAGTCACCGGTATCTGTGAAGGCCTGTATTCGGTTATTTCCCGTATCGACGACATAGACGGTACCGGATTCATCCACCGCAATACCTTGCGGACCGCTGAACTCCCCATCACCAGTGCCAGAGCCGCCCCACTCGCAACAGTACGTACCGGTGCCTGTGAACTTCTGTATGCGACTGTTCTGGCAGTCTACCACATAGACAGAGCCATTTCCATCCACGGCAACGTCCCGTGGAGCACGGAACTCCCCATCATTGGTACCTTCTGTCCCCCAGGCTCTTATGAAATCCCCAGTGCTGGTAAATACCTGGATGCGGTTGTTGCCCCTATCAGAGACATAGACGTTACCAGATCCGTCTAGCGCAATCCCAGATGGGGTAATAAACTGCCCATTGTCGGAGCCTTTTGATCCCCACTGTATGATTGGGGCATAGGAGTCACCTGTCAGGTGCCCTTCCGCTGCTGATCCCGTCGGGATCAGTAGCAATAACATACAGAGTGTAGCGAGAACAACTGCTTCTTTTCGTATCACGTCAATCACACCATATATACATATGAACCAGTCCTCCAGTCAGGGAGGCGGATGGGCAGGAGGGTGTCGTTAAACGACTGCATAGTCAAAAAAAGGGTAGTGTCAACGCCGCCCTCTCCATGCGATGAAGAGTATCCCTCCTGCGATCAGTGCAATGGGAGCATAGATCAGTGGAGCCTGCTCAGGGCTCGGAGTATGGTCTGCTGTCTGTGCCGGGGCAGGAGATGTTTCTGCCGCAACAGTGGTTGTTGCAACAGTGGCTGCCGTTGTCTCACGTGTCACGGGTCCTTCCGACTCGGTCACCTCAGGGGCAACCGTCTTCTCCGGCACTTGTGTTGGTGCCAGAGTGGAGGTATCGCCGCCACCACTGTCTGAGCTAACCGGGGTAGATGTCTGGGTCGGGAGCGGCGTTGCATCAGTCACAACTGATAACTGGATGACAGTGAGGCCGCCTCCTGCTTCAAAGACCGCGGTCGTGTCGGTGGGGACACCGTTGACATTAAAGGTGATGGTCACCCCGTCCGGGATCTCCCCCTGGACAAGGAGAGGAAGAGCATCTCCCCCACCAAAACTACCTCCCACTGTCGTCACCGGGTTCTGACCCCCGGTAATGAGCGTGCCTTCGCTGACCGTGGCTGAGACCGATGTTCCGTCAGGTGCTGGCATCCCGTTCACCATGACGTCGCCACAGAAGGCATGAGGGAGAGCGGGAATTGCCGAGACGACTGAAATGAGGGCCCCCATCATAAGAATCAACAGGGCCGTGGTACCGAGTGGTGATAATTTCATCGATTCACACTCCTACTTTTAGGGTTTGGTTACGGTTGGTCTGTCTAGCATGATTTGTCATCTTCACGTTGGGTCAAGTTGACAGTAGTGTTCGGATTCTCTTTTCCTCTATAAACCGGGTGAATATTGGTGGCGTCTTACGATTAGTGTCAGGATGCATTGGGTTCATTGGAAAAAGGGGTTTAGGGTTTTCTGGTGTAATAATACGCTCCGCCTGCGATCAGGAGGATGATAACGGCACCGATAATCACTAGCATCCAGGGGAATCCCTCTGTCGACTCCGTCGTTGCCGGGGGATCTGTTGCCTGAGATGTTGCCTGAACGGTTGTTGCGATGGGTGTCGTGTCAACCGGAGCTGCAACCGCCGACGCTTTAGTTTCGATGAATACTCCAAAGGTACTGAAATGCTTGATCGTCGCAGAGACCGTCCGCGCATCTTCGTTCACAGTGGCCTGAACACTCTCCCAGGTCTTAGAGGCCGGGTTATACCACTTTATGGCGAGACGCGATGCTGCCTGGTCTGCTTTTTCCATGATCGTGTTCCACTGCGTCTCGGTGAATTCAAACACCAGTTTAGCGGACGGCGAGAATGTCGCACCCGTAGGTGAGCAGGTCACCGCATATCCGGCAAACGAGAAGTTCGCATCGGCAGAGATTGCCGGGACACTGGCTGTGGCAACGTCATCGATTGAGACTTTGTCAAGTGGTTTCCCATCTTTGTCATGTGCAACCATACCCTTGTTGAGGGAGAGGCTCGCCTCTTTTGACGGTGATTCCACAATATATGACACCAGGAGCTGGCCGGATGCGTCAGTCTGGAGCGAAGTGGATCTGGTAGCCATTTCTACCTGGATGACAACTCCACCGCCGCCGCCACCGCCACCACCGCCGCCACCACCGCCGCCGCCCTGGCTGACGGTGATGTAGCCTGCGCGGGTCTTTGTATCCGAACCGGCAGCATTCGTTGCTGTCAGATTGACGGTATAGACTCCCGCAGTACTGTATGTGTAGGTCGGGTTCTGCTCAGTCGAGGTTGCACCGTCACCAAAGGTCCAGAGCCAGGACGTCGGTACGTTCGTCGATTGATCGGTGAATTGCACAGTTAGCGGCCGGTTTCCGGATGTGGGTGTCGCGGTGAAATTCGCGACCGGCTTTATGATGGTTACGGGAGCAAAGGTGCTGAACTTCGTCGTCCACCCGGTGACAGTGTGTGCTGTCTCATCGAGGGTCTGGTTTGCAAGAGGTTCCCAGGCGTTCAGGGTTTTGTCGAAGCGCTGGATCCGGGTGTCATTTCCTCCTTCAAAGAGGAATGCCCATTCTTCATCCGTGAAGGTGATGGTCACCGGGATTGCCGGGTTGAATGTCGCACCTTCGGGTTCAAAGATGAAGACCTTGTCTCCTGCGGCGATCAGCGCACCCACCGGCGCATCGGGGACGGCGTCGATCGGAGCAAGGCTGATGGAGAGGTTTGCAACCGGCTGGTCATTCACCAGAGCAACCGTTCCTTCAGGGACGGTGACATTGGCGTTCCCCTCATAGATGACGATAATGGTCTCACTTGCTTCTCCTGTCGTCTGGTTGATCTTTTCGGAGACCTCCTCTGTCTTCTTTGGTGGATCGACTGTGATGTAGTCTTTCCGGACCAGCGTATCGGATCCGGCTATGTTAGTTACCGTAAGAGAGACAGTGAAGTGGTTTCTTCCGGATGTCCGGACCACATACTCGTGAACCGGGTCCCGGTCCTGCGACGTACTACCGTCGCCGAAATCCCAGAGCCATGAGGTCGCATCGGTCGAGTAATCGGTGAACCAGACGGTAAAGGGCGTTATTCCGTGTGTAGGAGTCGCAGTGAAGTTTGCGACCGGCGACGGTGGGATGGTGATCAGTTCGGCGACCAGTATCACGCCGGCTACCTGGAGCGAGTCACCGGATTCCCCGGAACAGACGCTTCGTATACCTGCTTCGTTCTCTCCGTTTCTCAACGCATCAGTCACGTTGTAGACCGAGAAGCCGACCTGTGAATCAGGATCTCTCTCGTATGCCGGCCAGAAGCCGGGATACTCCTTTTCATTGAAGAGGAAAGCGCTCTTCCCTTCGGCCGGGCGACCGTTGACGACGGCAACCGCGGTTGCATCACTCACCAGTTCAGGTTTCAGGTCAGCAAACGGTGCGTATGCGGTTGCTTCTTCATCATCGGTGCAGTAGCCGGGGTGCGACTGGAGGATGTCGTAACCGTTGTTCACCAGGATTATCTTCTCGGTCTCTTCGGCGTGCTCATAGATGACGACCAGGCAGGTCCCGTAGATCGCATAGTCGGCACCGTCCTCAGGGGCGATGCAGAGCATGTTGCCGCAGGGTTCAAAACACCTGGTTACGTTATAGACAAGAAGCCCACCGGGGTAGTTATACTCACCATACCCTTTCCTGTCGGTATGGGTTGCTGACGGCGAGAAGACCTGATCGTTGAAGATCATCTGCGGTGCAGGTTCCGTCGTCATCCTGTTCCAGGTATACCCCTGGTAGAGGGTGGCTGACCGGATCGTCGCTTCCGCCGGCAGGGTGAGGTTCTCTGCTGTCCACCGGACCGTCTTCTCAGTCCAGCCGTTGCCGGCATATGCGGCATCACCGGTCGAGTAAACGACGTTGATGCAGCCGGTATAGGTCGTGGCGGTTACAAGGTCGTCTCCGCCAGTCCAGCGTTTGCCCTTGTAGCCGTTGTAGTAGACGGTGACGGTCTCGCTGTACTCCTGGATCTCTGTGCCGTTGTCAAGCGTAGCGATGACCTCGATATCGCCTGCGTCATCCGGCGTATACCCGGTGAAGTTTACGAGGGCACACTCAAACGGCAGAATCTCCGCGATGGAGATGGACTGATCATAAGTCGTCCCGATGCGGAGCCTGACATCCAGGTCCTCTGCAGAGAGGCTGAAGTTGTTGCTCACGTTTACCTGGATGGTGTTTGGTTCGCACGCGAAAAGTTCGCGGTGGCCCGGGTCTGCATCCGGGTTGTAGGTCACCGAGGTGATCTCCGGTGGGACCGGTTCCCAGATGATCGAGAGGTTAACGACTGTCGGCCCTCCGCCGGCCTTGAAAACTGCTGTTTCGTCTGTCTTGACACCGAATACATAAAAACTGACGATTGCCCCATCAGGGATGTCAGTCCCCTGGACAAGGAGGGGAAGGGCGTCTCCTTTGCCGTAACTCCCTTCTACTGTCAGAACGGGGTTTTGTTCCCCGGGGTTGAGCGTGCCTTCGCTGACCGTGGCCGAGACAGGCGTCCCGTCCGGTGCAGAAGCCCCGTTTACCTCGACATCTCCACAGAACGCATGGGGAAGGACGGGGAAGGCCATGGCAGCAGGGGTTACCGCGGATACGGCCAGTATCAGCAAGGCTGCGATGATAAATGGTGATAGTCTCATCTGTTCACACTCCCATGGGATAAAAAAAGGGGCAGGCAGTGCCGCCCTTTTTAGTCAGAGGCGATCCCATGAACTTCTTCCCGTACACCAGGGAGAACACCGAAGTCCTTGTCTCCGTTCATGTAGATCCAGTAGCCGTCGAACGGGCTCAGCGCAAATTCCAGATTCTCCCAGTCTGTTTCGGTCAGGGTCGGGAGGTACAGGTCCCGGGTCTCTCTGTTGAGCGCACCCTGGGCTACGAGCGTCGTGATACCCGTTCCCTCCTGATCTCCGACCTGGATAAACCGGAGCGGGGAGAGGAGCGCCTTCGCATCATCCTCGGTCCCGACACTGATCAGGTTCCACCCTGCAGAGAGCTCCTTTGTGCTGAGGGGCTGGAAGTCCGCGAAGGTTGCTGCGAACCAAGCAGGGCCAGCGCTCTTGACGTAAAGCGCCTCGACCGGTCTGACGTCGTTCACGGTCGCTGTAGAGAAGGTACCAGTTACCGCATCGTACTTGTATACGAGATCAGCGTTTGCAAACTCCGAAGCAGTCGGATCAATCCACTGGTGCGTGGAGACGAGAGTCCAGCCATCGTTCAGTGGTTGGATCTGGTCGAAGGTCTTTGTGACCTTGTTCCCGACAGGGTACTTCTCAAACCCGGCGAGCGCACCTCCATCCTCGGAGTAGATGTATCCGTTGGCATACGAGAGGGCAAGACCGTCGTCCGGCTGGATCATCTGTAGCCACGGGAGCCCCGAGTTAGAAACTTCGAGTACAAGCGTCTTATTGTCGTTCTCAAGCCAGGCATCCTGGAATAATACGAATACGTCCTGCCAGTCGCTAATGTGCATCTGGAACCCATCATCGTAGGACATAAGCGCCTTGTCGAAGGTGATGTATACCAGGTTGCCGTATACGTTCGTCTCAGCGGTCACGATGACCGGGCCGCTGGTCTTTGTGAATGTTGTGCTGAACTCGTATGGCGGGGCCAGCGTGCCGTAGCCATAGCACGATGATATGGCCCCAGCTCCTTCCTCGGTGATGGTCACGTTGATCATCTGACCAACCTTGATGATGTCACCATCGAATTTGATGCTGAGCCCAGATCCGCTATCACTGTCAACTTTGTAGGCTCTCCGGGCCTCCCCATCGATCTCTACAATGATGTGTGTCCCGTTGACAAGGCCTTCCCACGACACGTCGTGCGAGAAGTTCAGGTGGACCTCCTTGTTGACATGGCTTACAAGGAAGATATCTTCGATGTACGGGGCCCCGTGGTATGCCACGTACTGCGTGGAGGTTGTGCACTCGATCAGGGGTTTGTCTTCGTTGAAGATGATCTTATCAGCACCGCTCTTTGTGACGGTTATGCTAACAGACTGACCTTCGGTGATCTCCGCTCCCTTCACGGTCACGGTGAGCACGTCGGTTGCATCCTCTACAGTACGGTTTTCGACATCGACAACATCACGGGCACCGCCTGCGACCGTCGCCTTTATGTCGAGACCGCCGACGAGCGCCTGGTCCCAGTAGACCGGTTCGTCGAACAGGAGTTTGATCTGGTTTCCATCAACCGCAACCTTCGTGACCTCGATCCCGGCCAGGCTCGGGCGTTTCTTGTTCATGACGCGTTCGTCGAAGGCTGCGAGGAGTCCGCCGTCTTCAGCCGCAACGCTGCCGGGTGTGTAGGTGAGGTTGACGGTGTCGCCGGCCTTGATGGTGTTACTCTCAGCGATATCAAGGACGATCCGCTTTTTGTTGTCGCCATCCAGCCCGCAGTTGACGAAGTTCTTCTCTTCGCCGTCGTTCACCACAAACTTGAACTGGGTCCACTGGTCCGGCTGATTGGCCATGGTCCTGTCGAACTCGACGTAGATGGCGTTCCCGAACTCGTTGGTCCACGCACCGACGAACACCGGTGCGCTCTCCACGGTATAGGTCACACTCCGCGCGTTGCCGCCAAGCATCTGCACTTCGCCAACAGTCTCTCTGATCTTCCAGGCACCATCAGCGGTGATCGCTACCTCCACCACCTGACCCTCTGTGATCATCGGGCTGGCAAGTCTTACGATAATCGTATCTGTTGCAGTTTCCTTGGATTCGGCAGCCACAACAGCAGCAATGGCCCGGGGCTTACCGTCGACCGTTGCCATTATATCACCATATATGTTTAGCGGGGACTGAGCAAAGGCATCCTTGCTGAAGTACAGCGTGACATTGCCCGTCTCCGCATCCGTTACCTTGATGCTCTCAAACTCCGGCGGTGCGGCATAGATCGCCTTCACCGACGTCTCGCCGGCCATCGGAATACCTTCAGCGGTCTCCTTGATCTCGGCGGCTCCTGCATCAGTGACCGTGATAACGACCTCCTGGCCGTCCACATTGATGGGTTTGGATAAGACCAGAGTCATAGACGACTCCCACCACTGCGAAGCGATGTCAGCGAACTCAACCGGGGTTCCATTGACCGTTACGGTAATGTGGGTGCCGTTGAGGGTGTTGGCCCAGCAGACAGGCTTGTCGAAGTACAGTTCGACGTTGGTTCCTCCACACTGGGGCATGAACCGGATCGGATCCTCACTGAACGTCGGGGGAAGAACATAGCTTCTCGAAACAGAAGCCGCACTTCTCATCGTGTTGTTTTCCGAGCTGGTCTCCTTGATCTTCTTCGCTCCACAATCCATTATCGCTACGTTAACCCACTGATTATCGGTGATAGCCGGGCCGGAGAACGTCACATCGAGTAACCTCGATGCATCCTCGTAATCGCGTGCTTCGATCTCCGTGACCACACGGGTTTCTCCACCAACATTGACACTAATGGCGTAACCATCAATCAGGGCCGAGCTCCACCAGACCGGTTTACTGAAGTTCAGGGTAACCGTCTTGGTAGCCGCACCCGTAGCGGTGATCGGGTCGATCTGCACCAATACTGGCGGCATCACGTTCTCGACTGAGATGTTCGTGAAGTTCAGCAGCACACTGTCGTCAAGGGCCCTGACATCGCCTCTGCCATAGGTCAGGGTAACGGTGTCATCGGAGTCGATGAGGGTCAACCACCCAGGCACATCAAGAACCAGCGTTGTGTCGTCATCCTCCTGACGGGCGATATTGATGAAACCTTCCTCATCCCCGTCGTTTACGCGGTACTTGAACTGCCCCTCTTTGCCGGCAGGGTCAGCCATCTCCTTATCAAACGTGACGATGACATGATCGCCGTCCTTGCACGTCTTTGCGGCAACAACTACGGGCGAAGCCGGCACGTTGTTCTCGACCGTCAGATTCTCAAAGGACGCAAGCTTGCCATTGTTGTCCTCAGATTTGATATCGCCTCTGGCGTAACTCACGTTGACGACATCTCCGGCCACGATCAGGGCATCCCCATCGATCGTAAGCGAGAAGACCTTCTTATCGATACCGTAGTCGACAGCCAGGAAGTCGCCCTCAACATCGTTGACGAAGAACGTGAACTGCCCCACTTCGCCAGAGGGATCGGTCATGTTCATATCGAAGGTAATGTTGATGGTGTTTCCGTCCGTGGTGGTATTGGCATACAGGGCCACCGGCGGCTCCGGGACGATGTTTTCCACCGTCTTGTCGGCAAAGTTCTGAAGCACACCCTCATCAGCTGATTTGACATCACCCTTCGTGTAACTCACGGTGACCTCATCGCCAAATGCGATCTCTCCATCGCAGGTGAGCACGATCTTTGTCTCATCGTCATCAAGTTCAGCGACAGTAAAGGCAAACTCTTCCTCACCGATGGTGAAGTTAAACTGATCGTGTTTGCCCGCGGGATCGGCCATCTCCTTGTCGAACTTTACGGAGATCTTATCCCCGTCGATGTTCGTTTCTGCGCTAACGAATTCCGGGGGGAGGATATACTCAAAGGATAGGCTACCAGAAACAGGATACCATTTGTTCCCATCATCATCAAGTGAATATATTGGACCTGCTTCATCAGGTGTGAGGTAGACTGTAACCAGGTCGTATTCTTTGAGAGAACCCGCCACTGTCACATCCATCGTAGGTGCTCTATCCTTCATCTTCCTGATCAGAACCGTATCGAAATCGGGAGTTGTTGTCGCACCTTCGCGTTCAACCTCTACTTTCAGATATCCACTTTCCTTCGTTAATTCAACCGCCCATGCAACACTCTCGTTGAATGTCAGACGGATATCAAACGTCTGATCCCCTATCTCGATCAATTCAACGCTTTCATAGCTTGGCGGCACCGCCATCGCCGGCACCACGACCGCCACTGCCATGAGCAGCATCAGGATCGGGATCAGCCTGATTGTTCGTTCATGCAGTACTTGTGTCATATTCCATCAGTCTCCTTACAACAATCTCCTTACAACAGATCTTCTGTCAGCATCTTCTCAAACAACGCCGTTCAAACATCGTTACGGCAAAGAAAGGATCCATTCCTTTGATATATAAAGGTAACGAAAAAGAGCGGGGGTTCTTTGAATCTCTTGCACAATTTATTTGAATTATCCATCGGGCCTGGAATCATTCAGGCCTCCCGGAGAAATAACTCCTTGTCGGTCTCCCACCGGATCTCAGGATCATCGGCGAAGCAATGATAACTGGCCACAAATTCCGCCGACATTTTGCGCGCGTTCTCGTTCAAGAGCCGCTCGAAAGCCGTTTTTCGATCCAGCGGGTTAGGGACGAGATGAGGCAGAACAGATGTCGGTGCACTGTGCATACCCCTTAACCGTGCGCGCGCCAGGTTACCGGGGCTGTCCTGCATACTAGAAGTCGTTTACAGGGTCACTATCCTCATTGCTCTGGAGAAATCGCGTGCCGCTCTCCGTTTGAGTCCTGCCGAAGGTAACAGAGGTTACCGTGGGCTGCAGGATACCTGGGGTGCTGGCCCGGAAGCACTTCGACCGGCCCGCCGTAGTACCCGGGACCCACAGTCTTCGATACGGGCAGAGAAAGGTGCCGCTCGGTTATGACCAACCTGTCTTCTGCGCCATTTATTCAAAAACTCGGTTTGAATGCTATCTAAAAAGTAATGCAACAAATTTCAAAAAGGTAGTGCAACCAATTATAGCGAGGACATCAATACAAGGACTCAATTCGATTTGCTATGCGATGAATTAACGCATTGCGGCAAATTATTACCGTGAAGGGTGTCATGACGGGGAGCTTTGATCTCGGAACTGTCGGCATCGCCGCCGAACACCCCGAAGAAAAGTCCCTTGAGTCACTTTTAGTGAGGAAAACGGAATCGTATATTCCGCCGGCGAGAGAGCGGGGTTGCCACCACCGGCCCTGAAACCAGGATATCAGCGCGATCGACCACGGTGCCCTGCTGGGGGATGGGGCTGTGTGTTCAAAGAAGAGGTATGAGATCCGACGGCAAGGTTCACGTACCGGCTACACCCCGGGCATGCCCTCTCCTTCGTAAATATCTGCGTCCGGTCGCACTGCCATTGCCGGTCGGGATGGTTGCAGGAGATCCAGGTGATGAGTATCGGCTGCGTGCGGCTCAGCCTCTCCGGGTTCACGACGGACGAGGAGTGCCGGACCGCCGCACGAGCTGTAAAGGAGATTGGAAAGATGCGCATCGTTCGATCGGTTCACCATAAATCCTGCGTCGACGGCTCCTTCAAGAAGGAGTTCCTCCTCAGGCACATCGGGTTTCGCGTCGCCACGATCGACTCAAGGGCCGGGTTCTCCGTTATCGCTGCACGGAAAGACCGGCAATCCGGCCCCTCTCTTCTCTCATGCTTTCTTCAGGGTGACTGCTCCCACCCCTAAAGGGGTGGGCTTCTACGGCTATTATCCGAGAGATTGCAGTCCCAATCTCAGAATGTTGATCGCCGCGTTCTGATCTCGATCCAGTTCCAACCCGCAATGCGGGCATGAGTGGACCCGGTCAGAAAGGTTCTTGACGACGATCATCCCACATCTGGAGCACATCTGCGAGGTGTTTCTGGGGTTCACCAGGATCACCTGCGAGCCAGCATCTTCCGCTTTGCTCGTTGTGATCGTGACGAACTGGTTCCAGGCCACATCGGCTATGCTTTTCGCCAGACAGTGGTTTTTTTGCATATTGCTGATATTCAGATCCTCGAATACAATCGTTCCGAACCTATTCACCAGTTGACGGGAGGTTTGATGAGCAAAGTTGAGCCGTCTGTTGGCGATCCGTTCGTGAACATGTGCGACGATCTGTCTGGCTTTCTTCCGTTCAGGAGTTCCTTTTTCTGCTTTCGAGAGTCTTCTCTGGGCTTTCGCAAGGGCCTTCTCGTCGGTGCGGAAGAACCGTGGATTCTCGATCTTCTCGCCGTTTGAGAACGTGGCGAAGGACTCCAGACCGACATCGACCCCGACTGTGGTCTCCTTCTGCGGGGCCGGGTTGGGTTCATACTCGACCGAGAAGCAGGCATACCATTTCCCGGTTGCCGACCGCCGGATCGTGAGCGTCTTGATCGTCCCTTCGACTGGACGGTGGAGGAAAACCCGGAGATCTCCGATCTTTGCGAGGTGAAGACGATCTTCATTAAGAACAAACCCAGATTGGGGATACGCGAAACTGTCGTATCGACCCTTCCCCTTGAATCGGGGATAGCCAGGTTTTTCTCCAGACTTTAAGCGTCGGAAGAAGGCTTTGAATGCAAGATCGATACGCATCTGGGCATTCTGAAGAACCTGAGAATGAACCTGTTTCAGTTCAGGCCGTTCGCGCTTCCATTCTGTCAGGATCTTGTTGGTCTCATAGAGGGAGACCGAACGCTGATCCTGTTCCCAGGCGTTCTTTCTCAATGCAAGTGTATCGTTATAGACCCATCGGCAAATCTCAAGCGTCCGCTCTAACAGAGTGACCTGGGATGTTGTTGGAGAGAGCCGATACCGATACGATTTAAGCATTATAGTATACCTTTGTTGTATGCTTAAATCTAGTTGTCGACGGTATTCATCCCACCCCTAAAGGGGTGGGCTTTCTGCCTGTTTGATCGTAAACCGGAACGCTGCTCCTTCCTCGGGGTGGCCCGGCACCCGGTCATCGGCCCAGACCCGTCCTCCGTAACGCTCTACCAGGATCTGCACGAGGTAGAGCCCGAGCCCCTCCCCGACACCGCGTTTCTGCTGCTGGTACCGGTGGAAGATTGCCTCTTTGTCCTCATCCGGCACCCCCGGACCGGTATCCTCCACCGAGATCCGGACTTCGTCGCCGCACTCCTCAACCCGGACCGCGACCCCGACATCAGGACCGCCGTGCTTGATGGCATTGCCGATGAGGTTATTGAAGACCACGGGGAGCAGGTCATCTGCCAGGACCTGACAGCAAGCCCCGGTATAGCGGATGGCACCGGTGGGGAACCCCTCGATCGCTCCCCGGATTGCCCTGTCGAGATCGGTCTGTTTGAGGTCCGGCGAAGCCTGATAAATCTGCCGGATGGTTGAAACGGTGCCCAGGATCTCGATGCTCTTCTGGACGCTGCGCTGCAGTTTCTTAACGTATCCGGCCGCCTCTCCCTCCAGGGACTCGATGAGCAGGTCGGCATAGAGGTTCGAAACGTTCTCGGTGTTGCCGATATCGTGGGTGAGGATGTCAAGGTAGAGATTCGCCTCCCGATTCGCGACCTCCAGTTCGCAGTGAAGCCGGGTGAGCTCCTCAGTGTGGCGTATGAGCGCTTCTTCTGCACGCTTGCGTTCGGTGATATCCGTGAGGATGGCAATGGCTCCGACGATAGCACCGCTGCCGTCGCGGATAGGAGCTGCCGACGTGTCCACCCAGAGCGGTTCCCGGTCCAGGCGGGTAACCATCACCTCTTCTCCCTGCACGGTCTCTCCGTGCAGCGCCCGGTAGTAGGGGGTCGCCTCGAGAGAGAGCGGCGTCCCATCCTCCCGCAGGACTCCAAAACCCGCCTGACGCTCCTCAAAGCGGATTGGATCAAAAGATGTCGGTGTTCTATCGATCATCTCACGCACCACTTCGTTCACCCGGACAATAGCCCCGGTGGTATCGTAGATGATGACGCCCGATGCGATCGAGGCAAGAGTCGCATCCAGTTCGGTGGCTCTCAAATGCTCTCTTTCCATGACAGCATGGAGTTTCGCCTCAGCCTGTTTCTGCTCGGTGATGTCGGTGAAGCTCTCGAGCGCATGTGTTACCCGGCCGGATGCATCTTTCACCGGCTGGGCTACAATACCGAACCAGCGCCCACGATACGGAACGTACTTCTCTATTCTCGTGACCTCCCCCGTCGAGAAGACAGTCCGAACCGCACAGACCTCGCACTGTTCGCTCATACCTTCGAACAAACGGTAGCACTTCTCGCCGATGGGCTCGTATTCGGGGAAATATTCCCGGGCCTTCTGGTTTACCCAGACAATTGTCATATCCGGTTCGACAAGCGATTGCCCCGTATCGAGCGCGGAGAGGATGGCACCTACTCTCTCCGTCTCCTTGCGCAACGCCTCCTCGCCTCTCCTGCGTTTGGTCTCGGCCAGCCTGAGTTCTTCATTCTCCTGGCGGAGGGCATCAATCTCTGCCTGGAGCCCCCGCAGCCGCTTTTCGACGAGCCGTTCGGTCCTGGAAGGGTTCTCCTGTGGATCCTCATCCCGTTCGGCGGGATCAGGCCCTGTCCGTGAGGCTTCTGGGGGCGCTGGCATCTGACCTGAGGGCTCCTTTAAAGCACTAACAATGAGTTTCACATAGGCAGTAATAATTGTAGCGCTCCCGGGCTACGCAGGTTCTCCTGGGGTATGATGGGAAAATACCTTATATCAACATTGGATTGGTAGTTATGAAATAACTTTAACCGGGAAGTGTCATGCGAGATGATGGATCGGAGCGGTGAATGGCCGGCGGGTTCTCTTGCTCCCGGTTGATTCGGGAAAGGTGTCCCCCCCACTGCCAGAACAGGTCCTCACCCCGTCTCTTCTCCGAACAGCTCGTATCGCCATCTTGGAGCCGTAGGGAATCCGCTCTCTCTTTTCGGCCCGTCGACCCGGTTGTTCCGGCGCCTTCTTGTATACTACCCCCCCGAAACCTTTGCAATCACGCGATCCAGGTGCTGCCGGTAGAGTTCCTGCGGGTCGAGTTCCTGCAGTCCATCCGGAGTCCGGACCACCACCCTGCCGATGCCGGCGTTCACCAGCATCTTCGAGCACATCAGGCAGGGCGGGTCGTACGAGGGTACTCCCGTCAAACGCTCGAACCCGGCCAGGTACATCGTGCAGCCGGCCGCGGCCCGCCCCGCCTGCAGGAGCGCGTTCATCTCCGCGTGTACCGAGCGGCAGAACTCATAGCGCTCGCCGGAAGGGATGTTGTACTGCTTCCTTATGCAGGTGTTCAACTCATCGCAGTGCGCCTCCCCCCGCGGCGCACCGTTGTGCCCGGTAGAGACGATCTCTCCTGCCGAGTTCACCACGACCGCACCGTAGCACCGCCGAATGCAGGTCGACCGGCGGGCGGTCTCGACCGCGATACCCATGTACCACTCGGTTCGCGAGGCCCGCGGCGGTACGGGCGGTGCGTCGGTATGCCGGTCCGTCATGGCCGCCTCTCCTCCGGCTGCAGGTTGCGTCCGCTCAGGTTTTTGCCCATGATAGATCTTCCACAGTACGGGATTAAAAAGGGGCGTTTTTGTGCTCCGTCAGTACACGCCCTCGCCCGTCACGAGAGTGCCCCTTACCGGGTAGGTGCCGTTGCACGGACCCGTAAACTCGTGGCGCATCCACTCATGGTACGAGTTAAACTGCCAGCCCATGACCCACCACTCGTTTCTCCCCTGAACGTCGGCCGAGATGGTGAGGACGTTATCGTCCTCGGCGTCGAACGAGAGGATGAACGGCACCTCGACGACGTAGCCGGACGATCCCGGGCTCACGTAGTACTCGTCGACGGGTTCACCTGAACCGCTGATGTTGCCGACGATCCGGTAGGGCGCAAAAAGGGGTTCGGTCCCTATCGGCGCTCTGGTCTCGATCTTGCGATCGGGACTGGCATCGTGCACGTAGAGTTCCATATCGACGAGCACCGGCGTCTCTTCCGAGTACCGGTCAGAGTAGATATGGGTCGGTTTAGGAAGTTCCGACTCGTTCTGCCCCGGCGTGATTGGAATCAGCATGATTCGGTTTTTGTAGATGGGATCGATCCGGTCGGCCGAGATTCTTAACATGGGGACTCCGTCGACGTGCTCGATCGTTATCGATATCGCGCTCCCATCAAAGTTGCGGAAACTCGCCCGGGAAAGGTCGATAGGGGTGACGTTCGTTCCGGTCTTGGGGTCGTAACGGGAAGGAAGAGGGATCAGGAGAACCGCATCCTCAATCGGCTGCGACGTTGAGATCTTCAACTCGTAGTAATACGTCGACCTGAAACTCTCGGAAGCGGACTGGCCCAGGTTTGCCGCGATCAACACGACTACTACGAAGAGAACCGCCATGAGGATGCCTGCCGCGATGAGCAGGCTCCTGAGCGTCTTTGCGTGGTTCCCCATTGATCAAATCGTCAGGGAGCTGGCAGTATTATAGTTATCTATTTCCAGGCGCCCGTCTCTCCATCCCGGCCGCCTGATCCTTCCCGGTCCGGGGCCACAATCTTTTATAGTAGAGTGGCTCCGGGAGCCCGCATGAAAGGAGGATTTCATGTCTTATCTCACCGTCGGTAAAGAGAACTCAGGCACCATCGACCTCTACTACGAGGACCACGGTGCAGGGCGACCTGTCGTCCTGATTCACGGCTGGCCGCTATCGAGCAAGTCCTGGGAGAAGCAGGTGCCGGCGCTGCTCGACGCGGGTTACCGCGTCGTCACCTACGATCGCAGGGGGTTTGGCAACTCCAGCAAACCGACCTTCGGCTACGACTACGACACCCTGGCCGAAGACCTGCACAGGCTCATGACCGAGCTCGACCTCGCCGACGCCACACTGGTGGGGTTCTCGATGGGCGGCGGCGAGGTGGCCCGCTACCTCGGCACCCACGGCAGCGATCGCGTGGGGTTCTCGATGGGCGGCGGCGAGGTGGCCCGCTACCTCGGCACCCACGGCAGCGATCGCGTGGAGCAGGCCGTCTTCATATCCGCGATCCCGCCGTTCCTGCTCAAAACGTCTGACAACCCCGAAGGCGTGGACGGCAGTGTCTTTGACGGGATCATGGAGAGCATCAGTGCCGACCGACCGGCGTTCCTCACCGGGTTTTTCTCGGACTTCTATAACGTCGACATCTTCGGGGGCGACCTCGTCAGCGACGAGGTGATCCGCTTCAGCTGGAACATTGCTGCCGCCGCCTCTCCGAGAGGCACGCTTGACTGTGTCCCTGCGTGGCTGACCGACTTCCGGGACGATCTTATAAGCATCGACGTGCCGGTTCTCGTGATCCACGGCGACGCCGACCGGATCGTCCCCTTCGCCGCCTCAGGGAAGCGCACCCACGAGCTGGTCAGGGGGAGCCGTCTCGTGGTAGTCGAGGGCGGGCCGCACGGGATAACCTGGACCCACGCCGGGAGAGTCAACCGGGAACTGCTGGACTTTCTTAAAGAGCAGGCTGAGCCCCTGGAGCCGGTTGTCGGACTCTCATGAACCGCCCATGGCGCTCCCATGCAAGGGGGGAACGGGCGAGGACCTGCTCCCCGCCCCTCAGTACACGGGGACGAGGCCGGCGTTCGTCCCGGTGATGCACCGGCCGCCCCCGCGGCTGACCACGAAGGTGTTCTCGATCCCGACCATCCCGACGCCTGCAATCCCCTTCTTGGGCTCGAGAGCGATCACCATCCCCTCTTCGAGCGGCTCGTCGAAACCGCGGGCGATCACCGGCATCTCGTCCACCTGCAGGCCGACGCCGTGGCCCAGGAACTGCACCCGCCGCTTCCCGTAGCCCATGAAGTTCTCAAGGAACCGGGGCTCCAGGCCGTCGAATATCGTTGCATAGACCTCGGACGGCGCAGTCCCCGGCTGCAGCATCGAGGCCGTCTCGTCCTGGACCTCCACGCACCGATGATGCGCCTCGATCGCTTCTTCGGGGAGGGATCCCCTGAAGATATACGTCATCGTCTTGTCGGTGTGGTAGCCCTGCACCCCGCACGCGCAGTCGACGAAGACCAGATCCCCGGTTCCGAGCTTCCGATCATGGCTGCCGAGCACCGGTGCGCCGGGAGCTGCTCCGAGGCACCCGCCCGGCCCGTCGAAACCGGTCGGGTAGATGGAACTCTCTCCAAACCCGAGCTGCCCGAGGATCATCTCCGTCCCGAACATCCCGAACCGGGCAATCCCATGATGCCCTTCCCTGACCAGGCGCGAGAAGACCTCCCCCCCGAGTTCCGCCTCGCTCATCCCCTCGCGGAGCATCCCGGGAACGCAGTCTTCGAGCACGTGGCGGTGAATTCTCCCGGCTCTCTCCAGGATCGCGAGCTCGTAAGCGCTCTTGACCGACCTGACCTTCGCGGCCTGTGCGTCGAGCGACGCCGTCGCCGTGAAGGGAAAGTGCTTCCGGAACCTCTCAAGCAGCGCGAGGGGCACCGTCTCCGATTCCACGTGAACCGTCTTTGGGCATGCGGCCATCCCGGCCGCCGCATCCCGGTAGCTCTTCATTGGCCGGATATCGGGGAAAAGTGACTCATCTTCTGCTCGTTCGAGGCTCCGGCGCACCCAGAGCACGGCCTCGTCGTTGCGGGGGATGAGGAGGACCCCGTCCTGCATCGTCCCGGTGAAGTAGAACTGGTTTGTCCGCCCGAAGATCGTGGCAAACTCCCACGAGGGGTTCTCCCGCTCCATACGGAGCCGGAACCGCTCCATGCGGTCCCGGAGCTCTGAGGCGGGGGTCTTATGCTCCATACGGATCATTGGGCGACGGTGGTATTTAGCTCTGGCGGGGCAACCTCGCGTATAACTCCGGGTTCGGCACGGGCGGTTTCCCGCGATGAACGGGGGCAGTTCCGACCGCATGGGTTATAGAGCCGTATGGCGCACTACTCTCATGGAAACCCCTTTCGTTTTTACCCTGCACGAGAACCTACCCCGCCAGGGGCCGGGGAGCAACGCCTGCACGAGAAAAGCTTTCTCGATGCTCGCCGACCTTCCCGCCCGGCCGGAGATCCTGGATATCGGGTGCGGGGCCGGGATGCAGACAGTCGAACTTGCCCGGACCTGCCCCGGCTGCCGTATCACCGCCGTCGACGTCCACCAGCCGTTCCTCGACGACCTCGCCCGGAGCGCGGCATCGGCGGGGGTGGGCGATCGTATCACCACCCTCCGCGCCTCGATGGATGACCTGCCGTTCCCCGATGCGTCGTTCGATGTCCTCTGGGCGGAGGGCTCGATCTTCATCGTGGGGTTCCGGGAGGGGCTTGTCTCGTGGCGGCGGCTCCTCCGTCCCGGCGGCTACCTCTGCCTCACCGAATCTGTCTGGTTCACCGAAGATCCCTCGCCGGAGGCGGCGGCGTTCTGGAACGACTGCTACCCGGCGATCAAGACGGTGCCGGAGACCTGTGCGATCGCCGAAGATGCCGGCTACGAGGTCGTCGCGACCTTCCCGCTCCCGAAGTCCGCGTGGTGGGAGAATTACTATGTGCCGGTCCTCAAGCGGATAGAAGACCTGCGGCCGAAAGTTGCCGGCAATCCCGAGGCAGAGGCACAGATTGAGTTCGCCGAGCGGGAGACCGCCGTCTACCGGGAGCATGCCGACGAGTACGGCTACGAGTTCTTCATCCTCCAAAAGAAGGAGTGATCCGGCCGCGAGGTTACCCTCCAGCGGCCGTTATCGCCCTTTTAGCTTCCAGAGATCCCTGGCATATTTTCCGATCGGTTTCCAGCGCTTCTTCTCGAGCCTCACAAGCCCGATCTCCGCTTTCTCCCGTTCAAATTCGAGTTCCCGCATGAGTCTCTGAAAACTCTCCAGCCGTGCTGCAGGGAGGGTTCCGTCTGCGACGGCCGCCTGCACCGCACAGCCTGGCTCCCCTTCGTGCCGGCAGTCCGAGAACCTGCAGCCCTCCGCGAGTTCGAGGATGTCGGGGAACGTATCGGCGATACCGGCGGATGCCGTACCAATACCGACCTCCCGCAGACCGGGGTTGTCGATCATGAGCGCCCCGCCGTCGAGGATGAAGAGCTGGCGGACGGTCGTGGTGTGCCGCCCTTTATCGTCGTAGTCCCGGGTATGCGAGGTCTCCTGCACCGAACGGCCCATGAGCCGGTTGATCAGGGTGGACTTACCGACACCCGACGAGCCGATGAGGGCGATCGTCGTTCGCGGCGGGAGGTACGGATCGAGCCGGTCGACGCCCTCCCCGCTCACGGCGCTGATCGGAATCACCGGTATGCCGGGGGAGGCCGAAGCGAGTTCGTCGGCGAGCGTTGCGGGATCGTCCGCGAGATCGGACTTGTTGATTATGATGACCGGACGGGCGCCGGACGCATGAGCGATCGCGAGATAGCGTTCGATCCGGCGGGCATTGAGGTCGTGGCCGGCGGCGGTCACGATGAAGACCGTATCGATGTTCGCCGCGATGACCTGTTCGGCGCCTTCGCGTCCCGGCGTTCCCCGCGCAAACCGGGTCTTCTGCGGGAGTATGTCGACGATCGTCGAGGTTCCTGCCTCCGGTTGATGGAGTAATACGACGTAGTCCCCCACCGCCGGGAACCGGCCGAGTCTCCGCAGGGCTCCGGAGATTCCGGCCGTGACGGACCTGCCGTCGATGAGCACGTCCCACACGGTCTTCTGCCGGCAGGCCACGCGGCCCGGCACGTACGGGCCGGTGTACTTTGAGAATGCTCCCTCGTGTTCATCTGTCCATCCGAGGTCTTCGAGCTTGTAGGGATGCTCTTCTCCGCATCGGGGAGTGGACTGATTCATAACGTGGCCAAACCTCTGTAAATTTGATGGCATGCAAGGTGACAAGTGCTTTGTGGTCGCAGTTCACGGCACCGACGGCCCGGGCCTCTTCGTCCTGAGGATGATGCTTTAAACCGGGGCGGTTGACTCTATATTCTGCAGACACACAATAGAGGAACCAGATGAGCGGCAGAACGTATGTCCACGGGTATACGGAGCGGGAAGCGGAGCGGCTCCGCGACCAGGCAGAGACCCTGACCGGGCTCCTCCACGACGATACCCGGTATCGGGCAGGCTCAAGGGTGCTTGAGGCCGGTTGCGGCACCGGCGCCCAGACCGTGATCCTGGCGAGAAACTGCCCCGGGGCCCGGATCACGTCGGTCGATCTCTCTGAAGCCTCGCTTGGCGAGGCAAGGAAGCGCGTGCGGGAAGCGGGGATCACGAACGTCACGTTCGAGGCCGGCGATATCTTCGACCTCCAGTACGAGCCGGGGAGCTTCGACCACATCTTCCTCTGTTTCGTCCTCGAACACCTGGCGGAGCCACGTCGAGCGCTCGAGTGCCTCCGCCCGCTGCTCCGGGAAGGCGGCACGATCACCGTGATCGAGGGGGATCACGGCTCGGCGTACTTCCACCCGGACAGCCCCTATGCTCGCCGGGCGATCGGGTGCCTTGTCGACCTCCAGCGGGAGATGGGCGGCAATGCCCTGATCGGGAGAGAACTCTACCCGCTCGTCGCCGGTGCCGGGTACCGCGACGTCCATGTCTCCCCGCGGATGGTCTACGTGGATGCGACCCGGCCGGACCTTGTTCTGGGGTTCACGAGACTGACCTTCACCGCCATGGTCGAGGGCGTCGGGGAAGACGCGGTGGCCCGGGGCATGATGAGCCGCCAGGACTGGGAACGGGGGATAGCCGACCTCTACCGCACTTCTGAGCCAGATGGGGTCTTTTGCTACACGTTCTTCAAGGCAACGGGAAGGAAGTAGCCCTCCCTACCGCTTCTTCGCAGACGGCGCCATGAGGTAGCCCCCGAACGCCATGAGCCAGAAAAGCGCGGGGTAGACGATCATCCGCTCCGACCCGCCATGGCCGATAGGGCCGTAGAGGTTCACGATGCCGAAGTCGCTCGCGGCATGCGTCACGAGGAAGACGAGGCCGATAGCGCCGGCGATGACCGAGATCGCCTTCAGGGGTCCCCGGACCAGGGTGGCACCTGAAATGGCCTGGATGTTGAAGAACACGAAGGCAAGAAGCGCAAAGAGCCCGTGGATGCCGGGGATCTCCAGTGTAAAGATTGCGGCGCCGATCGCACCGATACCCGCGAGGGTGAAGACGGCAGGAATCCAGCCTCTGCCGTAGGAGCGGTAGAGGAAGTAGCCGCCGACGATGTTGAGGAGGCCTGCTATGAAGAGGGAAGCGTTGAAGAGCCACGCCGTCGCGCCGATCACGCCGAGATCGCTGATCGCGTTCTGGCTGATGCTGTACCCGGGTGCTATGGCCGCGCCGGCCATGAGAGCGGTCATGAACTGGACCGGGAGCAGGAAGAGCAGTAACCCTGCAATCGTCCGACTGCTGTCTGTTCCACGCATGGTAAGGGAATTGAGTCCCCTCCTTAATATCTCCTGCACAGGTCCGACCGTGAAGGTCGCCGGCGCGTGCCGCGATTGTTGTTAACGGTGTTAATGTCGCAGGAGACAGGCCTGGACACTTATTTCGTCGCCATCGTCTGCAGGATCGACATGATCCCAGGCTTCTTCTTTCTCCCGAACGGCGAACCGAAACCGTCCATCTCCATATCCCCGGAGCCGAACATCTCCTCGTTCAGCCGGTCGGTGATCTCGTCGAATATCCGCTTATATGCGGTACAGTGGGGATCGACGCCCCGTACCTCGCCGTCCGTGGGCGCAATCGCGTTGTAGGGGCACCCGCCCCGGCAGTATTTAATATGGGAGCACCCGGCGCACTCGCGGTCGACGTACTCCTTGAACGCGTGCATGAGTTTCCAGGCGTCCGATTGAGCAAGGTCTTCGGCTGTGGGGCGGTCGTAGACGTTCCCCATCACGTATTCCGGCATCCCGACGAAGCGGTAGCACGGGTATATGCTCCCGTCCGGCCCGAAGGCAAGGGTGCTCCCCATGCAGTCCACGAACGTGCAGACGGTGCCGTGCCGGGTGAAGATGCCCCTGCAGAGGTCGTTGATATTCATGACCTCGATCCGCCCGAGGTTCTCCAGGTACTTGTCGAGGAGATACACCAGCAGTTCTCCGTAGGCCGGAGGCTCGAGCGCCCACTCTTTTGGGTCGTCGCTCCTAAGCGACGGCAGCGCCGGGTGGAGTTTGAGCGGGAACCCCCTCTCCCGGAAGAAGTTGAAGATCTCTTCCTTGTGCTCGACCGACTTGCAGGTGAACGTGCAGATGAACCGAACCTCAAGCCCGTTCGCCGTTGCGATCTCGTAGCCCCGCATGGTCTTTTTAAAGTAGCCCTTCCCCCTCTGCAGGTCGTTGATCTCCTCGGGGCCGTCGATGCTGGAGCCGATGGGAATATTGTATTCTGCAAAAATCTTCGCCATCTCAGGGGTGAGCAGCCAGAGGTTGCTCTGCAGGGCGAACGTCGGTTCGAGATGGGCGAGGCCTTCGGAGAGGATGGGAAGCGCCTGACGATAAAAGTCCGCGCCTGCAAGGAGCGGTTCTCCCCCGTGGAAGGTGATGGTGACCTGATTGGACTGGTAGTCCTTGAGCCATTCGGCTATCTCCCGGACGGTCTCGACACTCATCTTCGGAGACCCTTCATCAGAACTCCAGCAGTATTTGCATCTGGACGGGCAACCGAGCGTGGGGATGATCATGACGTGAAAAGGGCTCTTCATCACACTCAGCTTCACGTTATGAGATGTAAAATTTATTCATGCGGCATCCTGCGGCCCCGGCGAGTGTGCCGTTTCGGGTAAGCGGAGCCATCTGCAACGACAGCAGATCTGCATGGGTGCGCTGACGCTTCAGCGCAGGGTGATCGGGTTTTGGTGCCGGAACGTACGGAGGCTACCCATGAAGCATTCCCGCCCGATTCCGCCTGAGGTGGCCCGGAAACATTTTTTACTTCCTCTCCGTATTGATGGATGAGGAAGGAGAATGGACTTTTCCGACTGCGTGAAATTCGCAAACGAAAATCCGGTGACCTACATCGCGACAATGGACGGCGACCAGCCCCGGGTCCGGGCGTTTGCCATGTGGTTTGCCGATGAGACCGGGTTCTATTACCATACCGGGACCCCGAAGGCCGTCTGGCAACAGCTTACGAAGAACCCGAAGGTCGAGCTCTGCTTCTACAACCCCGAGGGTAGAGGAATGATGATGCGGATTGCGGGCGCGGTCGAGTTCGTCGATGATGCGGCTTTAAAAGAGCGGCTCGTCAAAGAGCGCCCGTGGCTCCTCCAGATCGGGGTCTCCGGCGCGGACGACCCGAAACTTGCCGTCTTCCGGGTGGCCCACGGCGAGGCGTACTTCTGGACGCTGGAACAGAACATGCGGGAAGCCGAGGCGCCCCGGATCGGGTTCTGAGTCCGCCGCCTCTCACCAATCTTTCTTCATCGCCTCGGCCTTCAGGTCTTTGGGCATCAGCTCAATGGCGTACCGAAGCGCCGTCCGGGGCATATCCCTCTTGTTCGCCATGACGTAGGAGAAGACCTCGTCCGTGTGCTTCCGGCTGGCCTCTTTTAAGAGCCATCCGTAGCCCTTCTGCACCAGGTCGTCGGTGTCGGTCAGGAGGAGGTCGGCGATCGCGAGAGACTCGTCGAGGAACTCCCCGCGTTTTGCGGGCACGATCAGCGAGACCGCCGCCGCCCGACGCATCCAGCGGTTCTCCGACTGCGTCCAGCGTTTCAGTTCCTCGATATGTTCGGGATACCGGACGATGAAGTCCCCGACGGCATGGTTGCAGAGGCCGTCGCATGTGGCCCAGTTCGTGATGTAGGTCTCAATCCAGTGCCGAAAGACGGAGATGTCGTCCGGCTCGTAGCGGTCGGCGAGCCGCGGGGCCCACTCGGAGACGACGAACGCCTCCTCCATCATCCCCGACCGGTAGAACTCCTCGCAGAGGGGGAAGATCTCCTGCTTCTCGCGGGATTTGACCTCCTTCCAGTATTTCTTTGCGATCGCAACCGCGGTGGCCGTCTTCATCCCGTAGCACCGGACCTCTTCCTTGAAGAACCGCTGGCTTCTCTCGCAGATCTCGGGGTCTGCGTGCGCCGCGAACTCCTGCCGTATCTCCTCGACGACCGGATCCATATGCAGGTGTACTGAGGGAGGAGGGATAAACAATGCGGCACTCATATCCACGTTTCGCTCGATCCGGGTTCGGGGAATGCTTGATGGCGGCGTGCAACCTTTTTTCTGGTCTCCGTACCCGTGAACCCGGCTCCAGCGGCCCTGCGGGAGAGTCGCAGGATGGCAGGGGGACTATCGGAGGATCACGACTGCCGGCCGCTCGACCGATACATGCCCGCCGGCACCAGGAGTTCGAACCGTGCTCCCTCCCCCGGCACCCCGGTCTCCCTGATGGAAAGCCCGGTGATGGCAAGGACTTCTTTTGCGAGGAACAACCCGAAACCGGTGTGTTTGAAGTATTTCCGCTCGAAGATGTTCTGTTTCTCGCTCTCGGGAACACCGGCTCCATCGTCTTCGCAGACGATCCGCAGGCACCTGTCCGAATCCTCGGCAGAAAACTCGATCTTCGTGAGTTTTCCACCGTGCCTCAGGGCATTCTCCGCCATGTTGTAGAAGACCTTCTCAAGGAGCGGATCGGCAAAAACTTCGACACCTTGAATATCGATCGAGAGCGTCACCTCTCCGGGGTCGAGGTCTTCCGTCGCCTGCACGATCGTCGACCTGACATCCTGCCATCTGGGCAGCTGGACGCCGATCTCCTGGTACTCCTTGGTGAACTCAATCTGGCGGCGAGCTATCTCTCCGGCCTTGTCCATCTTTTCGAGGTAATCACAGAGGATCGGATCGGTTGCCTGTTCTTCGGCCATACGGAGGTAGCCGAGAACCACGGTGAGCTGGTTGAGGACGTCGTGCCGGGTGATGCTCGAGAGGAGATTCAACTTTTTGTTTGCCAGCCGGACCGCTTCCTCCGTCTTCTTGCGCTGGGTGATGTCGCGTGCGATACCCACCGTCCCGATAACCTTCCCGGATCTGTCCAGGATGGGTGACCGTATCGTTTCAAAGATCGGCTTGCTGCTCCCGACGTCGATGAAACTCTCCTCGGCGACTGCCTGTTCTCTGCTCGCCATCACCTTCCGGGTTTCTTCTTCAAATATTTCTGCCGCTTCCGTCCCGAAACAGAGACCGCAGGTATTACCTATCAGGTTCTTCGGGCCAACTCCTACTACATCGCTGAACTTCTTGTTCACCGCAATGAAACGTGAGTTGGCATCCGTCAGCCAGGCCAGGTCCGGGATGTTGTCTATGATGGTTTGCAGCTCGGCATTCTTCTTCTGCAGTTCCTCCTCCATCCGCTTGCGTTCGGTGATATCCTGGTTCGCCCCGTAGACTTTCACAGGCTTTCCATCGGCATCCTTCACGCACTTGATCCTGGCGATGATGTGGCGGACTGTGCCGTCCCTGCATAGTATCCGATGCTCTACCTGCTGGACTTCCGGAACGGCTCCTTGTGTCGTTCTGGCCATTACCTCAGCAACGAGGTGGAGATCGTCGGGATGCACGAACTCTCTGGCGTACCTCTCCATGGGCATCACGTTCCCACCCTCCCTGGTCGCGGTCGTGCCGTACAGGGAATAGAACTGGTCATTAAATGTGAACGTCTGGGCCTCGACGTCCTCTTCCCATTTCACCAGCTGGGCAATGTCCATCGCGTTTGTCAGCTGAGCCTCGGTCTGACGGATAATCTCTTCTGCCTTCTTTTGTTCTGTGATATCGAGCAGGATGGCAATGCTCTCTGTCGTGCCGGGGACCATGTCGATGTTCGCGAAGATATCGTGGATCTCGCCGGAACGTGAGAGAAGCCTGAACTCATACTGGGTCTCGGCCCTCTCTTCCCTCTCGCGCCGGAGGTGGTGCTGCCCTTTCATTCTCGTGAGGTCTTCGGGGACAATAAACTCTATCCAGCGCTTCTTTCCCTCGATCTCGGACTTCGGGTACCCGGCAAGACGCTCGAACTGCGTGTTTGCAAGGCTTATGGTGCAATCGGCTTCGAGGACGATGATTGCGGTGCTGGTGTTCTCGAAGACCCTCCGGTATCTCTGGATATGGTCGTAGTCTGCCGTAAGACTGGCTATGCCGCTCTCCATCCCGGCGAGTGCCGCGGCAACCTCCTTCTGCTCTTCTGCAGGGAGCTGTTCAAGCAGGGGTTGGAGTGTTCTTTGGAGGTGTTCCAGTTGCTTCATGTCAGATCCTGTGCGGTGTCGGTAGGATGGCACAGGGGATTTGCTGGAGAAACCACAGGTGCCTGTCCCTGGTTCCGGTCTCCTGTACGTGAAAAGCGTCGGTCCGTGGCCGTGCTGGAATCCGTTATGAGCTTGACCTTCGATGCTGTTTATTACCCGATTTCTCGTGCCGTCGAGGTCAGGCCTGCTGTCCCGCCAGCAGCGTGCCAGACACACTGCTTTCTATGGCCAGCATTAGCATTTACAGGTATATTAATTATTGTTTTCATCAAATGCCATTATCCTGCCTTTTAGGGTAAACGCATACCTTAAAACTGTGGTTATGACTTTGGGTGGGCATATGTCCGGTTTCCTGACGGTGAAGGCGCAACCACGACCGGGGATGAAATGCACATAGAAACAAAGGTCCAATCCGGTGGTCGGCGGAGTCACAGCCCCACCGTGCCGCTCCTGCGCTCAAGAAGCAGCACGTCCCGCCATGTGCCGTCCTTCATCTGGCCTATGCGCTCGCGGCGGCCGACGACGCGGAAGCCGTGTTTCTTATGAAGGGCAAGGCTCGCTTCGTTCTCCGGGAAGATGCCTGCCTGAAGCGTCCAGAACCCTTCCCGTTCAGATGCGGCGATGAGCTTGGAGAGGAGGGCGCTCCCGACCCCCAGCCCCCGGGCGTCGTTCTCGACGTAGACGCTGACTTCGGCCACGCCGGCGTAGACCGGGCGCCCGGAAGAGGGACTGAGCGCCGCCCAGCTGAGAACCCTCCCGTCGCAGACGGCAACAAGCCGGCAGGACCGGACGTGGCCCGCGTCCCAGCGCTCCCACGAAGGCGCTTCCGCTTCAAACGTGGCGTTGCCGGTGGCAATCCCCTCGAGGTAGATCCGGCGGATCTCTTCCCGGTCGGCTGCACTCATCTCCCGTATGACGAACTCCATTCCTATGAGCCTCGCCTGTCGTATCCATACCTTCGCGGGGGTGAGCGATAAGCAATCCGCTACCGTGCCCGCCGGCTCGGCAACCCCCGCCGCCCGAGATACCGCTCGATATGCGTCTTTTTGATCTCCATCGCAAGCAGGCGTTCGAAGACCTCTTCCCGCCTGCCGGTCGCGATCTCCCGCTTTGCCCTCCGCAGTGCATCGACTTCGTCGGGATACGGGAGCGATCCGCGCCCTTCCGTCAGATCCCGGAGGAGGGCCGGATCGCAGCCGGTCGCGGCGATCCCCGCCCCCGGACGCAGATCGATCCGGCACGACCCGGCAACATACTCAATCCGCTGCCATCCCACCTCCCAGTCGATCACCGCGTAGGAGGCCGGGGAGCAGTCGAGGGCGAGGTATGCCTTCCCGGCGACTACGGACGCCATCATCCCGTAGTGGCCGGTGACGACGCACGCCGCCGGGAGATCAAAGAGCCACACCCGGTTCGCGAGAGGTGCGTGGGCGACAACGATATCGACCGGCTCTTCGGCCGACCGGGCCATCCTCCTCTCCCTCCCGGTCGGGACGCCGAGGAAGCGTATGCCGCGGACGTCCCGCACCTCTCCCGAGATCTCGTGGATGTAAGAGTTTTCTTCTGCCGCCTCCCGGACGCGGGCGTAGGTGCCCATCGTGTCGTCGTTGTTCCCTTCGACGACGACGCAGTGCCTCCCACCCGATGCAATCTCTCCAAGAAGGCCGAGGAAGAGCTCCGTCTCGTCGAGCCCGGACCGCGAGCACCGGTCGTAGGCGGCGTCCCCGGCGAAGACGACGACTGCCGGATCGGTTTCCTCGACCGGGCGGAGGAACGAGCCGATTCCGACCCGGCCGCCGGGGGAACCCTTCTCCCGCGTCCCCCACGCGAGATCGCTGAACGCGAGTGCCCTCGTCTTGGGCATGAGCCAGAATTACTTCACGCTGGCAAGCGAAATGCCGAGCGCGTCTGCCACACCCTTCCCGTAGGCCGGGTCAGCCTTCAGACAGTTGCCGATGTGCCGGACCTTGATGAAGTCGGGTGCGTCCCCCATCGCACGCGCGGTGTTCTCGAAGAGGACCTGCTGCTGCGTCGGGCTCATCAGGCGGAAGAGTTTGCCGGGCTGGGTGTAGTAGTCAGAGTCGTCCTCGCGGAAGTTCCAGCATCCCGCCGCACCGGAGAGCTCCAGGTGCGGGTCTTTGTAATCGGGCTGCTCCTGCCACTCGCCAAAACTGTTCGGCTCGTAGCCGACTGCCGAGCCGGCGTTGCCGTCCACCCGCATCTGGCCGTCGCGGTGCGAGGGGTTTGCAGCACACCTCGCGCGGTTGACCGGGATCTGGTGGTGGTTGATGCCCAGGCGGTAACGTTGCGCATCCCCGTAGGCGAAGAGGCGCCCCTGCAGCATCTTATCCGGCGAGAACCCGATCCCCGGCACCACGGCGGCGGGGTTGAACGCCGCCTGCTCCACGTCCTGGAAGTAGTTCTCGGGGTTCCGATTCAGTTCGAGGACGCCCACCTCGATCAGGGGGAATTCACCCTTGTACCAGACTTTGGTGAGGTCGAAGGGGTTGTAGGGCATCTTCTTCGCCTCCTCTTCGGTCATCACCTGGATGTACATCGTCCAGCGGGGGAAGTCACCCCGCTCGATGCTCTCGAGGAGGTCGCGCTGGTGGCTCTCACGGTCTTTCGCGACGATCGCCTCGGCCTCCTGGTCGGTCAGGTTCCTGATGCCCTGCTGGGTGTGCAGGTGGAATTTGACCCAGACACGCTCGTTCTGTGCATTGATCATGCTGTACGCGTGGCTGCCGAAGCCGTGCATGTGGCGGTAGGAGAGGGGGATCCCGCGGTCGCTCATCGTGATGGTCACCTGGTGGAGCGCCTCGGGAAGCGACGTCCAGAAGTCCCAGTTGTTGGTGGCGGATCGCATGTTCGTCTTCGGGTCGCGCTTGACGGCACGGTTGAGGTCCGGAAACTTGTGGGGGTCGCGCAGGAAGAAGACGGGCGTGTTGTTGCCGACCAGATCCCAGTTCCCCTCTTCGGTGTAGAACTTTATTGCAAAGCCGCGGATGTCGCGTTCCGCATCGGCCGCACCGCGTTCACCGGCGACGGTCGAGAAACGCACGAAGACCTCGGTCTCCTTGCCCACCTCGGAGAAGATCCGGGCTCTCGTGAACCCGGTGATGTCGTGGGTGACAGTGAACTTGCCGAAAGCGCCGGATCCCTTGGCGTGCATACGCCGCTCCGGGATCACCTCCCGGTCGAAGTGGGCGAGTTTCTCCTGGTACCAGACGTCCTGCATCAGCATGGGACCGCGTGGACCCGCGGTCATGGCGTTCTGGTTGTCCGGCACAGGTGCGCCGGCAGCGGTGGTCAGTTTCTTCTTGCTCTCCATAAGTTGCTCCTTCTTCCTCTGCAGTTGAGTGAGGATAAATATTGACTGATGTAAACTCTCTTCGGGTCGATTTAAATATTGCTGGACGGCGGTGTTCGATCTTTATTCTCTTCGGACGACACCGCGGGGGATGGTGTGTCGGCACCTCCGGTTCTGCTCCCGGGCGCCGCAGGCGTGGCCGTTCTCGCTATCAGCCGGACAATCGGCGCGTTCCCCACTACGGCCTGCGGTCCCGGGCGCGTGGATCGTCCAGTTCAAAGGGTCCGGGCACGGCCTGCTGTATCAGGACCCGGACGGGCTCGCCGGGGCATATCCCGTTATCTGCGGGTTACGGTATTTTTCAATCGGGGACCCGCAGCACAACGACTGTGATATCGTCGAATTGCGGAGCGTCGCCAGCAAACTCGCCGACAGCGTCCCGGATCGCTCCTGCGACCTCCAGGGCCGGCCGGCCGGCCGCGGCATCGATGACGGCGCAGAGCCGCTCTTCGCCGAACATCGCACCCTCCCTGTTCTCCGCCTCGGTAACGCCGTCGGTGTAGAAGACAAGAAGGTCGCCGGGTTGGAGCGTGATCGTGACTTCCTCAAACTCCACACCCTCGAGGAACCCGATCACCGGCCCGGTCGGTTCCAGGGTCTCCACCGATCCGTCCCGCCGCCGGAGGACGGGCGGGTTGTGGCCGGCGTTGACGTAAGTGAGGGTGCGTGCCTCGTCAAAGACCGCGTACAGGAGGGTGACGAAACTGATGGCACCCGCATCCTCGATGATGGTGTCGTTCGAACGGCGGACGGTCTCCGAGGCGACGTCGCACCCGCGGGCGACGGTGCGCACGGTCGTGCGGGAGAGTGCCATATAGAGCGCTGCCGGCACGCCCTTCCCGGCCACGTCGGCGATGACAAGGGCGTACCGCCCCGCTCCCAGGTCGACGAAATCGTAAAAGTCCCCTCCGACCTCTTTCGCCGGGTGGGTGAACGCGGCGATCTCGCACCCCCGGATCTCCGGGGTCGTGCGGGGCAAAAACGAAGTCTGGATCTCGGCGGCGATCCGGAGCTCGGACTCCTTCCGCTCGATCTCCTCGCTGTAGTACCGGATCCGTTGCACCATCCGATTAATGCTCCGCTCCAGCCGGACGAACTCCGCCGTGTTCATTCCCCGTATGGTGTGGTCGAGGTCTCCTCCGGCGATACGGTCGGCATCGTCGATGACGGCCCCGATGGCGGTGCCGATGTAGCGCGAAAGGCCGAAAGCGAGGCCGATGCCGACCAGGGCGGCGGCAAGCCCGATTGCGAGGTAGGTGGCCAGCAGGCGCTCCCTGACGGCATCGAACCGGGAGTGGTCGAAGATCAGTTCCAGCACCATGCTGCCGTCGGTCACCGTCTCCGGGTCCTGGAGGTCGATGAAGACCAGCCGGCTCGTCGTACGGTCTCCCGGATTCTCGAACGTCGCCGGGGTGCGGTTCTCAAGGACGCTCATGATCTCGGCGCCCGCGATCCCCCCGGTATCGTTTCCGGCGACGATGTTGCCGTAGACATCGACAATCCTGACGCCGGTGAGATCCGGGTTGTTCTGCATCAGAACGCGGACGACATCGGTGTAGGAGAACTGCGAACGGACGTCGGAGAACTCGGGAGTATCGATCCCGAGTTCAAGGACGAACCGGTGATCGGGCGACGGGAGGTAGGCAAACTTCCGCAGCCTCCCCGATACATTCAGGTCGCTATGGTCCTCGATCGAGCGGACGACGCGGTCGGCGGCAAACGCGTTCCCTTCGCGGACCTCGGTCAGCCGGGTATAAAACGCCGGGTACTGGCGGAAATCGATCCCCAGCACGTCCGGCACGGTTGAATAACGGATGATGCCGTCGGCATCAATGAGGTAGAGGTCCACCTCGCCCGGGAACCCGGGGGCGAGTTCGTCCTTGAGGCCATCCAGATCGAGCACAGACGGGTCGTTGCCCGTTGCGCTGTATGTCCGGGAAAACTCTAAGAGCCCCTCCTTCATGGCGGGCGTGAGGTCGTCGTCGACGAGGCCGAGCCCCTTATCGACGAGCCGGACGGATGCGACGCCGTTCTCTTCGGTGTACCACCGGAGGGTGTCATACTCCCGGGCGGCATCCTCGCTTGCCTGCAGGTACGAGACCGTCAGCGCGAGAAGGATGACGACGACGATGATGAGGGTGGTGGAGGCCGCAAGAATTGCCTGGATCGAGCGGCCGGAACTCTCCTTGTTCAGGTCGTCTGCAGGTTTCATCGCCCTCGTCCGGTGCGTGACCGCCCTGCCCGGTCAGGCGGTCCGGTCAAGCCGGGTGACCGGTGCAATCCCGACTGTGGCGTTCCGGAATTTCGAGATGGGGAGGAGATGGTGGAGCGCAACGAACTTCCCCGTATCGAGCGTAGTCACGATCCCCTCTTCGAGGATGCCCGGGTCCACGAAAGGAGCTCCGGTGTACACCGCTCCTGTTGCGTAGATGAAGAAGGACGCCGCAGGAGCACCGGGCCGTGTGTAGTAGAGCGGTTCGAGGAGTGCGATGCTCCGAAGGAGCGGAGCTCGAGCACCCAAAGGGTGCGGAGTGCGAGCGTAGCGAGCTTGAGCACCGTT
>PGYH01000178.1 GCA_002839575.1 Methanomicrobiales archaeon HGW-Methanomicrobiales-6
CTCTCAGAAAGCTGAAGGAACAGGGGAGAAAGGTCGGCAAGCTGCGGAAGAAGTGGGTCCACTCGATGATCTACGAGCAGACGGGGTTCAAGCTCACGGGCAACCGCCTCTGGCTGAGCAAGATCGGGGAGATGCGAATCGAGCTCAGCCGCCCGGTACCGGGAAGGATCAAGCAGATCGTGATCAAGCACACCAAGGCTCACAAGTGGTTCGTGGCGATCATCTCCGAGACCCCAGATACCCCTGAGCCGACGACCGGCACCCGGGCGGTCGGGATCGACCTGAACCTGGAGAACTTCTCCACCGACACCGATGGCACGGTCTTCCCGCACCCCTATAACGTCAGGAAGGCCGCAAAACGGCTCGGCCGAGCTCAGAGAAGACTCTCCCGGGCCGTGGACGGGAGCCGGAACCGCCGGAAGCAGCGGGTCCGGGTTGCCCGGATCCACGAGCAGGTGGAGAACCGGAGAAACGATTTCCTGCACAAGTGGAGCCGGTACTATGTTGACCACTACGATCTCATCGCTCTGGAACACCTGAACATCAAACCGATGGTCGAATCGCTGGATGCAAAACTTCGCGGCAGATCCCAGTCTATTCTCGATGCCGCGTGGTACAAAGCAAGAGAGTTCATACGCTACAAAGCTGCGAATGCTGGTAAGTATGTGCATCTGATCGATCCGGCCTATACGACGCAGGACTGTTTCCTCTGCGGGCACCGGGAAAAGAAGGATCTCTGGCAGCGAACCCATTTCTGTCCGGTCTGCGGCTACACCGTCCCCCGGGATCTGAACGCTGCACAAAATATCCTGAAACGAGCATCCGTAGGGTGGGGCACACCCGAATCTACGCTTGTGGAGATCAGGACCTCTACACCGCCAAGCCCGGCGGTGCACGTCCCGGTCAACGAAACAAGAATCTCCCGGCTTTAGCCGTGGAGAGTGTCAAACTATGCCTTTCTCCAGGTCGTCTGTTCTAAATTCATGCCGCATTTGCGGTTACCCGGCAACTCTCTCGTTTCGGATTGCGGGAAACGGGAGGCGATCCAAGAGCGCACCCGTTCAGCTCCGATCCTGCGGTCGCCGCCGGTAAACGATGTGCTCAAGCCCGAGGACCGTGACGATGCCCACCACAAAGCCGTTTGCGATCAGGGGACGGATCACCGCCGGGAGTCCTGCGGCGACCTCCGGGGGCAGGAACGCCACCAGTGTCCCGAGGAGAAGAGGGATGCCGACGATCAGCCCTCCGTCGAACGTTTCTACCGCCTTGCTCTCCTGCCCGAGCATAAGCCCCGCTGCGATCTGGGCAGCCATGACGTAGGTGAGGACGACGCCGATGACGGGGCCCGGGATGCTACTCAGGTAACCGATGGCAAGCGGCGATGCAGCCATAAGCCCGATCGCTACGGCGGCCGGGACCAGGGCGAACCGGGACGCGCACCCGGTGGCGGCGATGACGCCCGGGGAGAGCGAGAAGTTCACCGGGCCGATCACCCCCGTAAGGCCCGCGAGAGCGTTCCCGAGGCCGGTGACGATCACCCCCCGGTTCACCCGCTCGCCCATTCCGTCGGCCTTGAGAAGACCGCCCACCGACTGGATCGACCCGAGGTCGTTCGTGGCGAGTGCGAGGTAGCAGATCAGGAACGCTGCGAGCACCCCGACGTCGGGCACGGCGAGCGGTGCGAGCAGGTTTCCAGGCAGCGCGACGAGGGCGGTATCCGCGGGAGGAGGGGCGACTGCGCCGAAAAGAGCGATGTAGGCCGGCGTGCCGAGGAGGATCGCCCAGAGCGCCAGGGTTGACTTCCAGATCCCTTGCAGGAACCCGCCGGCGATGAAGAGGGCAAGCGCAAACACGACGGCAAAGAGGAAGGTCCGGGTCGCCGAGACTATGCCGCCCCCATCCGTAGCCAGGTTGAGGATGGTGGGTGCGAGGGTGAATGCGATGAGCATGAGGACGACCACGATCACCCGGGGTGTGAAGAGGCGTTTGAGGTATCCGATGAGCCCGGTCGCCGCGAGTCCGGTGAGGAAGAGCCCGCCGATCACCAGCGACGCATTGATGGCCGGAAATCCCGCATCGAGGCTTGCCAGGATCCCGACCAGGAGCACAGTCGCCGGGCCGAGCACCAGGGGGAGCCTGTGCCCGAGGTATACCTGCAGGAGCAGCATCAGGGCGACGAGGAGGAAGAGTCTCTGGAGGTACGGGATGGCCGACCCGTCCGTCTGGAGGTCGGCAACCACCCTGCCGATGATGAGGACGAGGGGGACACTCACCGCCAGCCACTGCAGGCCGAAGATGAGCAGCGATGCCAGCCCCGGCCGGTCGTCGATGCCGTAAGAGAACTCCATCGTAGTGGCTCCAGGTTGATGTGCCGGACCGGACAGCGGGTCTTGCGGCGCACAGGGAAGAGTTTCGTTCCCTGTATGATAGGCTTTCTCTTTCCCGCCCTTCACGCAAAAGTCACTCTTTTTACGTCGTGCGAGGAGATCTATCCCTATGTTCTTCACCGTATATGCGGCAAAAACCTCCCGCATAACCCCCGATACCCATCACGCACTCTCCCGGCCCTGCACCACCCGGTGCGGGAGGAGGAGGCAGGCGTGAACGCCGTCGAGGTCAGCGCCCTCTCGAGGTCGTTCGACGGCCGCGAAATCCTCCGCGACGTCTCGTTCACCGTCGGGCACGGCGAGATATTCGGCTACCTCGGGCCGAACGGCGCCGGGAAGACCACGACCATCCGGATCCTGCTCGGCCTGCTCGCCCCCGGCGAGGGCGAGGTCCGGGTCCTCGGGAGGGACCTCGCCGCCGACGACGAAGCACGCGCGAGAGTCGGAGTGCTCTTCGAGAACAATGGTCTTGCCGACCGGATGAGTGCCGCGGACAACCTGGCCTACTACGCCGGGCTCTATGGCGTCGAAGACCCTGTAGTGAGGATCGACGAACTCCTCGCGCTCGTCGATCTCGCCGACCGGCGGGACGACCCGGTCGGGACGTTCTCGACCGGCATGAAGCGGAAACTCGGGATCGCCCGGGCGATCCTCCACCGGCCCGAGGTGGTCTTCCTCGATGAACCCTCTTCCGGCCTCGACCCCGGCGCGCAGAGGATGGTCCGCGACCTCATCATCGAACTCTCCCGCCGGGAGGAGATGACCGTGTTCTTAAACTCCCACCACCTCGACGAGGTTCAGCGGATCTGCTCCACGGTCGCGATCCTTGCGGGAGGGAGGATCCGGGCCTTCGATTCGGTAGAAAACCTCACCACGGCCTCCGGCCGCCCCTCCGTGACGGTCACCCTCGCCGGTGCCGGCGAGGGCGCGTGCGAGGTCGTGGGGAACCTGCCGTATGTCACGGAATGCGACGTGGACGGCGACGCCCTCCACTGCACCCTCGCCGACCCGACCGCGACCCCCGACCTCATCACGGTCCTCGTCGGGGCAGGGTTCCGTATCGAGGAGGTTCGCCGGTCGTCGCGGTCGCTTGAGGAGATCTATCTCGAGCACGTCGGCCGAGCGGAGGATGAGGCATGAACACGTTTCGCGTCATCGCCGGCCGCGAGATGCGGCTCGCCCTCCGGAACCGGAGCGTCCTCATCTCGGCGCTCATCTTTGTCGGCTCTCAGTATCGCTGTGGGTGCCGAGGGAGATGCTGCCGCCGTCGCCGGCGGGATCGCTGGGATCACCCTCCCGGTCGGGGTCTTCATGGGCTACATCTTCTGCGCCGACGCTTTCCTCCGCGAGAAGCGGGACGGCACCATCGAGACACTCCTCTGCGCCCCGGTCTCGCTCCGCCGCCTCTGGGAGGGGAAGGCTATCGGGGTCACCGTCCCGGCTTATGTGATGATGCTTCTCTCGGCCGCAGTAAGCGTCGCGGCGATCACCGCCCTCACCGGCGTCTCCATCGCCGCTGAACCCCTGCTCATCCTTCACTTCGTAGCCGTCGTCCCGGTCTGGATCGCCGCCTCGGCCGGTCTCATCGGCGCGGCCCAACTCGCGCTCGGGATGCGGGAGAACCAGATCCTCGGTTTCGTCTTCATCTTCGGGTTCATCTTCCTCATCGTCGTGCTCCAGGGCGTCGCACCGGGTGGCGGGGGCCTCTCGGTGACGACGGAGGGTATCTTCGCGGCAGCAGGGCTCGCGCTCCTCGCTCTCGCCCGATTCATTGCCGGGA
>PGYH01000179.1 GCA_002839575.1 Methanomicrobiales archaeon HGW-Methanomicrobiales-6
GCCCCCCGACCATGGGGCCGAGGTCGCGGACGTTCGCGGTGGCGCCGAGGATGGTGATGCCGCTCTCGGTGCCGTAGATAGAGAGGGCCCCAAACAGGAGGGCGAGTATCACCTGGCTCTTCCAGGTGAATATGCCGTCGAGCACCTGCGTGAACGACTTCGTCCGGGTGATCAGGTAGGCGACCACGATGATGACGCAGATCATCTGCAGGAGCACGAGGAACATATCGCCAAAGACAGAGAACGCCATGCCGATCTACCCTCTCGTAGTTCCGCTCAGGTCTCCGCCGCGAATTCGGCAAGCGCCGCCGTTTCGTCGGGGAAGAGGGAGAAGATCCGGTGAAACCCCGCCATGGTGAAGACCTCGAGGATCTGCGGTTGTGCGCAGGCTATCCTGAGCGTCCCGCCGTCCTTCTTCAATCGCTTCAACGCGGCAAGCAGCACCCGAAGGCCGGAACTACTGATGTAGTCGAGGTCGCAGAGGTTGACGAGGAGGATTCTCCCCCCGGCATCGAGCACCTGGTTGATCCGTTCTTCCGCCTTCTCCGAAGAGCCGGCGTCGAGCCTCCCTTTTATAGTAATGATATCGACGGCGCCCGCTCTTCTTTCGGTGATCTCAACATGCCCGCTCATCAAGCGAGTTTTCAATCTGATTGGTGATAGATGTTGCTTTCCGCTCCGAGCGTTTCTTACGAAGAGAGCAAAAAGCCCTGGCAGCGTTGTATATCCTCTCACGCGTGAGGTCATATCGCGCGCCCGGCAGGAACCACACCGTTGGCCTCTGTCGACAACCGGGTGGTATCTGGAGGTGGTTTGAAGCACTTCTGCGGCGTCGTCAAAAAAAGAGGGTGTATTGTTGGGTGTGTGATAACCATGCGGTGGCTGCGGGCAGTTCCGGAGCGGTTGTGCCGCCCGCCCGGGCCCCCATCCACCGTGCCGGTATGAGTGTTTAGAGAGGTGTGCCTGTGTACCGGGGGTTTCCCGGCGTGTTGTGACGTTGACGCAATCAGCGTGGTGAATGTTTTGTTCACCGTTCCCAGCCGTTCTTGTGCCGGTCCGAACCACATGTGCCAGTGCAGCCCGGTTTGTCGAGGAGATTCCCCATCTCCCGACTCTGGGGATCATACATTGATCTGTTCCATTTATATTGTTTTTGGTCAATGCTTTGCATTATGGTGTGGCGTTATGTGTGGCATCATAGCATGCGACACTGCAAAACCCTATATCCCCCGGCGCGAAACTCTGTTTGCACATGGATCCCACTACCGACGCACTCTCTCTCTTGCTTGGCGCCTTGAAAGAGCACCCGCGGGGCATGTCGGTCTCCGATCTTGCCGCCGCCGTCGGGATCAACCGGAACACCGTCTCCCGGTACCTCGACGTCCTTCTCGTATCGGGCCAGGTGGAGATGGAGACCTACGGGAAGGCCAAGGTCTTCTACCTCTCGCAGAGAGTTCCGATCGCCGCCATGCTCAACTTCTCGTCGGATCTTGTGCTGGTGCTCGACCGCGACCGCCGGATCGTCCAGGCAAACGATGCCGTCTGTACGTTTGCAGGGAGGGAACGCGATGAGATCATCGGGAACGATATCGAGACGTCGCCGCTTGCTGCGTTCGACCACCCGCTAATACGGAGCCGGATCACCGATGCCCTGAACGGCCGCGAGGTCACGGAGGAACTCCGGTTCCTGCGGCTCGATAAGGAGCTCTTCTTCCGGATCAAGTTCATCCCCACCGTCTTCAACGACGGGGCGCCGGGAGTCACCATCATCCTCGAGAACATCACCGAGGGGCGGCGGGCGGAGGAGGCCCTCCGCGAGAGCGAGATGCTCTTCCGGAACCTCGTCGAGAACATCAGCGACCTTATCCTGAACGTCAACGAGGCCTGCACGTTCACCTACGTCAGCCCCAAAAGCCAGGAGATTCTCGGCTACACACCCGAGGAGATGCTGCAAAAGACACCCTGTGACTTCATGCCCCCTGAGAAGGTGGACCGGGTCAGAGAGCAGTTTGCCGAACTCTTCGCCGACCCGAAACCGGGAGTTCTCTTTGAGTGGACGATGCTTCATAGGGATGGGAGCCCCGTCATCCTCGAGGTGAGCGGCACGCCGGTTTACGACATGATCGGCGACTTCACCGGCTACCGGGTGGTCTGCCGTGACGTCACCGAACGGGCGCATGCCGCAAAACGGGTGGCCCAGTGGAAGTCATTCCTCTACTCAGTTGTCAATAACATCCCGAGCATGGTCTTCGTCCGGGAGGTGGAGGAGAACACGTTCGTCTTCTCGAATAAGGCCGCCGAGACGTTCCTCGGGATGACACAGGAGGAGATGGGGGGAAAACGGGCCACGGATCTCTTCCCGCCGGAGATGGTGACATTCTTCGCCGACGGCGACCGGGACCTCCTGGAGCGAACGGTTGCTCTTGAGGAGAAGGCCCACCTCGCAAGCGGGCGGACCATCTCCATGAAGAAGATCCCGATCTTCAACTCCCGGGGTATGCTGAAGTACATGCTCGGGATCGCCGAGGACGTCACCGACCGCGCCGCCGCCGAGGACCTCCTGATTGCCGAGCGCGACCGGGCGCAGGGCTACCTGGAGGCGGCCGGCGTGATGATCGCGGTGATCGGGGCGGACGGCACCATCGACCTCGTCAACCGGAAGGGGAGCGAGATTCTCGGGTATACCGAGGGGGGCCTCGCCGGGAAGAATTGGTTTGGGACGGTCGTCCCGGAGCGCCTGCGCGACCGTCTTGCCCAGAACTTTCAGCGCCTCGTGGCCGGCCGGATCGAGCCGCCACCTTTCGAGGAGAGCCCGGTCGTCACCCGGGACGGCCGGGAGCGGCCGATGCTCTGGCACAACGCCCTCCTGCGCGACGCTGACGGCAACGTCGTGGCGATGGTAAGCTCCGGCGAGGAGATCGTGGAGTAGCCGGCCCGGGTCACGGCGATACAGAGATCCCCGGGGGATCCGGCCGTATCATCGCTTTGCTCTTCCTTTCTACGGTTTCGGGGGTAATCCCTTAAATACGCCGCAGGGCACATAGAGTAGTGGTGACAACGTTGGTGGACATCATCTCCCTTGTCCTTATCGTCGTCGTGGTGCTGATCGTCATCGGCATCGTCGCGGCCGGCGTAGGCATTTACAACCGGTTCTTCTCCCTCAAAAACTCCGCGGAAGCGACGGTCGGGCAGGTGAAGGTCGCGATGAAGAAGCGGCTGGACATGATCGAGCAGCTCCTCGGTGCGGTGAAGAGTTACGCGGCCTTCGAGAAGGAGACCCTGACCGAGGTGACCGCGATGCGGTCACGCATCGGCAACGCCGGCCCGGGCGACCTGAACGAGCTCGAACGCGAGTCCCGGTCGGTCCTCGGGCGGCTGCTCGCCGTCGCTGAGAACTACCCCGACCTCAAGACCTCGCAGACGGTGCAGAACCTGATGGGCGCGGTCCAGGGTGTCGAGGACGAGATCGCCCGGCACCGCTACACCTACAACAACATCGCCCAGCAGTACAACACCATGACCGATACGATCCCCTCGAACCTGGTCGCCGGCGTCATGGGCTTTAAGAAGCTGG
>PGYH01000180.1 GCA_002839575.1 Methanomicrobiales archaeon HGW-Methanomicrobiales-6
CCCTCTCGGTCGGGTCGGTCCCGCTCTACCAGGCGTTCATCGAGGCCGCCCGGAAGCACGGGGCGGTCGTCCACATGGAGGCGGACGACCTCTTCCGGATCACAGCGGAGCAGGCGAAGATCGGCACCAACTTCATGGCGATTCACACCGGGATCAACTACGAGACGATGAAGCGCCTGAAGAACCAGGGGCGGCACGGCGGGCTCGTTTCTCGGGGCGGGGCGTTCATGACCGCATGGATGCTCCACAACGAGAAGGAGAACCCGCTTTATTCGGAATTCGACTACCTCCTTGAGATCTTAAAAGAGCACGAGGTCACCCTCTCGTTCGGCAACGGGATGCGGGCGGGAGCGGTCCACGACGCGACCGACCGCGCCCAGGTCCAGGAGCTGCTCATCAACGCGGAACTCGCCGATAAAGCGCATGAACAGGGTGTCCAGACGATCATCGAGGGGCCGGGGCACATCCCGGTCGACGAGATCCAGACCAACGTCGTGCTGCAGAAGCGGGTCACGAACCGGAGACCGTTCTACATGCTCGGCCCGCTCGTCACCGATATCGCGCCCGGCTACGACGACCGGGTGGCCGCCATCGGGGCCGCGCTCTCCTCCTCCTACGGCGCCGACTTCATCTGCTACGTGACGCCGGCCGAGCACCTGGCGCTCCCCACCCCCGAGGAGGTCTACGAGGGCGTCATGAGTTCGAGGATCGCCGCCCATGTCGGGGATATGATCAAACTCAAGAAGCGCGACGACGATCTCGAGATGGGCCACGCCCGCCGGGACCTCGACTGGGAGCGGCAGTTTGCGGTCGCGATGAACCCCGAGCGCGCCCGGAAGATCCGGGACGAGCGGATGCCGGCCGATGCCGACGCCTGCACGATGTGCGGGGACTACTGTGCGCTGAAGATTGTTGGAAGGCATTTTAATTTCTGAAAGGAATTTTGGAGCGGGTGGCCCTCTTCCGGCTTTCCGCTTTTTTTTGTGGCATTCCTCTCGGGGTAGCAGAGGGTGTTCGTGTGTGCAAGTGGATCTGATGTGGTTTTTCCCGACAAACCCGGTATACTGGACCGTGGGGCTATCGCCATTGGGGGAGGGGCTGACGGGGAGGGGGGGTGCAGCCCCCCCTCCCCTGTCTCTACCCCGTAAGGCTCTACCTGTAACCCCCACCCCACCCGCGCTTCGCGCTCCTCACCCGCACCTTCGGTGCCTCAACTCCGCTCCTAGCGGAGCGTCGTTCCCCGCCCCCAAGGGGGCGGGGGCAGTCATGGCGATATCCCCACGAAAGCCGTTGACGGGGTTACGTAACCAGGGATAGGCAGGTGCTAAAGAAGCCATTTCATGCATCCGTCGACTCCCAACCACCGCCGGCCAAACCAAAAACCGCACCATTATCCCCCCGTCCCGCCAAAATTCCCATACGAGGACAGCCCGATGAAACCCGAAAACGAAAAACTCATAGACGATTTCCTCGCCCACGCCGACGACCTCGGCGACGACATCGTTGAGGACGTAGAGGAGATGATCGGCGTCGTGCCGTTCATCTTCGCCATCCTCCGCGACCGGCCCGAATCCTTCGCGCTCTCCACCCTCGCCGATTACCGGATCTCCCGGCCCGATTCGCTCGATGCAAGGACTGCGGAACTGATCGCCGTCGCGGCCGCAGCCAGTGCCGGTGCAGACAGCTGCTTAAAGGTCCACATGAAAGCCGCGCTGAAGGAAGGCGCGTCCCGCGACGAGATCCTCGACGTTCTCCTCATCGCCGCGATGATAGGCAAGACCCGGGTCCTTGCATCCTCTCTCCGCCGGTTCCGGGAGGTCTGCGGCGAAGGGCCGGGAGCGGAGAAGTAGGCCGCACCCTCCTCGCCGGCATGCATAGTTTATGGTCTGATTGAGCCAAACTCTCTTACAATGAGCCAGACAAAGGCGGCCCTCCGTCTGCGGGCAAAGGAAGCCCGGTCCCTCCTCTCCCCTGCGGAGATCGCCACGTGCAGTGCAGGCATCGAAGAAAAACTCCTCGGTCTCCTCGACGGGTTTGCGACCGTCATGGTCTACGTTGCAAAAGCCCCGGAGGTCGAGACCATGGGCCTGATCGCTGCCCTGAACCGCCGGGGCGTGCGGGTTGTCGTGCCCATCATCGAACGGGAGACCTGTAGTCTCCGCCTCTCCTACCTCCCGGACCCCGGGGTCCTCGTCCCGAGCACTTTTGACGTCCCCGAACCGATCGGTCACGAACTTCCGGCGCGGCCCGAGGAGGTCGAGGTCGTCATCATACCGATGCTCGCCTTCGACGCCGAAGGAAACCGGCTCGGCTACGGTGCCGGGTACTACGATCGATTCCTCTGCCGGTACCCTCACCCGAAGAAGATCGGCATCGCATTCTCCTGCCAGCAGGCAGGGCGCATTCCTGCCGATGAAAACGACGTGAAGATGGATTACATCGTTACGGAAAAGGGGATTATCCGGCACAACGGAAGGGCCATTTAGGGAAAAATATAAATACTAGTCAGCACTTACCTATGGTAAACCCTACAGGAGGAGATTGTTCACATGGCCAATACCGAATCCATTGAGGTAACCATCAAGGAGGCGGCGCACGAAGACGCCGGCCGGGGAATCGCCAGACTGAGCATCGACACCATGAAGGCGCTTGGCCTCGTCAGCGGCGACGTCGTCGAGATCGAGGGGCGCCAGAAGGCAGCGACGCTCGTGTGGCCCGGTTTCCCCCAGGACACCGGCAAAGCGATTCTGCGCATCGACGGCAACACCCGGAGCAACGTCGGGGGAGGGATCGACGACAACGTCCGGATCAGGAAGACCGAGGCAGGATACGCAAAGAAGGTGACCATCCAGCCCACCCAGCCCATCCGCCTGGTCGGCGGCGAACAGTACCTGGGAAGGATCCTTCGCGGCCGGCCGGTCACCGAGGGGCAGCTCATCCGGGTCAGTATCCTCGGCAACCCGCTCACGTTCGCGATATCCAAAGTGACCCCGAAGGGCATCGCCATCGTCACTGACAGCACCGAGATCGAGCTGAAGGAGACTCCGTATGAACCCAAAGAGGGAGAGCGCGAGGTGGCGGGCGACGTCCACTACGAGGATATCGGCGGGCTCGATCGCGAGCTGCAGCTCGTCCGCGAGATGATCGAACTCCCGCTCCGGCACCCCGAGCTCTTCGAACGCCTGGGCGTCGAACCCCCGAAGGGCGTCCTGCTCTACGGCCCGCCCGGAACGGGGAAGACGCTGATCGCAAAAGCCGTGGCGAACGAGGTGGACGCTCACTTCATCACGCTCTCGGGCCCCGAGATCATGAGCAAGTACTACGGTGAATCCGAGGAACGCCTGCGTGAAGTCTTTGAGGAAGCGCAGGAGAACGCACCCTCGATCATCTTCATCGACGAGATCGACTCGATCGCGCCCAAGCGCGAAGAGGTGAAAGGCGAGGTCGAACGCCGGATTGTTGCCCAGTTGCTCGCCCTGATGGACGGGTTGAAGACCCGGGGCCAGGTGGTGGTGATCGCCGCAACAAACATCCCGGACATCATCGACCCTGCTCTGCGGCGTGGCGG
>PGYH01000181.1 GCA_002839575.1 Methanomicrobiales archaeon HGW-Methanomicrobiales-6
GGATCGACCAGCGAAAGATTCACATGCTCGCCCGGGAACACCTCCCCTCGATCGGGTATCCGGCGCCGGTCTGCATCCATACGCCGATCATCAACGGCCTCGACGGGAAGAAGATGTCGTCGTCGGCCGGAAACGTCATATCGGTCGCCGACTCCGAGGAGGATATCAAAAAGAAGATGAAGAAGGCGTTCTGCCCGCCCGAGGTCGAGAACAACCCCGTGCTCGAGATCCTGCGCTACCACGTCTTCCCCCGGACCGGGGCGGTCGCCATCCGCCGGCCCGCGAAGTTCGGCGGCGACCGGGAGTTTGCTGCCTACGAGGACCTCGAGCGTGCCTACGCGGCTGGCGAGATTCACCCGCTGGACCTCAAGACCGCCGCCGCCGACCATCTCATCGATATCCTCGCCCCCGTACACGATTACGTCTGCAACAGGTGAACCGGCCGTGGGCCAGCAAGACGAACATGAGCGGTTCGACCGCAAGATCGAGGCGATGGGCGTCAGGATAAAAGACGCCGATACGGTGAAGGTACGGGAGGATGTCTTCGACGAGGTCACCCTCCTCGCGCTCTACAAGCTCGTCCACAAGAAACTGATCACGGTCATCGGGGGGCCGATCAGCACCGGGAAAGAGGCGAACGTCTTCTACGGCGAGCGCGACGGGCGGGGGCTTGCCATCAAGATCTACCGTATCCAGACCGCGAACTTCAAGGCGATGACCGAGTACCTCGCAGGGGACCGCCGGTTCTCGAACGTCCGGGGAACGCGCAAGGGCCTCATCTTCGCCTGGACGAAGAAAGAGTTCAGCAACCTCGCCCGGGCGCACGAGGCGGGGATCCCGGTCCCCGAACCGCTTGCGTTCGATCGAAACATCCTCCTGATGACGTTCCTCGGGCGTGACGAGGTGCCGTATCCGCAGCTCCGGAACGCCGAGGTCGAGGATTACGGGGCAGTATACCGGCAGGTCCTCGGCTACGTGGAGCGCCTCTACCAGGAGGCTCGCCTGGTTCACGCCGATCTCTCCGAATACAATATCCTCTACCACGAGAAACCATACCTGATCGATATGGGGCAGGCGGTCACCCTGGATCACCCGCGGGCGCCCGTGTTTCTGATCCGGGATATCAAGAACCTTAATCGATATTTCTCCCGCTACTGCGACGTGCAGGACGAGCAGGAGATCATCAAAACGCTCGTCGGCACCGAACGCCGGGAGCCCTGAACACCGGGAGAAGGGATGCAACCATGACCACACAGGAGATAAAAGTTTCAACGGCGAGAATCGGTGTACTCATCGGCAAAAGCGGGTCCACGAAACGCGAAATTGAGGAGAAGACCGGGATAACCCTCTCTGTCGACAGCGAGGAGGGGATGGTGACGATCGAGGGGGAGGACCCCGTCGCCGTCATGACGGCGACAAACGTCGTCTCCGCGATCAACCGGGGGTTCTCGCCGGAGCGTGCGTTCCGGCTCCTCGAAGACGAAGACATGACGCTCGATATCCTCGACCTCGCCGACCTCTCAGGGACGACCCGGCAGCTCGAGCGGCTCCGGGGCCGGATCATCGGTAAGGCGGGGACGTCCCGCGCCCAGATCGAGGATATGACCAGCACGGAGATCTCGGTCCACGGGAAGACCGTCGCAATCATCGGGCTCCCGGACCAGGCCGAGACCGCGAGAAAAGCAATCGAGATGCTGATCCAGGGCGTACCCCACGAGCACGTCTACGGGTTCCTCGATCGGAAGAAGAAGGAAGCCAAACAGTCGATGCTGGAGTATTACTCGTGATAGGGGCAGGAACGGTCGACCCTGCCCATGGCCATGACGATACGTGGAATGTGCGGTTTGCAGTGGAAATGAAGGGGTGTACATGGAGATAGCCGACCTCCCCGTTCCGCCGGATCTCGCGGACGGCTACATCGACCGCGGAATCAGGGAACTCTACCCGCCGCAGGCCGCCTGCGTCGAAGCGGGCCTTTTTTCGGGGAAAAACCTCCTGATCGCCATCCCGACCGCGAGCGGCAAGACCCTGGTCGCCGAGATGGGGATGCACCACCAGGTGGGGAGGGGCGGCAAGTGCCTCTACATCGTTCCTCTGCGGGCGCTCGCGAGCGAGAAGTTCGAGGAGTTCTCGGGGAAAGGCCTTCGTGTCGGGATCGCAACCGGCGACTTCGACCGGCGGGACGAGTACCTGGGAAGGAACGACATCATCGTCGCGACAAGCGAGAAAGTGGACTCGCTCCTGCGGAACCGGACACCGTGGCTCTCGGAGATCAGCCTGCTGGTCGTCGACGAGGCGCACCTGATCGACGACCCCTCACGGGGGGCGACGCTCGAGATGGTGATCGCAAAACTCCGGCACAAGAACCCGGATATGCAGATCATCGCCCTCTCGGCGACCATCGGGAACCCTGCCGATCTCGCCGGGTGGCTGGATGCCGAACTCGTCGAGAGCGAGTGGCGGCCGGTCGACCTCCGGGAAGGAGTATTCTTCGAGGAATGCATCCGGTTTTCCGACAGCACCCGCCAGGTTGAGCGCCGGAGCAAGTACGAGGACCTGGACCTCGTCCTCGACACGGTCGCGGAGGGGGGGCAATGCCTGGTCTTCGTCAGTTCCCGCAAAAACGCCGAGGCGTTTGCGAAACGGGCCGCTTCAGGGCTGAAACTCGCAAACCCCGTCCTCGCCGGCTACGCCGACAAGCTCCGGTCGAACGCCGCGACCGATATGGGAAAGACCCTCGCCGCCTGCGTCGCCCAGGGAGCGGCGTTCCACCACGCGGGGCTCTCGCGGGAGGAGCGCCAGATCGTTGAAGCGGGATTCCGCGAGGGGCAGATCAAGGCGATCGCCTCGACTCCAACGCTCGCGGCCGGCCTGAATCTGCCCGCCCGGCGGGTGATCGTCCGCGACTACCTCCGGTTCAACGCCGGGGAAGGGATGGTCCCGATCCCGGTCCGGGAGTACCGGCAGATGGCCGGGCGGGCCGGGCGGCCGCGCCTCGACCCCTACGGCGAGGCCGTCCTGATCGCGAAGTCCGAGGAGATGGTTGACGAGCTCTTCGACTGCTACATCGAGGCGCCGGCGGAAGACGTCCGGAGCCGGTGCGCGGACGAGGCGGTTCTCTGCACCCACATCCTCTCGCTCATCGCCACCAACTTCGCCCGCGAACGCGGCGAGGTGCTCGGGTTCATGGACGGGACGTTCTACGCCCACCAGGGCGAGAGCCCGCGGGCGCTCTCGCGGGCGGTCGACCGGGTGCTCGAGTTCCTGCGCGAGAGCGAGATGATCACCGAGGTGGGGGAGTGGCTCGAGGCCACCGAGTACGGCTCGCTCGTCTCCCGGCTCTACATCGATCCTCGGAGCGCGGAGGTGATCGTGACGGCGATGACGGGCCAGAAGGACTACACCGACATCGGCCTTCTGCACCTCCTCTGCTCGACACCGGATATGCCGACGCTCTATGTCAGGAGAAACGACATGTACGTCCTCGACCGGTTCCTCGCCGACCACCGGGACGACCTCTGGATGGAGATCCCCTGGGACGCGGGCGAGGGGTTCGACCGGAGCC
>PGYH01000006.1 GCA_002839575.1 Methanomicrobiales archaeon HGW-Methanomicrobiales-6
ATGGGGCAGGGCAGATTCGAACTGCCGTCAAAGCGTCCCAAACGCTCTAGGATGGACCAGGCTACCCTACTGCCCCCGTACCACCATACATTGGAAAGCCAGGCAAAAATAGTTGCCGATGGAGAAGAGGTTCAGGACAGCAGGGGGTTTGAAGATTCTCTGCTCACGACGGTGCCGGAGTATACGCCCTCCACGATCGCCCGGTAGAGGTTCTCCGGGTCGCGGCCGTCAAGCACCAGGAGCGGGATGCCGGACCGCTCGATGACCTTTCCGGCAACGATGTCGAGCACGATGTTCGCGCCCGCATTCATCCTCGCCCCGGTGATGATATCGAGGAGTTCCTGCGGCGTGAGACGCTCGTGCTTCACCGCGCCGGCATCCTTCTTCGGATCTGCGCTGTAGATCCCGTTGACAGACGTGGCGTTGATGAGCAGGTCGGCACCGACGCTCTCGGCGAGGACCGCAGAGACCGCATCGGTCGTCTGCGCCGGGGTGATGCCGCCCATGACGACGATCTTTTTGGCCTGTGCAAACTCCTGCGCCTCCGTGTAGTTCTCCGCAACGCGCGGGTAGGCCGCGTCCCCGAGTCCGGCGATGAGCAGGCGCGCGTTCAGCCGCGTCACCATGATACCGAGTTCGTCCGCCGCCGCCTCGCCGGCACCGAGATCGCGGGCAACCCGGATGTACCGGCGTGCCTCCCCGCCGCCGCCGACAACGATGAAAATACGACAATTCTCGGCAACCTTTTTCAAAACAGAGACGTATCGGCTTATATTGTTCGATTCAAGCGAAGGTACCAGAACCGAGCCGCCCAGAGATAGTACGATCTTCTTCATTCCACCCTACTATTATCCCCAATATCACTCATATACCTGTTGTGAAGATGCTGCACTGCCCTGTATGCGGTTCCGCGGATGTCTGGGTCGTTACCGGCGGCTGTACCGGCTGTGTCTACCGGTGCAAGCGCTGTGGGTATCGCGGAGCGCTGGTCGTCGAGTACGACGAAGAAGACGACAGGCGGAGTGAGCGGTAGCCCACAGTCATAAATATCATGCTTCCCCTCACCCGTAATCATATGCACGAGGCGCGACTCTACCAGAAACTGGAGGACAACACCGTCCGCTGCTCGCTCTGCGCTCATCGGTGCACCATACGGGACGGCAAACAGGGTATCTGCGGCGTCCGTATCAACCGCGGCGGCACGCTGTATGCCGCCACATTCGGCAAGGTCATCGCCGAAGCGGTCGACCCCATCGAGAAGAAGCCGCTCTACCATTTCCTGCCCGGCACCCTCTCCTACTCCCTCGGAACCATCGGGTGCAACTTCCACTGCGCGCACTGCCAGAACTGGCACATCTCCCAGCAGACGCTGGAGATGGAATCGCTCAGGGACATCAGCCCGGAACAGGGCGTGGAACAGGCGATCCGGTCCGGCTCCGCAAGCATCGCCTGGACCTACAACGAGCCCACCATCTGGCACGAGTACCCGCTCGCGATGGGGATGCTGGCGCGACAACAGGGTCTCGGGACCGTCTACGTCACGAACGGCTACATCACCGAAGAGGGGCTCCGCGAACTCGCGGGAATGCTTAACGCCTTCCGCGTCGACATCAAATCGTTCTCCGACACCTTCTACCGGAAGGTCTGCGGGGGACGGCTGCAGCCGATCCTCGACGCGACCGCGCTTGCAAAGGAGCTCGGGATGCACATCGAGACGGTCACGCTGGTCATCCCGGGGCAGAACGACTCGCCGGAAGAGATGGAAGCGCTCATCCGGTGGGTGCTCGAGAACCTCGGCCCCGACACCCCGATGCACTTCACCCGGTTCCACCCGGACTATAAGATGCTGGACGCGAGGCCGACCGCGGTCAGGACGCTCGAGAAGATCTACGAACGGGCAAAAGAGCTCGGAATCCACTACCCGTATCTCGGCAACATCGGGGGCCACCCCTACGAGAACACCTACTGTCCCGCCTGCGGCAGCCCGGTCATCGAGCGGTCGGGCTACGCCGTCCGGATAACGGGGCTTGACGACCATACCTGCACAGAATGCGGCGGGCGCATCGAGTATGTCTCGGAGATCAGGTGAACGCCAGAGGTTCCTGACCGACAGGATGCTCGGGACGCTCACCCGCTACCTCCGGTTCATGGGCTACGACACCATGAGCGCAAACAGCCTCTCCCCGGGGAGTTCCCGGGAAGACACGCTCCTCCTCGAGATCGCCACACAGGACGGCCGGCTCCTCCTGACCCGGGACCGCGAACTCGCACGGCGGGGCGGTGCGCAGGCGGTCTACATCGAATCCGAAGAGATCATGGCTCAGATCCAGCAGGTTGCCGACCTCGGGCTCATCGAGCCCCGGATCCGGATGAGCCGCTGCTCGCTCTGCAACACACGCCTCCGGCCGGCCACCGCACGGGAGATCCGGGAGACGCGTTACGCTCCGCGGTCGGCCCGGGGAAAGGAGTTCTCGTGGTGCCCCGCGTGCCGGAAACTCTACTGGATGGGTTCACACAGCGCCAGCCTCGAGCGGCGCCTCAAAGAGATGCGCTCCTCCCCCTGACCGGCCACCTGCCGCATCCCCCGTAAAATTGCGGAGAAAATTCCATTTTGGGCATTTTCTGGAGAATCCTGGAAAGGTATATCAGGTTTCAAGGAGTATGGAGCGCGACGGCTGCAGGCCGATCGATCCGATCTTTCATCAGCCGTGACGCCTGCGGAGAAGTATGCCGGCCGCCCGGTGCGAACACGATCCCGGTCGTCCGGGCCTGCAACGGGACTTCGTGCCTGAACCGGCGGAGCCGGTTCAATCTGTCAGGGAGAATACTATGGAAAGTCTGAAGATAGCATTTTTCTGTTGGGAATCGCTGTATGCAGAGCGGGTCGGCGGGCTCGCAAATGCGGCAACAAATCTCGCCGAGACGCTGGCACGGGAACACGAGGTGCACTTTTTCACCCGGGGTGAGGGAAAGGACGCCGAGGTCAACGGCGTCCGGTACCACTACTGCCGGCCGGCGGGACAGGACATCGTCCGGTACTGCTCCGATATGAGCAGGGGGATGCTCGACCGCTTTAGCGAGTTCGACGCAAAGCCGTTCGACCTCCTGCACTTCCACGACTGGCACGTGGTCGACGCGCTCCGCCGGCTCCGGGACAGGGAGACCATCTTCACCTACCATTCGACGGAGTTCGGGAGGAACGGGAACACCTTCAGCACCGGATGGCCTTTTGCGGAGATATCAAAGATCGAGCATTCCGGCGCATCGATTGCCAAACACATAACCGCGGTCTCCTCGACCCTCAAAAAGGAGGCCATGAGCCTCTACGACATCCCGGACTGGAAGATCGATGTCGTCCATAACGGCATCGTGCCCGCCCATTACCAGGCGGACGTCGATCCGGAGGCGGTGAAACAGCGTTACGGCTTTGACCCGGACTCTCCTCTAATACTCTTCGTCGGACGGCTCGCATGGCAGAAGGGGCCCGACATGCTGGTGGATGCCGCCCCCCATCTCCTCCGGAAGCACCCCGACGGCCAGTTCGCCTTCATCGGCGACGGGCAGATGCGCCGGGGCCTCGAGACCCGGGCCCGGTCGCTTCCGATCCGTTTCCTTGGACGGCTGGACGATACGGACTACGTCTCGCTCCTCAATGCAAGCGATATCGTTGCCATCCCGAGCAGGAACGAGCCGTTCGGGCTTGTGCTCCTCGAAGCGTGGAGCGCCGGCCGGTGCGTCGTCGCGTCCGACGTCGGCGGGCTCTCGGAGAACATCGAGCACGGGACCGACGGGGTCAAGGTGCGGCCGCACCCGGACTCGATTGCCGAAGGGCTCTCCCGGGTTGCGGATTCCCCCGAGAAGTCGCTTTCCATGGGCAGGGAGGGGCTCGACAAAGTGAAGAAGGAGTTCCCGTGGAGCCGCGTTGCGGAACGGATGGAAGGCGTGTACCGGAAACTCGCGAACCAGGACACCGTCCTCTGCTGACCGCCCGTTCACGGCAGCATGACGGCTGCAAGATGCTCCATCAGGCGGAACGGGTCCGATGAGACCACGGGTGTCCCCGCGTAGAGTTCCATCCCCCCGATATCCGAGGTCCGGGAATGCAGGTCGCCCCGGTCCACCACCCACGCGACGGAGTAACCCTCTTCCCCGAGCGGCGGCAGATACACCGCCGCGTTGTAACTCTGCACCCCGATGTTCTGGTAGCATTCGAGCACTTTTGCGAGTGCCGGAGCGAGATCGTGCGGCGACTGCGTGAGTATCACAACCTCGTGCTCTTTTCTCGGGGTGAGGTGCGCCATGACCCGGGCGTTTTTGTAGACGAGCCCGAGGCCGATGACGGTGTGGGCCATAAAGAGGTCGTCGTAGTATTCGCTCCCGTAACGGCACCGGTACTCCTCCCGGGCCTTCTCAAGCCGTTCCGGAGCGGCATAGGGACGGCGGGTGAGCAGTACCTGGGCATGGTTGTGCACGACGCTCGCCCCCGCACGCCAGAGGAAGTTCCAGATTACGAAGGGGTAGACCGCCCGGGGATCTGTCCGGTGCGCATCCTGGCACCAGCGGATGGCCACGCTGATCATATCGGCGATCTGCGGCTCTGTGGTGATGTAGGGGTTCGTATCCTTCGCGATGATGACGGCGTGGAGGTAATCGTATTTGGCGATGTTGCTTGCGGTGATCCAGTGGTCGCCGTCGATCCTCCCGAACGTGTCGGCCGGCGTCTCCTCGAGGGGGTTTGCGAACGGTCCCCCCTCGGCAAGCGCCTTAAGGTCCCGCGTCTCCTCGGCGCGGGGCGTCAACACCGGACGGCGTGCCCTGACCGAATTGAAGAGCGTGCTCTCGCCGGTCTGGTTATTGGTCACCCTGACGATCTGCTGCGTCTCGATATCGCCGTACTTCTCCCGCACCCACTCTTCCATCGCCTCGGGGAAGACCAGGTGTCCGGGTTCGACGTACCAGGAGTATATCCGGGAGACGAGTTCCTCCATATCCGGCGCGAGTTCCTTCACGATACCCGGCAGCCGGGTGATATCCAGCCTGACCATGGAGTCTCCGTATACCGGTCCCGCACCGATAAAGATTCGCATCGGCCGGGCCTGGTTGAGAGAGGCCTCGAACGGAATGGACAGATCATGTTTGTGGCCGCGGTGCCCCGCAGGACCTGAAATCGAATACTTATTGGCTACAGATAGAGAACATACTCTCAATCCACGAGGAACCGACGAAACAGCACTCCGAAACTCATTCTCCGGCAGAACAGCATGGCATTCTTCAACAAACCCCGGGCGAACGTTGACGGGTTGCGGCAGGCGAAGGATTACCCCGGCCTGGCTGCAGTTCTGGACAGCGAAGACCCCGGAAACCGTGCTGATGCGGCGCGGGCGCTTGCCGCCCTCGGGGTCCCCGCCATTCCGGATATTCTCACAGCGCTCGAGGACGCCCGCCCGGTATCGCGGGAGCGGATGGCCGAAGCCCTCGCATCAGCCGGAACCCCTTCCATCCCGCTGCTCCTCGCCCTGATTCTCCGGGCAAGCCCTGCTCTGCAGGCATCCATCGCCCGCGCAATCGCGGAGATAGGCGACCCGATGGTCGAGGCACTGCTGCCTGCACTGCACCACCAGCAACCGGTGATCCGGCGCGCTACGGTGATCGCTCTCCAGGGGATGGGCAGGAAGGCATTCATGCCCCTCTCCGAAGCGCTCCGTGACAGCAACCCGTCGGTGCAAAAAGAGGCCGCAAACGTACTCGCCTCAATGCGATGGTCACCTGAAGGTCTCCAGGAGAAGGTGCAGTTTTACTACCTCCGGGAAGACTGGACGGAACTTGCCAGACTCCAGGGAGCGGCCGTCCCGATCCTCCTCAAAGCCCTGGCGAGCGAAAACGCCTGGATACGGTGCGAGTCGGCTCAAACCCTCGGGAAGATCCGCGATTCGCGGGCTATCCCGCAGCTTATCAAAGCGGTGAAAGATCCCCGGATAGATGTCCGCGTACGCGCCATCGAGGCGCTCGGGGAGATGGGTGACGACCGGGCGAAACCTCCGCTGGCCGATGCCCTCAACGACCCGCACCACCAGGTGCGGATGGAGGCGGCATGGGCGCTCGGGCGGCTGGGCTGGGTGCCGCGAAGCGACCTCGAGAGAGCAGCATACCTGATTGCAAGGGAGCAGTGGATGGACCTTGTCCGGATGGGGAGACCGGCCATCCTGCCGCTCATCCAGGCTCTCGGGGTGGAGTATTCCGGTGTCCGCACCGGTGCGTGCGAAGCGTTGCGGCAACTGGGGCCGCCTGCGCTCCGTGCCCTGCATATGGAAGCCTCAGCAAAAGACCCCGCGCGGAAGCAGCGGGCGCAGAGCGCCCTCGAGTATATCCGGCAGCGCCAGGAAGAACTGTCCCGAAACCAGCCCGTGCAGGAAGATTCTTCCCGATACGAGAAGGAACTCAAAGAAGGGCTCGCCATCCAGAGGCGGTTCGAGAAGAAGTTCAGGCGTCCGGGGTATGCACCGGGCAGGCAGATCAAAGAACCCTCACCCCCACCCAAAAAAGAGGAGGCAACTCCTGAAAAGCCGGCAAAACAGGCGGCTAAAGAGCCCGAGGTGGCCGCAAGCCTCGGAGACCTCATCCAGGAGAGCCAGCAGGCGGAGGCGGCGTGGGCACGGGTCAAGGCACGGCGGATGGCCGAAACATCGGTTGCCCCGTCCGGCGCCATCCCGCTCGACCAGCTCATTCCGCTCGAGTTCGAGCAGGAGATCATCGAGACCGGCGAGGCCGAACAGGAGGAGCGGCCTGCTCTTCGGGCCGAACAGGAAGTCCAGGAGCCGGAGATCCCGGAGATTCCGACAAAGACTGTGGAGCCGCCGGAACCCCCGGAGCCGCTCCCCGAAAAGACGCCGCTTGAAAAATGCCTTGAAGCGCTCAGGAGCGGCGACGACAACATCCGGGAAGCCGCAGTCGCTGCGCTCCAGGGCATGGGGAAGGAGGGAGTCAGGTACCTCATTGAAGCGTTGAGCGACCCCTACTACGGGGTCCGCATCGCCGCCGCCGAGGGGCTCGGTGAACTCGGGGATAGGAGCGCCGTCGATGCGCTGATCCGGACGCTCCGTGATGCAAGGGAAGACGTGCGAATCGCCGCCGCCCACGCACTCGGCCGCATCGGTGACCGCCGTGCGATTGGGCCGCTCATCCACCTTTTTGCCGACAGGTACCACGGTGTCCGGGTCGCTGCGGCGGACGCCATCGTTGAATTCGGCCGTGATGCGCTCAGGCCGCTTGAGGAGGCGCTCTCCGATCCGGTGCCGGTTGTCCGGATGACAGCGGCGAAGGCGATAGGGCTCATCGGCGCGACCGAGTCAATCCCGGTTCTCATTGAGCACCTGGGGGATGCTGCCCCGGAAGTCCGGTGGAGCGTTGCCCGGGCCCTGGGTGACTTCGGCTCCCTGGCAATTGAACCGCTCGCTCTGGTGCTGAAAAAAGGAAGTAAGGAGATGCGTCTTGCGGCGATCGATGCCCTCTGGGAGATGCTGGATACGCGGGCAGGCGACGTCCTGCGGCTTGCCCTTGAGGATGAGGATGAAGATGTGAGGGCAAAAGCGATGGCCGCCCTCAGAAAACGGCAGGTGATAGATGTGTGGCGGGTGGCGCTCGGCAGCCAGGTCCAGGACGAAGAGCGCACCGTAAAGAAGAGAACCACCCGACAGGAGGACAGGAAGGCGTTTGAACAGTCCGGCCGGGAGCAGATAGATACCCTCATCGGGGCGCTCAAGGATAAGGAGTGGAACACGCAACTCGGCGCCGCCACACACCTCATCATGATGGGACGCCCCGCCGTGGAAGGCCTCATCCAGGCGCTCAGGAACGAGGACCCGGAGATACAGACTGCTGCCGCCAGTATCCTTGGTGATATGCGTGAGACGGCGGTCACGCCGCTCATGGATGCCCTGAACGACACCGACCGGTTCGTCCGGCTTGTTGCTGCCCGTAACCTGGGTAAGATCGGGAACAAAAGGGCTATTGAAGCCCTGATCGGCTCCCTGCACCAGGAACCCGATAGTGAGGTCCGGGCAGCCGTGGCGGAGGCGCTGGGGTATATGGGGAGCAAGCAGGCGATAGAGCCTCTGGCGCTGGCACTGCAGGACCGGAGCGAGACGGTCAAGATTGCCGCCGCCCGGTCGCTCGGGTATATCGGGAGCCTTCGTGCTATAGAACCATTGGTCCTGGCGCTCAACGATATGGACGACCGGGTCAGGTACGCCGCACTCGAGGCCCTGAAGGACCCGGGGCAGACAATGCGGAGCCACCTCGTCAAAGCGCTCCGCACTACGGACGGGGAGTTCCGGGCAGGGGTCGCCGAAGCGCTGGAAGCAGGAGGCTGGGAGCCGGAGACCGCCGAGGAACAGGCCCTCTATCTCATAGCACTGAACCGGTGGGCAGAGGTAGAACAGGCCGGCGCTGAGGCGCTGCCGGTGCTCATTGAGGTGCTCTCCGACCCGTCTCTCGAGGTCAGGACGAACGCCGTCAGGGCCATTGCCCGGATAGGCGGGGAGGAAGCTATCGCCCCCCTCATCCAGGCGCTCCAGGACGACGCTCTCGGGGTCAGAAAACGCGCGGAAAGGGCACTGATCGATATGGGCAATGCGGTGCTCGCCGAACTCGAACTGGCGCTCGAAGAGGGGCGGCCGGAGGCCAGGGAGGGGCTGCAGCGGATCATCGATGAGATCCGCGTGAAAGGAGAGGAGGCAGCCTAGGGTATCCGCCCGGCCGCCTTCCAGTAGTCGTACTCGTGGTGCCAGCGGTCCTTGTTCGCCGTGACCAGCGCCCGCATCCGCTCGAGCGTCGCGGCGTGGAGCTTCTCCTGTTCCGGGTATGTCTCCTTGTTCTCGATGGCTTTTGCGAGAATCCTCCCGAGTTCATAGGCCCTCCCTTCCGCAGGCACGATCGTCTCCGGGTCACCCCCGAGAACCACGCCGACACCGCCCACGGTGTTCGCGCCCAGGGTCTGGAGGACCCCGTTAAGGTAGGCCACGACGTCATCCGCTCCGGAGCCGCCCGCCGTGGAGACGGCGCACCCGTACTTCCCAAGAAACATCTGGCAGTGGATAGCGTCCGCCATCCGGTCAAGCATGGTCTTTATCTGGGCGGTGACCGAGTCGATGTAGTTGGGCGACCCGAGGACGATCCCGTCGCTTTCAAGCATCTTCTGGTACAACCCGGCAAAGTCGTCCTTCTTGACGCACTCTCCCCGCTCGCAGCAGACCAGGCACCCGTTGCAGTACTCGATCTGGAGCTTCGCAACATCCACGAGCTCCACCTCGGCCCCGGCACTCTCCGCCCCGTCGAGGACTGCCTGGACAAGCCGGAGCGTCTGGCTCTTTGAGGCGCGGGGGCTTCCGTTAATCCCAAGTATCTTCATCTGTTTTCCTCGTTTGCAGTGTTCATGCGTCCGCTCCGGATACGCTCGCCCGCAGCCTCACGGGATGTCGTGCGTGACGGTGAGTTCGGCATGATACTGCCGGTCGCAGTCACCGGGGAGCGGGTCGATGGTGAATATCTTCGTTTCGCCCGCCTGGAACCGGGGGGCGAGAACGGTCTCGGTCGACCGAATCATGTTACTCTCGTCGTCGACGAGCATGAACCGGATAACGACGTTTCTTGCGGGCGCATCGCCGGTGTTGGTCACCGTCCCCGTCACGATCCAGTAACAGGACCCGTCGGTGCGCAGATGCTTCTCCGGTGCAGTGACGGTGGTCGAAAACGACGGCTGCGGCCCGGCAGGCGAGTAGGTGGTGTGAGCAGCCGGCGTCGCCTCCGGGGTCGGGGTACGTATTCCCGAGACCTCAGAGGTCCCCGTGCAGCCTGCAGCGGCAACAGCGCCGGCGAGGCAGCCGAGGAGCAGAAGGATCGTAATGCTCTTTCCAGAGACATCCTGCATGATGGTTCATCGACCGGAGGGTATATAACGGATACGCAAGCGCATCCGGCGCCGGGCCGCCGCCCGGCAGGGGCCGGGGAACGATTTATATGCTCTCCGGATAAGGAGCCGGCCGAAACCGGGAGGAGTGCCGATGAGCAGGGAGAGCGTAGAAACCGTCGGGACCGTGAAGGTCTTGAATGCCGTAACGGGAGAGGTGGAGGAGGTCGAGAGGGTCGTCAAATCCGATGAGGAGTGGCGGCGCCAGCTGACGCCGGAACAGTTCTCCGTTGCCCGCAAGGAGGGCACGGAGCCGGCCTTCACCGGGAAGTACTGGGACTGCAAGGAGGACGGCTTATACGTCTGCGTCTGCTGTGGCAACCATCTCTTCTCCTCGATGACGAAGTTCGAGTCGGGGACGGGCTGGCCGAGTTTCTGGGAGCCCGTGTCGGACTTGAACATCAGAACGGATCTCGATAACCGGTTCCTCATGAGCCGGATCGAGGTGCTCTGCAGGCGGTGCGACGCCCACCTGGGCCACGTCTTTGATGACGGGCCGCCGCCGACCCGTAAGCGGTATTGCATGAACTCGGCATCGCTCCGGTTTGTGCGGCAGAGGGAGCTGCAAGGATAAGGGGCGGGATTACCGTGAGGAGATCACAGTTTCCCGCCAAGGAACCAGACCGGCCGCTCTCCGCCAACGCTAACCTGTAGATATGCAAGGGCGGGGTCAAGGTCATCCGGCACCTCGAAGAAGAGATAACCATCCATGGACTCGAGCCTGTCGAGACGGACCTTTGAGTACGGCCCTCCCCGGGTGGTCGGCCCGGGCACCTTCAATGGACGGTAGGTTTCACCGGCGTAGTGGAGAAGAAACGCGCTCTCATCCGGAGTCTGGATGAGGGTATTCGAACTCCCTCCCCTATGGCCGAGGTGCGCCACCTGAACAGTGACCAGAAGGTATAATTCCCCCGGCTCAGCAGTATACTGCACCCGTTGCGTCCCGGTAGTGTGGAACGCGTTTGACCACGCTATCGAGTCGATGATCAACGAGGCTGAGTTCTCTTTGCGCGTATCCTCGTAACAGAACCGCTCACCGACCTGCAGAGCGTCGGGAAACAGAGTGGCAGGCTCTTCGGTAAGGCCCACCAGAACGGTAGGGGTTTGCGGACTTTCGGCATGAGAGAGGTTGCAGGCCTCCAGGGCTTCGGATAGGTGTCCGATCCCGAAAGCAAGGTGGAGCAGTCCATCGTCCGTCACGCTCTGGTTCAGGGGGGTGCTCCCGTTGAGCAGGGTGCCGGCTGCGGCAAACTCATCGAGCGCAACAATAAAATGCTCATATGCGGGCGCCATACCAGGAGAGACATCAAGGGCCGCAGCCTCGGCACGGTAGCCTTCCACAAGCGAAGTCATATCGGCTGCCCGGTTCCGGACTGCCGCGTCGTCGCAGTTGTGCATGGAATAGATCTGCTCGCCGGAGACCTCCAGGAGGAGTATACCGGCTCCGGCGATCAATGACTCCAATCTTTCGTCGCCGCTGACCGGTTCGAAGAGTTGGGTCGTATTGGTTCCCGACCGCACCCCAAGAGGGGATGCGTTCCCGGGATCATCACCTCCCTCTACCGGCAGAAAGGGGAAGAGCATAGCGCATGCTCCGGGGAAGAGGAGAACAGTGGAGAGGATCACCCCAATAAAGCCGGCTGCAAGCAGTAATTTTGCGTGAGAACCCCTCATCGCCACAGGTTAACGTTTCGCGTACAAAACGGATATTCGTTGTGATGGGAACTACCTGCACGCCGGCATGGCACCATCCCGGGTTGCCGGGATCAGGGCAGCCCGGCGGCGGGGGGAACCGGTGCAGGAAAACCGGTCATACCGTCTTGCCGAGTGCCCAGACGGGAGAAGCACCGTCAAGTTTCACCTGGATAGTGCATTCATCGAGAGTGAGCGACACCGGAACATCAAAGACGATATACCCTGTTTTTACCTCATACCGGTTCAGCCTCACCGCGGCATACGGCTCGCCGAGCGACGTCTCCGGTGCCAGTGTTATCGGGGAGTAGGTTGTCCCGCGATACCGGAGAGTAAAATCACGAGGGTCCGGGGTCCGTATCGTGTACACTCTGCTATCCCCTTTATGACCCAGATTCGTGGCTTTCACCTTAACGAGCAGGAACATCCTCCCGGGTTCTGCCGTAACCAGGCTGCCCTTCCCATCGAAAAGGTAGAATACGCTGATGCTCCTCGCCGACTCCAGCATCAGCGAGATGTCGTTTGCACGGGTACGGTCTTCGTAGACGTAGCGTTGCATGAGTGCCAGTTCTTCCCCGGACTCGGACCCGGCGGAGATCGGGGGCAAGGAGAGATTGATCGCCACGATCTCCACCGGGGCCTTCAGCGCCGGGCGTTGCAGGTATCCGAACGCCTCACGGAGATGGTTCGATCCCTGCCAGTTCGCTTCGAGAGCGTTATCCACCATCGTGCTGTTGAGGGGAGTGTTTCCCTGCAGCATCCGGCCGGCAGCTTCATATGACTCAAGAGCGGTGATAAACGAGGTTTTCAGGGTTTCCCCGTCGTCTGACACGTCCAGCGCTGCCGATTGCCTGAGAAGACCCGCTGCAAATGTCAGAAGCTCTGCGGCACTCTCTTTTGCCAGTTTCTCGTCCCAGGCATAGAGAGCATAGGTGTTCTGCAAGGAGAGCAGCATGAGTGAGGCGCTGTTCTCTTCAACCAACTGGACAAGTTCGTCGTCATCGTATTCAACGACGGGCGGGGTGCTGTTCTCAGCCTGCGGGGCGGTCTCGCTCTCATCGGGGATGGCAGGCGAGCCGGGTGTGAAGTTCAAAAGATGGCCGTCCTGGAGCCGCTCTTCGACTCCGGTGAGAACGGAGGAGAGGTTTTGAGCGGCGACCGGCTGCGGTTGCCCGGGATCAGGCGTATCTGGACCGGCGGCGTCCAGCGGTGTCGGGGAGGGGATGAACAGTATGGCCGTAAAGAACATGAGGGCCAGTATCATTGTAACGGCGTCCGGGAGGTCCACAATAGTATACGTCTCTTCTCTCCAGGGAAAAAAATCTTCGCCGGGACCCGACACTTCGGATTATGGGTCCATTCCGGGGACCGGCGCCACGCCTGCACGAACTATTATTCCCCGGCAGCGCGACCTCTGATCAGTGACCGACCATTCATCCGCCTGGGACGAGGACTACCGGAGGCGGGGAAACCTCTGGGGCGGAGCACCGGCACCGCTCCCGGATCTCCCTGCCGGCGCCGCCGTCCTTGAAGTCGGCTGCGGGAACGGCAAGACTCTTACGGCACTCGTCCGGCGGTTCCCGTGCGTGGCCGCGGTCGACAGCTCTCCCCATGCCGTCGCTCTCGCCCGGCGACACCCGGCGACAGCGTCGGCCTCTCTCGCCGTTGCCGATGCACGGTGCCTGCCGTTCCATGAGGAATCGTTCGATGCCGTCTTCCTGGTCCATATTCTCGGCCACCTTCCTCTCTCGGGCCGGAAGGCCGTAGCATCCGAGGTCTGCCGGGTGCTCAGGCCCGGCGGGACGCTCTTCTTCCGGGGGTTCTCCGTCGAGGATATGCGCGCCGGGAAGGGAGTGGAGACGGAGCCGCAGACCTTCCGGAGGGGCGAGGGCATCATCACCCACTACTTCACCGAAGCCGAAACCGCGGACCTCTTCGCACCGCTCGCGGCGGTCTCGGTCCGGACGCACCGCTGGCAGATACGGGTCAGGGGCAGGCATTACCCACGGGCTGAGGTGGAGGGGGTGTTTATACAGGAAGGGTAAGGGGGTTCTGCGCTCTGGACGGCTGAATTATGTCCAGCGGGTTTGCATACATCATGTCTGCGAATTCTCAGTACGGGTCAGAGAGGGATTAAATACAATTTTTCCAAGCGATCCCCGTACAGTGGACCGTGGGAATATCGCCATAGGGGGTGGGGCTGACGGGGAGTGCGATGGGCGGAACGCCCGGAGCTCGACCACCGTCAGGTGGGGAGTGCGAACGTAGCGAGCTTGAGCACCGTCAGGTGCGAGGTGCGAACGTAGTGAGCATGAGAAGACCTTCGGTCTTCGAGGGGGGAGCATCCCCCCTCCCCTGTCTCGTGAGGCACTACCGATCTATAACCCCCACCCCGCCCGCGCTTCGCGCTCCTCCCCCGCCCCGCCGGGGCGGGGGCAGTGCGTGGCGATAGCCAATGGGAAGCCATTTCAGCAATTTGATGCAGGAGATAGTTCAATTCGTTATGAGCGCTCTTAATCGCATTCAGAACCCTGTGAATCTTCAACCACGTGGTACTTGTGGGACGACTTCCCGGGCACACCAACCTGACAACCCCCACACCGGCACCTCGGAGCACAAACGCCGCAACGCCCGCGGGCCGGCAACCGCGAGCGGCGCACCACGGCCGGCCCTGCCCACCACCATCCCAGGGGCCGAGACCGGGGACAAACATATCTTTTTACTCTTCCGGACCGAGTAATAATACCAGAATATGAGGAACCGGGGAAACGCGCCTGCCGGAACGGCTGTTCCCGGGGTCCTCCGTGCAGCATGGTCAACCTTTTTTGACATTCGGACAAAACAACAGGAGAGAGGAAGAGAAGTCATGTGTATTGCAATGCCCGCTGAGGTACTCGAGATCAAAGAGGGCAACATCGGCGTCGTCGATTTCGGGGACCTCCAGCAGGAGGTCAGGCTCGACCTCGTCGACGTAAAGGTCGGGGAGTTCGTGCTCGTCCACGTCGGGTTCGCCATCCAGCGCCTCAGCAGAGAGGAGGGGCTTGAGACCCGGGAAGTCTTCAGGCAGGTCTACGCTGCGATGGAGGAGTGATGCACGAGTACAGCATCGCCTATGACATCTACACGACCGCCCGCCGGGCAGCGATCGAAAACAACGCGACAGAAGTGACATGCGTCTCTGTGGACGTCGGCAAGATGGCGATAGCAAACCCCGAACAGGTGGAGTTCCTCTTCAATATCATCATCGAGGACGACCCGCTCTTTCCGAACGCCCGGCTCTCGTGCCGGGACGTTGAGGCACGCACCCGCTGCTCCTGCGGCTACGAGGGGAACGAGCGGTTTGTCTGTCCCCGGTGCGGAAAACTCCCGGAAGTCGTTGCAGGAATGGAGATCGTAGTCACCAATATCGAGATAGAAGTGGACGAAGAATGAAAGTCAACCTCATGCACGGTGCCGGCGGCGAGGTGATGGGCGAGCTCCTGCGCGTCATCACCAACCTCGAGCACAACAACGCCGGCGGGATAGGGCTCGAGTCGCTGGACGACGGCGCGGTCATCCCCTTAAACGGCCAGAACATCGTCTTTACGACCGATAACCACGTGGTCTCGCCGATCTTCTTCCCCGGCGGGGACATCGGGCGGATCGCCGTCTGCGGAACCATCAACGACCTCGCGATGATGGGCGGGCGGCCGATCGCGCTCTCGTGCGGCATGGTCATTCCCGAAGGCTTCGAGGTCGCCGACCTCGAGCGGATCGTCGCGTCGATGGACGCCGCCCTCGGCGAGTGCGGAGCAAACCTCGTCACGGGGGACACCAAGGTGCTCGAGCGGAGCGCGCTTGATGCCCTCGTCATCAACACCGCCGGCATCGGCGTCGCTGAGCGGGTGGTGCGGGACAACGGCCTCCAGGTCGGCGATGCGATCATCGTCAGCGGCACCATCGGAGACCACGGTATCGCCATCATGGCCCACCGGGAGGGGTTCGACTTCGGCGGCCAGATCCAGTCCGACGTCGCCCCCCTCTGGCCACTCGTCGAGCGGGCGCTCGACGCCGGGGATATCCACGCCATGAAAGACCCGACGAGAGGCGGGTTTGCAAACGCCATCAACGAGATGGCAGGTAAGAGCGGTGTCGGCGTCGTCATCGAGGAAGAGGCCCTTCCCTTCCGGACGAGCGTCCGGAGCGCTGCCGGCATGCTCGGCCTCGATCCTCTCGAGGTGGCGAACGAGGGCAAAGTCATCATGGGGGTCGCGCCCACTGATGCAGAGGCCGTCCTTGCAGCGCTCCGCTCGCATCCCTACGGGCGGGACGCGGCGATCGTCGGCGAAGTCGTCGAAGGCTCCCACGTGGTCATGCGGACCGCCATCGGTGGAGAACGGTTCATCGAACCGCCTATCGGCGACCCGGTCCCGCGTGTCTGCTAGCAGATGACACCACCTTTTTTGTCGTCCCGGGTGACCCGCGCCTGTCATATACAATAACACCGTGAGCAGTCTTATGGAGAGGCAGTCTACGATGACGGAGGAGGCAAGCATCGAGGTGCGCCTGGTGGACGTCTGGGACGTAGAGACGATCGCCGACCTCTACCGGGCGGGCGGCTGGTGGAACGAGAGATGGGACCCTGCCGGTCTCGCCGCCCTCATCGTGGGGAGTTTCGCCTTTGCCGTCGCCGTCGACCGGGCGACCGGCAAAGCGGTCGGCATGGGCAGGGTGATCTCGGACGGGGTCTCGGACGGCTACATCCAGGACCTTGTCGTCCTCCCCGGCTACCGGGGCCGGGGCGTCGGAACGATGATCTTATCTGCGCTGCTCGATTACTGTACGTCTGCAGGTGTCGCCTGGGTCGGCCTCGTCGCCGAACCCGGGACCGAGCCGTTCTACACCGCGCTCGGTTTCCAGAGGATGGAAGGGCACACACCCATGCGGTGGTACCCGGAAAGGAGGTGAAGCATGTGAAACTGGCCGACTTCAAACCCGTGAGCCTGGACGATCGCGACCTCTTCCGGGAGCACTACCGGCAGTTCCCCCAGGTGCACAGCGACAACACGTTCGCGAACATGGTCTGCTGGAACCACTACGCGGACTACCGTTTCGTAGAGGTCGAAGGGTCGATCGTCCTCTCGAGCACCATCGACGGCGTGACGGCGTTTCGCATGCCGATCGGCCCAAAAAACCCGGAACTGGTCGGGGACGTCGTCGACCTCGCGGTGAGGGAAGGCGGTGACACGCCCCTGTGGGTCCTCGACCCGGCAAATGAAGCGTGGCTCCGGGAACTCTACCCGGCCCTTCCCCTCCGTGCAAACCGGAACTTCTTCGACTACATCTACCGGACCGAAGCCCTCGCCGACCTCGCCGGGAAGGGCTACGCCACCATCCGGCGCCAGGTCAACCGGTTCGGACGGGAGTATGCGTATACAGTCGAGAAGATCACGGAAGACAACATCGATGAGGTCTGGGAGTTCCTGGTCGTCTGGTGCGAGTGGCGGGACTGTGACTCCGAACCAGTTCTTGCCGCCGAGAAAGAGGCCATCCTCTTTGCCGTGAACCACTTCTTCGCTATCGGCCTCGAGGGCTGGATCATACGGATCGGCGGAACCATCGGGGCGATATCGGTTGTCGGCAGGGTCAACGAGGAGATGGCGGTCGTCCACTTCGAGAAGGCGCTCCCCGAGACCTACCCGGGCATTTACAAGGTGATCACGACCGAGACGGCGGCGGCCCTCCGGGACCGCTACCGCTACGTCAACCGCGAGTGCGACATGGGCGTTCCCGGGCTCCGCGAATCGAAGACGCGTTACCACCCCGCCTACATGGTCGAGGTGTACTACGCGACCCGCGACGACCTGGAGACGTGCTACAGATGACCGCCGATATCGTGCTCCGGAACGTGACGCTCCCGACGGGGCGGCGCGCCGACATCGTCGTCGCCAACGGTATCGTCCGGCACGTCGGCGCACCGGTGCGTGCCGACGAGACGATCGACTGTAGAGGACATACCTGCCTCCCCGGGGCGGTCGACATGCATGTGCACATGCGGGGAGGGGTGCAGGCACAGAAGGAGGACTGGCACACGGGCACGATGAGCGCGGTCGCCGGCGGGGTGACGGTCGTCGTCGACCAGCCCAACACCATCCCCCCCATAACCACGCCCGAACTCCTCCGGGCACGTATCTGCGAGGCGGAGGAAGAGGCCGTATGCGGGTTTGCGGTGAACGCAGGCGTTGTGCCGGACGCCGATCTTACCGGGATGTGGGACGCCGGCGCGATGGCGTTCGGCGAGACCTTCGCGGCGCCGTCGAGTTATGGCGAGGGGCTCGACCCTGAAACCCTCAAGGAGCTGCTTACCCGCATCCATGCCCTCGGGGGACTCGTCACCGTCCACGCCGAGGAGGTCTCGGACCGGGCGCCGGCAACACTCGCCGAACACGACAGCGCACGCTCCGGTGCCGGAGAGGCGCGTGCCGTGCGGGCAGTATCGGCCCTTGCCCCGGCCGAAATAAGGCTCCACTTCTGCCACGCGAGCACCGCCGCCTCAGTCAGGGCCGCACGCGGCACGGTGGAGGCGACGCCGCACCACCTCTTCCTCTCGCACGGAATGTTTGATGCGGACGACACCCGGGCCCGGGTGAACCCGCCGCTCAGGGACGAGGAGACGCGGCGAGAGTTATGGTCGTGCTGGGACAGGATAGATGTAGTCGCCTCCGATCACGCCCCGCACACGCTCCACGAGAAGGGTGTGCCCTTTGAGACCGCTCCCTCCGGTATCCCCGGGGTCGAGACGATGGTGCCGCTCCTGATGGCGGCGGTGCGCCGGAGGCGGATCACCCTCATCTCGGTGATCGAGAAGACGTCGTGGAAACCCGCCGCCATCCTCGGCATCCAGCGCGCAGGGTTCGAGCCGGGCGACCGGGCGGACTTTGCCCTCTACCCGGACGAGATCACCCGCATCGACGCTTCATGCCTCCATGCAAAGTGCGGCTGGTCACCGTTCGAAGGGCTTGAAGCGGTCTTCCCGGAAGAGGTGGTCGTCGGGGGAGCGCGGGCCTACACCTGCGGCGACTTGCGGGAGGCACGCCCGGCGTGGTATCCCGGGCAAGGATATTTATCCCTGCAGAATAAATAATATAAAGCCGATAAAGCGCATCTTTAGGTCCCCGGGTGATCATCTGGCGAGACGCCTGGACATGATCCGCGGGACAACCCAGGTGCGCGACAGGCACGCCTGGCATATGGGTACGATCGGGTGAGGATCGGCAACAGCCGCCTGTGAGCATCGATCGTTAGTGCCGGGCGACATCCCTTTCAAGAGGTCTTTTCTATGGAACCCTACGCAGATGCCGTCGTCGAAAATTCGCACGGAGTGATTATCGCGCTCGACGTTACGGCAGGTGCGAAACGGCCCTCGTTTCCGGCCGGCTACAACGAGTGGCGAAAGAGCGTTCGATGCCAGGTGGCAGCCCCTGCCGTCGGCGGGAAGGCAAACCGCGCTATTATCAACCTCCTTGCGGAGACGTTCAATGTCCCCCGCGCCGACGTGAGTATCGTCGCCGGGCACACATCTTCCTCAAAGACCGTGGCGATCGCCGGTTTATCGAAATCCTCTGTTCTCGCATCCCTGAATGCCGCCGGTGCCTGATCCGGTGCAGGTGCAAGAATCGGGACCGTCGGGATGAAACAGCTTTAATCACGGGAGAACTATCTCGGGAGATAAATTCAAATGCGAACCCCACAGGCCCGTGTTTTTGGATTTTGCTTTTAAAAAATCTTGCGTTCGGATCGCCATCTGGTTTAAGTAATTGCACCCTAGATATATAATCGACCCTATGCCCGCGCGCATGAAAAACCCGTGCGGCATACGGCGATCGGATTTACACTGAAAGGAGGCAAGACTCCATGTACTCACCAGAAACTACAAAGTACCTCATTCATCTTACTCTGCAGATCGAGGGGGTGGTTGATAAGCCCGACGTAGTGGGCGCCATCTTCGGCCAGACCGAGGGTTTGCTCGGCGAAGACCTCGACCTGCGTGATTTACAGAGAACCGGTCGCGTCGGCAGAATCGACGTTCAGATAACCACGAAGCGGGGAGAGACAAAAGGCGAGATACTCATTTCATCATCACTGGATCGGGCGGAGACCGCCCTCCTTGCATCGTCGCTCGAGACGATCGACCGGGTCGGGCCGTGCACGGCCCGCGTGAAAGTTGACCGCATCGAAGATATACGGGTGACTAAACGGCGCAAGATTGTCGAGCGCGCCAAAGAACTCCTCCTCGAAGACTTCGACGAAGGCGCCATCAACAGCGACGATCTGCTCGATGAGGTCAGGGAGGTCATCCGGATAGAGAAACTCGAATACCTCGGTGAAGAGAGGGTGCATGCAGGCCCGAACGTCATGGCCTCCGACGCCATCATCATCGTCGAGGGGCGGGCCGACGTCATCAACCTGCTGCGGTATGGGATCAAGAATGCGGTCGCAGTCGAAGGAACCCACGTTCCGCGCATCATCATCGACCTCTGCTCGCAGAAGACCGCGACGACCCTGCTCGACGGGGACCGGGGCGGAGAACTGATCCTCCGCGAGCTCCTCCAGATCGCCGAGATCGACTTCGTAGCATACAGTCCGCGGGGAAAGAGCGTCGAGGAGATGAGCCGCAAGGAGATCGTCAAGGCGCTCCGGAACAAAGTGCCTGCGGAGGTGATCACCGCCCCGTCCCCCGACGATGAGGGTGGAGAGCGGTTGCCTGCATGCGCCGGCCCTGCCGAAGTGCAGGTTCCCGCCGGTGAAGACGAGCGGTCGCCACACCGGCAGAGGAACGGGAGAGAGGAAAGCCGGAAGCCGGCCTCGACACTCGGCGAGCACATGGCCGATGTCCGGGATAAAAAGATTGCGCGATTCCTCTCCCCGGACTACACAGTCCTCTTAGAATCGAACGCTACCGACGTCGAGGGCGCACTCCAGAACCTGAACGGCGATGTTGAAGGGCTCGTCGTCGATCGCGTCATCGACCAGAAACTTCTTGATCAGCTCGGGGGAAGGGACCTCGAGTTCGTGGCTGCCCGGGACTTTAAAGGAATTATAAAGCGTCCGCTGTCCATCAGGCTTATAAAGATAGGGTGATGGCTATCCCGGGTGCAAATTTATATATATTTATATCCACTATTTTTATCTCTGGGAGAGAATATGCACAAGGAAGAGTTAATAGCCTTACATGGGATTCTCACTGAGATTAAAGACTTTTTTGAGTTGCAGAACCAGGAGTTGAAATTTTCACAGTATTATGCGTTGAAGATAGACCCTTCTCAGGTGCATAAGAGCAAAATGGAACACAAATATGCAATATTCGTGCTCGGAACGGAACTTGCAAATGCCATGAAAGATGTGGAGTTCTCGTCATCGGGCCGGATCTCCGCCCGAATGAAAGAACTTGCAGAGAAGACATTAAAAGAGATTGAGTATCTCCAGTAACATCGACGCAAATATAGTATCGGAGGCCGGGAACCCTCCGATTACTCCCCTCCTCTCCTCAGGCACGCATCCCGCGCTCATTCTCGATGAGGTACATAGCAAGCAGCTTCGGGATAGGTGCCGCCATGCAGTGCCAGTTCGGCGTCCCGTTCACCTCAAGAACCGTGTAGCCTTCCCGGTCACGGAGGAGATCAACGCCGCAGTAGTCGATCCCGAGCGCCGACGCCGACGCCTCAGCGATGGCGCGCATCTCCCCATCGATCGGGACCGGCGTGCCGATCCCGCCCTGGTGGATATTGTGCATCAGGCTATCGGAGACCCGGGCTATCGCACCGACGGCCTCTCCGCCGAGGACGAAGACGCGGAAGTCCCGGTCATTCGGGATATACTCCTGCAGGTACCACGGCCCCGGCCCGAGCTCCTCCGGCTCCGTCACGAGCCTGATACCGTTCCCGTCATACCCGTAGAGCGGCTTGTAAACGGCCTTCCCATGCCGTAGAAGGAATTCCCGCGCCTGAGCCTCCGATTGTATGTAGGCCGTCTCCGGTGTCCGCACACCGTTTGCGAGCAGGAGAGCGGTCGTCATCACTTTGGATGCACAAAAAACGATGCTTTCGGGTGTATTGATCACCCGGTTCTGGAGCGAGAGCACGTTCAAGGTCTCGAACTGATGCCCGTCCTGCCGGATCCCGCAGACCCATACAAGTTCATTCTCAAGCCCGGAATCGAGGGGGTCGACTGCACCGAGGTCAAGGATGCTGTATGGGGCATCGGCTCTCTCCAGTTCCCGTATCACAGCGCCGGTCGAGTTGTCGTCCGGCGTATCGGTCGGTTTAGGTATGATATGGATCATGCGTCTCACATCCCGCTCCCGGGACTTACCGTTCGCGGCCAGAGGGTTTTCAGTACCGTTTTGTACCTTGCCGGATATAATCGATAGGGAAGAAGACCATGCAGAAGAACCAGGTCTGTATCATCGGGTGCGGGAACCCCCTGATGGGAAACGACGGGGCGGGGATTCAGGCGATGCGCCTCTTCGAAGGGAGATTCCCCGGCGTCGACGTGATCGACGGCGGCACCGGAGGTTTTGGCCTTATCCCACTGATGGAAGGCTACGAGAAGGTGGTGATCGTCGATGCGATGGTGGATATTGGCGACCATATCGGCGCTGTCCTCACATTCGAAACGCCGCCCTCCTGGGATCTTCCGGCATACGTATTCCACGATATGGGGATCGGGGAGGTGGTGGCAATAGCCCGCGAACTCGGGTATGCCACAGAGATCGTGACCGTTGGGATTGAAGTAGGCGAGATCCGGTCATTCAGTCAGGAGATAGACCCGGCAGTAGAAAAAGGAGTCCGCGTTGCCGAGCAGGAGATCCTCAGGATCCTGTGGGGGTGGGCAGCGGTCTCAGGAGACCCTTTTTAAAAGTATGCAGTTGAAGCATCCCAATCTCAGCAAATCTGGCTTCTTTCTAGGGGCATGAATGGCAAAGTTTATTTCCTCCGACTGAACTAAAGATGTCTGAATGCAACTGCCGCGCGGTCGGTTTCATCGCCTTATCAAGTCCACGACATCCCGTGCCTTGACAGAGGAGATGGGTTCAACACAATTTACCGGGGTCTGCACGATCGTCCTTGGCAGCGAGAGTGCTACCCTGGTGCTGAACGAAGGTCTGGTTGTGCTTGCCGAATATGGGGACATGAAAGGGCAGCACGTACCGGATGCGATACTGGAGGGCAGCGAGACCGAAGTGGCGGCAGAGTTGAACACTCTGACGCCTGAGCAGGTGAAACTCGCCCTGGAATTCAACCGCCCGTTTGCGACCGGAGATTCCGATGCCGGACGACGGAAAAGACCGTCGCCGGGGAAGACTGCTTTCGACGGAACGAAGCCGTCCACCTGGCTGAAGAAGGCCGGTACGGCACCTTCTCCGAAACATCCTCCGGAGTCGCACGCAGAGATGCATCGCATTCCTATGCCTGGAGTGAAACCTATGCAGGAGACGGCCGAGGCGTCTCAGTCAGGGGACGACGAGATCGAAATGCTCGTCCAGAAAATGGATGAGATGGACGTCGAGCAACTCGTCAGCAGTTTCAGGATAAATTGCAAGGATATGCTCCGGAACATTCATCTAGACCATCTTATTCAGGACAAAGATACGTAGAACATGCAGGAGCTGATAACAGAATGGACTCATCAGGAATCATCCAGATATTCCTCGTTAGCATCACAGTGGCGGTGATAGCTGGTTTCACGGGTACCTTTTATTTCCTTTCGAGGATCTATGAGGCACTCGCCGGGCAGCAGCCCACACAAGCCCCCCGTGATGCGGAGGCCGGAGAAGAACAGGGGATCGTTGCACAACCGATCCCGGTCGAGCGGACGAAGTCTCTTGCGAAGATCGATCCCCGGACTATGGGAAGCCTGGAGGAAACGCTCGGTGCAATCAGTAAGAAATACAGTCTTGCATCCTTCACGCTGGCGACCACGGACGGCCTCCTGATCGGCTCGACGAAACCGGGCAGCGAAGGTGAGGCCGCGCGGTATAGTTACCTCTACACGCAGGGAAAACTGCATGACGAGGCCGGTGCTGAACTCCTTGGTATCCCCTGCCGCGGGGAGACGGTGGTCGGCATCATCCACCCATCAGAGCACCTCTCTGCCGAACAGATGAACGCACTCGAACAGGATGTCCAGGACAGCCTGCAGCACTGGGTGTAAATCCGGAGAGATCAAAACAGCGAGTGATTACATGGTAAAAGTATATACGATTGCATCCGGTAAAGGCGGCACCGGCAAAACGACGGTCACAGCGAATCTGGGGCCGATGCTTGCTCAATACGGGAAGAAGACGTGCATCCTGGATGCCGACGTTGGAATGGCGAATCTTGGGCTTATTCTCGGGCTTGAAAACCTGCCGGTGACCCTGCACGAGGTGCTGTCGGGTAAAGCCCGTGTCAGGGACGCCATTTACGATGGACCGCTCGGCGTGAAGGTTGTCCCATGCGGGCTCTCCCTGCAGGGCTTTCAGCAGTCTAATCCGGACCGGCTCAAGGATATCATGACGGACCTTGTGAGCGAGTTCGACATCCTGGTCCTTGATGCTCCTGCGGGTATCAGCAGGGACGGCGTCATCCCGCTGACGATTGCCGACGGGGTGATCCTTGTCGTAAATCCTGAGATCTCCTCGATCGTCGACGCCTTAAAGACGAAGATCCTGACCGAGACGGTCGGCGGGCACATTGAGGGGGCGATCATCAACCGGGTCGGCGGAAGTGAGGATGAGTTCAACCGGGCACAGATGGAGAAACTCCTCGGAGTCCGGGTGCTCGGGGTCATACCGGAAGACCCCAACGTCCGACGTGCGTCGGCCGGAAGGTCGCCGATCGTGATAAAGTATCCGACATCCAGAGCATCAAGGGCCTTTAAGCGCATCTCTGCCGATGTGGCCGGCATCGAATACATCGAGGAGGAGACAGAGGCTGCCCGGGAAGGTTTCGTCGATCGGCTCGCCCGCGCGCTCTTCCGGGCAAAAGCGTGATGCTTGAGGCTGGCATGGCCTATCACGCTCATCACCGCCTTTTTTGACGTCCAGGCATCCTATGCATAGGAAGCCACGGATAACGATCGTACAGGCACCGGGGAGCTCGCCCCGGTGCGCCATGAACGGAGAACATCCAGACGGGACAGTCTCCTCGATCCATTTCCGCCGCCTGTGCATGAGCGGGATTATATTCTATACGCTCGATTAAAAACCCCATTACGCCCCAATGTACAATAAAAACGCATAAAATCCGGAATCATCTTCTCCAGCGGGCATCCCTGTAACGAACAAACTATATACTTTTAATAGCAGGAAGTGTTAACCACATGCAGAGGGCTCGTAATGGAAATACATGTGGATAAGGACGCATGTGTCGGGTGCGGTCTCTGCGTAAAGGACTGTCCGATGCACGTGTACGAACTCCAGAATAACGTGAGTGTCGCGGTCAGGCCGAATAACTGCATGGGATGCCTGTCCTGTCATGAGATCTGCCCGGCCCAGGCGCTTGAGCACCGTGGCGTCTATCCTGCCCGGAGGCATTACATCGACATCAAGGTCTGCGAAATGCTTCGGAAGGTGATCTGATGAGCGCAGGGTATATCGATGAACTGCATGAGGCTTTCCACTCCGATCTCGCCTATCGTTCCGAGGATATTCCCCTCGAATGCTCACCGAAACCCAAAGAGATGGAACAGACGCTCCATGGCGTGATGAAACTCAACGGCCTGATTATCAGGTCGCTTGAAGAGATCGCGGGTAGAGGGGCAAACGCAGTCACCTACCGGGCCGGAAAGAAGTTCGGCCACGAAGTCGCCAAATACTTCCAGAAACGCGAAGACGTGGAGGGGGCGCTTCACGAACTTTCCGACCTGCTCCGCGGCCAGTACTCCTTCGAGGTCTGGAAACCCGAGGATAAGGAGACGTTCATCATCGAGGAGAACGGCGAGACGTTCATCTACCTTGTCTTCCACGACTGCATTGTCCGCCAGACGCTCCGGCGCAACGGTCTCGAGCAGGGCGGTCCGCTCTGCCAGACGCTTTTCGGCTATGTTGTCGGCGCGATCGAAGAGATCACCGGCAGAAAGGCCAAACTGGAGATCGTCCACACCGGCCCGAACGCCTGCCTGAAGAAACTCATCCTGAAATGAGGCAAAACGATGAAGATTGCTATTGAGGAACTGGCAGGATGTTCGGGATGCACGATCGCGGTGCTCGATCTCCATGAGATGCTGCTTGACGTCGTTGCGGAAGCGGACATCGTCTACTCCCCGGTGATCATGGACGTCAAGGAACCTCCCGAGGGCATCGATATCGCATTCGTGACCGGAGCCGTGAGAAACGAAGAGAACCGCGAACGCCTTGAGAAGATCCGGAGGCGGGCAAAGACGCTTGTCGCGCTCGGGACCTGCGCCTGCTACGGGGGTGTATCGGGTCTCTCAATGCTGAGCTCGAACGAGGACCTCTTCTCCTGCGTCTACCGGGAGGTTGAAACGACGAAGCCCGACGGGGTTATCCCAACAGACGTGCCGCCGTTCCTCTACCGGGCGTTTGCGGTGGGCGACCTCGTGAAGATCGATTATTACATCGTGGGCTGTCCGCCCAAAGAGGCGTTCTTAAAGCAGATCATCCCGGCAATGATCGCAGGGGATACCCTCGAACTCTCACGCAAGTCCGTCTGTTCGGAATGCGACAGGGTCATGGGACCGGTCGAGAACTGGACGCTCAAGCGGCGGCACGAGGGTGTTCCCGACCGCGAGCACTGCCTGCTCGGGCAGGGCTACCTCTGTCTTGGGAGCGTCACGTTCGGGAGGTGCGGAGCGTCGTGCCCCAAAAACAACATCCCGTGCCACGGGTGCAACGGCCCCTCGCTCGATATCCTCCGCGAACCCTGCCGGGATATCTACGGCATGATGGCGCGGAGAATTTCGGATCTCACCGATAAGCCACAGAAAGAGGTGGAGAAGGAACTCTACGACGTCGCACACACGATGTACGCCTTCACTATCGGGAGCCTGATCATGGAGGACAAAGAGAACTCAAAGATCCGGGATCTGGTAAAGGAGAGGAGCAGATGAAAGAGATCACAATCAGCCCGGTAACCCGGATTGAGGGGCACGCCGGCATCAGGATCTACCTCAACGACCAGGGAGAGGTTGATTCGGCCCACTTCCAGGTCGTTGAACTCAGAGGGTTCGAGAAGTTCCTCATCGGCGCTGCAATCGAGGAGGCGCCCCGGATCACGCCCCGTATCTGCGGGATATGCCCCTCGGCCCACCATCTGGCGGCGGCAAAGGCAACCGACCAGATCTTCGGCGTCGAACCACCTGCGACCGGAAAGAAACTCCGGGAACTCCTCAACATCGGGCAGTTCATTCACTCCCATGCCCTCCATTTCTTCATGCTCGCGGCCCCCGACTTCATCCTGGGCCACGATGCACCGGCGGAGACACGCAATGTCATCGGGCTAGCCCGCCACTCGCCGGAGCTCGCGAAGAAAGCGATCGCGGTCCGGAAGTTCGGCCAGCGCCTGACGGAGGCGGTCGGCGGCAAACCCATCCATCCGGCAAACGCGCTCCCCGGCGGGATGTCGACACCGCTCACGGAAGGGAAGAGGGCCGAACTGGCGACAATGGCAGATGAAGCACTTCAAATCGCCCGCGAGGGATGGGAGATCGCACGCAGCCTTCTCGACGGCGTCGACACGGAGATCGGGGCTGTAACGACCGGGTTCCTCGGGATGACCAATCATGGAGTCTACTCGACCTATGATGGGCCTGTTGCGATGCTCGGTTCTGGCGGAGGCAGAATCGGTTCGTTCTCCGGCCCGGATTACACGAACTTCATCGAGGAGTACTCAGAGGACTGGTCATACCTGAAGTTCGCCCGGTTCAAGGGCGGAGAGTACTACCGGGTCGGGCCACTCGCCCGGCTCAACATCGTGGAGAAGATGGGCACGGAGCACGCGGACGCCGCCCTCGTGGAGTACCGCGAGCGGTTCGGCACCGCCACCCAGGCTGCACTTGCCTATCATCTGGCACGCTACATCGAGTTCATCGCCTCGTGCGAGCAGGCCGTAGAGTTGCTCTCAGACCCCGGCATCACCGGCATGGACATCCGGGCGCCGGTTGGAGCAGTCGTGAACCGGCGAGGTGTCGGGATCATCGAGGCTCCCCGGGGGACCCTGATCCACGACTATACCGTTAATGAAGCCGGCATCATCGAGCGGTGCAACCTTATCGTGGCGACCTGCCAGAACAACTACGCGATGGACCGGGGCGTGGAGGATATGGCACGCCGGGTGGTGGAGAACGGAGCGTTGACTGAAGGGGCGGCGAATCGCATCGAGATGATCATCAGGGCGTATGACCCCTGCATATCGTGCGCAACACACGCGATCGGCCGGATGCCTCTCAAAATCGAGTGTGTCAGGAGAACATGAGGTGACACAATGTTAAAACAGATCCTGGGAGAATTTCTGAAACTTGACGGAGTTATCGCCGCAGTCGTGGCGGGACGGGACGGCTTTGTGATCGAGAGCGTCGTTGCCGGGGATGTGGACGTCGAAGCCCTGGGCGCCATGGCATCGACAGGGATGGGTACGTCTGAGGCAATGAGCAACGAGCTCGGGAAGGGAGAGATGTCTCAGATGCTCATCGAACTGGAGAATGGACCCATCCTGCTCTCCCCTCTCTCAGAGGACGAGTTGATCGCCATCGTAGCGAACGCGAACGTCAACGTCGGGCGAATCCGATATGAACTGAAGAAGAACAGGGACCGGATAACTGCTGCTCTGTGAGACAATGTTACCCGATGGTGTCTCACTCGGACGACTGCAGGGGTCTCTTTCTGCCCTTGCTTCGATCAGCCCCCACTTCACAGGGGCAGTGCGTATCCATGAGCCCGAAGGGACGGGGTTTGTCCTGGTCCAGGGCGGGAGCCCGTACGCAGCCGCGATCGAGGACACCGGAAAAGGTCTGCTGCTCAGCGGAGACGAAGCCTACAGGCACCTGCTCGATCGACCGTCGTTCAATTACGAACTTATCGCGTACACGGCCGAAGAGACCGAGGTGGCCCGGGAGGTCGCTCGCGAGACCGGGTGCCGGATCAGTGAAGGCGGCATAAACGCTGCTGCATGGACTCCGTCAGCAGGTACGGGTCGGCTTGACCAGATCGCGCGGCAGCCGGGTGTCATTGCCGTATCGGTCTTCCACGAAGGATTTGCTCTTCAATCGCTGGGTTCTGCAGATTTTGAGCATGTGGCTGCGGTCGCTGAAGACCTGCTTCGTGCCGGCACCAGCATCACCACCGATATCGAGATGGGAGACCTTTCCCAGATGATCCTCGAGACCCCGGCAGGGAAGCTCATCATCGCGCCCTACGGGGACCTCTCCCTCTGCATACTCACAAAGTCGGACGCCAATCTTGGCCTGATCCGGCTCTCGATACGGGGCATGCAGGATAACTCAGGGTGAGAGAAGGAACGGCTCCGGCACTTCCTGCTCTCTCCCGGCGAACCGCATCAACGATGCACGCGAGGCCTATTTACGGCAGGCCCTGTACACACGTATTTCTGCCGTAAACACGCCCGGTTCTCTTCGCACCAAACAGTTGATATCTCCGCCCGCCGGAGTAGTTCTATGCATCTCTCCATCGGATCGAGGAGAACGGCGAGGCAACCCTGCCGGCAGCCCTGCAAGGAGGAGCGCCGATACCACGGGGTGAACGCCTGATGAAGTATTACCCGGTCCATTCCGGATACCCGCCGTACGCCGAAGTGAATCCGGCGATTGAAGCAGCCTTTGCCGAGCACGGGAGAGGCGGCGTCCAGATGCCGCCGAAGGTCTACGTGACGTTCATCGAGAACGGGGACTTCCGGACGATGCCCGCATACCTCCCGGCACTCGGGATTGCCGGGGTAAAGATCGTCAACGTCCACCCGCATAACCGGGCAAAAGGCCTTCCCACTGTCATGGCGCTCACCGTGATCATCGATGTGGAGACGGGCGTCCCGGAAGCGATCATCAACGCCACCGAACTGACCGCAATGCGTACCGGGGCGGCAGGCGCCATTGCGGCGAAATATCTCGCGCCCCGGCAACCCGTCACCCTCGGGATCGTGGGGACCGGACGGCAAGCGGAGGCGCAGGTCGAGGCGACGGCTGCTGTGCTCGCGATCGAGGAGATCCGGGTCTGGAGCAGAACCGAGAAGAGTGCGGAGACGTTTGCAGCGCGCTACTCCGAATACAACGCCCGGAGCGTTCCGATCGAGCGTGCCTGCGACTGTGACGTGCTGACCACGACGACGCCGTCGACGAAACCAATTGTGATAGCGGACTGGGTCCGCGAAGGGACGCACATCAACGCGATCGGCGCGGATGCGCCCGGCAAACAGGAACTGGATCCCGCGATCCTCGAGAGAGCCGAGGTCTTCGTCGACGATCCCGGTCAGGCGACCCACTCGGGCGAGGTCAACATTCCGATCAGCACAGGAGACTACGATCCCGGCCGGATCGCGGGAACCCTCGGCGAGGTCGTTGTCGGGAAGAAGGGAAGGTCGTCCCCGGACGCCATCACGGTCTTCGACTCCACCGGGCTTGCCATACAGGATCTCGCCATCGCCGCTCTCGTCCTGCGGGACGGGGACGGGGGATACGAACTGCCGTTTCCGTGAGATCGGCCCTGCGGGAACCTCCTCAAGGCAGTTATCCTTGGAACAGGCCCGAATCTATAGATCGGGCCTTATCACGATCTCAGTGGATCCATAGGCCAATCTCCACAGGTTTTGCGCGATCCAAACCTGACTGTTCTCACGCTCTTCGTATCTGGCAATTTTCTGCAGTCACACTGGCACGGATTTCAAGGGGATATCGCCATTGGGGGAGGGGCTGACGGGGAGGGGGGGAAACCCCCCTCCCCTGTCTCTACCGCGTAATGGGCGCCTGTAACCCCCACCCCACCCGCGCTTCGCGCTCCTCCCCCGCCCCTGAGGCGCGGGGGCAGTGCATGGCGATACTCCCACGGTCCACTGCACGGGCATCTTTCCTCATGTCGATTGGGGACTCCCGGCACTCGCACCTGACAGTGCTCACACTCCGGACGTTTTGTCCGTCGCGACTTGAACCCCGAATATCCCCACGGGATCCATGCCGGGGAAGCAATTCCAAATGTCACGCATGAACGCCGCTGGTGCGAGTGGTGACGGCGCAGAGCACAGGCTGGCCGAAGGTGCAACAATCCTGAGAACGACTGCCCGTAGGACGCGACGGTTCGCTAGAACTTGAGCGTGAGCACCGAAGAAAAGCCGCCGGGGAGGGAGTTGCCCAATCCCTCCCGGCTCCGTATGGGGCAGGCGGTCACTCGTCCTTCTGGGGCTGCGCGAAGGCTTTCCAGACCTGCTCGCGGTAGACCGGGCCGCTGTTGTAGGTGCAGAA
>PGYH01000182.1 GCA_002839575.1 Methanomicrobiales archaeon HGW-Methanomicrobiales-6
TGATCCCCTTCCTCTTCATGCTCGAGGTGCGCTGGATCAACCCGACCATCTCCTACGCCGAGAAGTTCATGGACCACGCAATCCTCGCGTCGATCATGCGCCAGCCAATCGTCCCACCGCTCGACCCCTGGTACGCGGGAGGGACGCTGGACGTCTACTACTACCTCGGCTACTGGATGAACGGGGCGCTCGGGCTTGTATCCGGCGTGCCTTCGACGGTCGCGTTCAACCTTGCCCTCCCGACGGTGCTCGGCCTTGCCGTCGTCGCGCTCTACGCTCTCGGGCACCTCCTGCTCGATCGCTACCGGTGGCTCCCGGTGCTTGCGCTCTTCATCCCGAACCCCTCGGCAATCTACCATATCCTGATCGGGGACGCCTGGTTCGACGTCCTCTGGGGGAGCACCCGGACGATCGCGAACACCATCAACGAATATCCGATCTTCTCGATGCTCTGGAGCGACGTGCACCCGCACGTCATGAGTTTCTTCAACCAGGGGTTCCTGCTCTTTCTCCTGGTCTTTGCCTATATGCGGTGGGGGAACCTCTCCATGCGGGGGCGGGCAGTCCTCTGCGGGCTTGCCGCCCTCTCCCTCGGGTCCATGCCGGGGTTCAACTCCTGGGACGTGCTGGTCTATGCCCCGGTCACGCTGGTCTTCGGCCTCCTGGTCTGGCGGCGCTACGGGAACTTTTCGTGGGATAGCGAGAAGTCCTGGATGGTGCTTGCGGCGGTGCCGCCGCTCGCGATTGCGACCTACCTCCCGTTCTACCTGCAGCTCAACAGCCCCGGCGTAGAAGGGATCGGGATCGTCCCCATACCCTCCGAACCGGTGGAGTTTCTGCTGGTCCACGGATTCTTCCTCGCGGTGCTGGTCGCTTACTGCGCTCCGGACATCAGGAAGCGGCCCTACCTCCTGCTCGCCGCGGTGCCGTTCGTGCTCGCCGGCTACCCGGCCGCGGCCATCGCCGCAGTGCCGCTGGTCTACCTCCTCGCCCGCCGCCGGTTCTCGGCCACCGATACGCTCGCCATCCTCGGGCTCGTGATCGTCCTCGCTACCGAACTCATCTACCTCGTGGACAATATGGGGGAGACCTACTTCCGGATGAACACAGTCTTCAAGTTCTACCTCCCGGCATGGTTCCTGATGGGGACGGCGAGCCTCACCGTCATCGGCGAGTGGCTCCGGGGCGCCGGGATCGGCCGGCGCATGCCTGCCGGGGCGGACAGGGTGTTGCCGGTGCTGGCCGCCGTAATCCTCCTCGTCGCGCCTTTTGCGATCAACGTCGACTTCGGCTACGGGAGCCACACCCTCGACGGAGCGGCATACCTCGAAGGCTCGCACCCGGGGGATGCGGCGGCGATCGCGTTCCTCCGGACTTTTCCCGGCGATCATGTCATCGTCGAGGCGGAGGGAGGAGATTACACCTACTATTCACGGGTATCGTCGTTCACCGGGATCCCGGCCGTCATCGGAATGCCGTTCCACGAGTACATGTGGCGGGGAGACGAGGGACGCATAAGCGAACGGAGCGCCGATGTACGGGCGATATACGAGCAGCCGGCGCGGACCATCGACCTTGCGCGGACCTACAACGCCACACTCCTGTACGTGGGTGCCGAAGAGCGCGATCGCTATGACGTCTCGATCCCGACGGAGGCACTCGAACTCATCTACGACGCAGAGGGAGTCCGGATCTACCGGATCCCTGCATAAACCATCAGCGGCCACGTTCATGCGGGCAGGCGGAAGAATGGCGGAACCGGACCTCGCATTTCGGGGCAGAATGACAAACCTTTATCACTCCTCTTATTGACATAATACAGCGCATTCGATCAGCTACGCTACTGATGAATGATGACGGAGCAGCAGAGGGCTGCCCCTGAAAGAGGTGAGTTATGGCAAAGGCATATGTAAAATTCGAGATTCCGGAAGAGATCCAGAATAAGGCCCTTGAAGCCCTTGAGATCGCTAGAGATACAGGGAAGGTAAAGAAAGGATCCAACGAGGCAACGAAAGCAGTCGAGCGGAACATCGCCCAGCTGGTTCTCATCGGCTCGGACGTTGAGCCTGAAGAGATCGTGATGCATCTGCCGCCGCTCTGTGAGGAGAAGCAGATCCCGTTCGTCTACATCACGAAGCAGAACGACATCGGTTCCGCGAGCGGCCTTGAGGTCGGCTCGGCGGCCGCCGCGATCGTTAAGTCCGGCAAGGCAAAGGACCTCGTCGAAGAGATCGCGAAGCAGATTGCTGCATTAAGAGAGTGAGGATTAGATTATGGCAAACGACGGAACGCCCGCAGAAGTTATCGAGATCATCGGCATGACCGGTATGCATGGCGAAGCCCAGCAGGTCAAGTGCCGGGTCCTCGATGGCCCGAACAAGGGGCGGATCATCACCCGCAACACCGTGGGCCCTATCCGGGAGGGAGACATCCTCTCGCTTCTCGAGACCGAACGTGAGGCCAAGAAACTCTCGAGGCGGTAACCATGGTCGACAAGTACGTCTGCAGTTTCTGCGGGGAGACCCTGGAACCCGGCACCGGTAAGATGTTCGTCAAGAAGGACGGAACCATCTACTACTTCTGCAGCACCAAGTGCCAGAACAACTACAGGCTCGGCCGGGTGCCGCGCCGAGTTGAGTGGACCGCGATGGGACGCAAGGCCCGCGGCAAAGAGTGATCGGCATGGACCGCACCTTTGTGATGGTCAAGCCCGACGGCGTCCAGCGCGGACTCGCCGGGGAGATCATCTCCCGGTTCGAGGCGAAGGGCCTCAAACTCGTCGGAGCGAAGCTCGAACTCCTCCCCGAAGAGCGGGTCGTCGAGCAGTACCGGGAGCACCTGGAGAAGCCCTTCTTCCCGGGCTTGAAAGCCTACATCATGAGTGGGCCCTGTTTCCTCATGGTCTGGGAGGGGAAGGGTGCCGTCGCGGTCGTCCGCAGGATGGTCGGCGCCACCAACCCCGCGGAGGCTGCACCGGGCTCTATCCGCGGTGACTTCGCGCTCGATATCGGGCGGAACGTGATCCACGCGTCCGACTCCCCCGAGAGCGCCGTTCGCGAGCTCGGCATCCACTTTGAGGCCGAAGATCTGGTCGGTTACTCGCGGATCGACGAGCCCGTCCTCTACGAGTGAACGGCTGAACCGCCGGATGCCGGCGGAAAACCGTTTCCTTTTCTTGAACGTTTTGTTGCGTAGCGGTGCCGGGGGTTTTTTCGCCCGGGAATGAAAGGCGTAGGCCGGACCTTTGCTCGCACAGCGCCAGGCTACTGGATTTGTATATGACACAAAGGGATTTGCACCGATAATCACCATATAGGGAAGAGTTTTGGGGTGAGTTGCGACAAAGTGGTCAATGCAAGGAAAGACCCCGTGCAGTGGACCGTGGGGATATCGCCACGCACTGCCCCCGCCCCTCAGGGGCGGGGGAGGAGGCCGAAGGCCGGGCGGGGTGGGGGTTACAGCCTAAGTTTGCCACTTTGGGTTCCCTCACCCAATGAGATCCTCCGCTATCGTGATCGCAAGCATTCGAAATTTCGTTGG
>PGYH01000007.1 GCA_002839575.1 Methanomicrobiales archaeon HGW-Methanomicrobiales-6
GCAATCTCTTGCTCCCGTATCCGTGAACGTATGGCAATCCCGTATGAAGTCCGTAAGGATCTTCACTCCCTGCTCGTTCCTATTCAACGTCTCGGTCAGGTTCAGGATCCTGTCGGAGAATGAGATGACAAATATCAGGAAACCCAGAAACGCAATCACGTTTCTCGTGTCCTGCTGAGCGTGAAAGGGAAGCGACAATGATTGCAGGATTGTGGGATCCGCAATACTCAAAAACGCAATCGATGCCGAGAAGAAGAGAATGGAGAGCGATAGGCCGCTGGAGATCCATTTGTATTTCCTGCACTGGTATGAGCAGATCTCCCTGATCAGCCCGGCCTTGTCCGCTAACCTGTTAATCTCGTAAACACAGTCCTCTACTGTTTTTCCACCCATTCGAGTCCCTCACAAGTAACAATTCACGAAATACGCTCCAATTCGTTTTTGAGTTCACTCTGTCCCGGATCGACGTAAAAGGGCGTAACGGAAAAGCCTGCCGACAAAAAACGGTGCAAACAAGCGGCGGGATCAGTACCTCCGCCGGAGAGAAGCAAGCACCGTGTTGACATTGTTGAACCATCTAAAGAAATTAATTGATTGGATATATTCGTTTCGAAACTTCTTTTGTCCTGAATCGTTCTGGGAGCGGTTATCTGGCGTATCCGGTTCGGCAGGGCTCAACCTCAAACCGGCAAGCAGCCAAAAAACAGATGACAGATCCTCACCCACGTCTCTTCCAAGAACCATGGCAAACGACACCGGCACCCTGGCAATCACCATCTCCCTCCTCGGCATCGCGTTCGTGCTACACTTCTCGGCAGCACCCTGCTACTTCATCGGATCGGCGCCGACGGGGTTCGGCACCGGGACGCTCGGCCTGCTCATCTGCGTCCTCGGGGTAATCCTCGCCGGTCTTGCCGCTGCGAGAGGGGAGTGAAGGCCGCCCCTCACTTCTTCACTGCGTAGACGAGGTGCACCGTGCCCTGCTCCATCGTCACGGCTTTCCGGAGTTCGAGCGCCGTCCGCCCCCCGGCCTTATTGAAGAGCTTCTTCTCCCCCTCGCCGACGACGACCGGATGGACGATCAGGCTGATCGTATCCGCGATCCTCTCGCGGATCAGGACGTCGTTTAAGTCGGGGCCGGAATCGGAGACCACCCGCGTGATGCCGAACCGGTCCCCGAGCTCCCGGAGAGCCGCCCCAAGATCCACCCGGCTCCTGCCGCACCGGATGAACGGGTACTTCCGCTCGCAGAGATAGTCGAGGTAATCCTCCGGCGTCGTCTCCGAGACGAGGATGACGACGTCTTTAGTGTGCTCCATGTTCCGGTAGAAGTGGAGCAGGTTTTTGAGCACGCCCCTGCTGTCGACGATGACGCAGAGGGGGCGGCGGTCGTCCGGCCGCATTTCGGGCCGGTGCCGGTCCGCCTCTGCCTCCGGCAGGGTGATGTCCATGAAGAGCTCGATCCCGGACTTTGCCGTGGCCGAACCCGCGAGGACCGCTCCCGGCTCGAAGGCCAGGAGCGCGCCGTAGTGCAGCCCGAGATCGACCTCGAAGCCCCTTACCGCGTGATCGAGGCTCACGCTGTTGTGAATGATGACTTCCGGGTACATGCGGGAAGGGTACGTGCATCGGGGATATAGCCTGCGCGGATCTCTACCCGATACAGAAAGCCCTATCCCCTTTCCCGGCCGAGGACTCTCTACCGGAGGGTGGCCCGACCGAACCCGGCCTGCCTTCCCGGAGGATACCCGATGGAGATCCCGCAGAGTATCTTTGACCGTATGGAACGGAGCATGGCCGACCGTGAATCCCTCCTCTCGCCCCGGGCGACCCGGAACGCCGATTACCTCAGGCGGTCCGGCTGCAAACCCGAGGACCCGGTCATCCGGCCGCCGTTCTTCCGGGACGCCGACCGGATTGTCCACTCGAAGGCCTACTCGCGCTACATCGACAAGACACAGGTATTCTACCTCGTCGAGAACGACCACATCACCCACCGCGTCCTCCACGTCCAGCTCGTCTCGAAGATCGGGAGGACGATCGGAAGAGCTCTTTGCCTGAATGAGGACCTGATCGAGGCGATCGCCCTCGGCCACGACATCGGCCACGTGCCCTATGGCCACCTCGGCGAGAAGTTCCTCGACGAGCTCTGCGCCGAACACAGGCTCGGGGGGTTTAAGCACAACGTCCAGAGCGTCCGGTTCCTCGACGTCGTCGAGGACTGCGACCTCACGCTGCAGGTGCTGGACGGGATCCTCTGCCACAACGGCGAAACCAACGACCGTATCCTCACGGTCGAGGGCCAGGCCGACTGGGACTCGTTTGCGGAGAAACTGGCGCGGATCGAGGCCGGGGGCGATGCGCTCCCTCTCACCGCCGAGGGGTGCGTCGTCCGGTGCGCCGACAGCATCTCCTATCTCGGCCGTGATCTTGCGGACGCCCTCGAGGTCGAGGTCATCGATGAACGGGATCTCGAGGACTTCCCGGAGAACTGCATGCGCCTCTTCGGTATCGCCGGGCGAAAGAAGGAAGATTTCTCAGAAGTTAACCAAAGAGTGCTCGACGTCCTGATCCGCGACATCATCGCCGTGAGTTACGATGCCGACTGCATCGCCTTCTCGGAGGAGGCGTCGGCGTGCGTCGCGGCCTTCAAAGAGTTCAATATGCAGCACATCTACGAAAACCCAAGGCTCCTCGCGAACCAGAAGAAGATCCGGTTCATGTTCCGGTACCTCTTCGACCGAATCCTTGAGGATATCGCAGAAGAGCGCGAGGCTTCACCGGTCTATGAGGATCTCATCAACGCACCGTGGGCGTCCCCGCGGTACATCGCCACCGCCGCGCCGGAAGAACTCGCGCGGGATTTCATCGCCGGGATGACCGATCGCTACTTCGAGTGGGTCTTCCAACAGAGCATCTTCCCGGAGAGAGTCCGGTCGAGATACCGGGGGTGGTGAACCCCCGTGGCCGGTGGTTGAAGTGGGGTTTCATCTGCCCATTATCGCTTTATTTGCCCGAAAATTCTGTTTAAAACCCGTGGATGTAACCCGATGGTTCCTACGTATTTTTATATCGCGCTGAGCAACGCATACCATGAATAAGCGAATCCTTATTCTCGGTCTGGCTGCGGCGCTCGTCCTGACGGCCGGTTGTATGGGACTTGGCGGCCCCAGCCCAAAGGTCGTGGAGGACTCCATGGTCACAGATATCAGCCTATCCAAAGGGCTCGGATATAACGTGAACGCGGTAATCCAGAATGACGGGGGCGACGGCGACGTCACCGTGACGATGAAACTGATCGATGAGGAGAAGGGTTTCGTCCGGGACGAGGTCTCGACGGTGGTCTCCATCCCTTCAGGGGAGACAAAGAAGGTCAGCCTCACGCTGGACGGGGACATCGGCCGGGATTACGGGTACAGGATTGAGGTGAGTTAGGCGGAGGGCGTTTCTTCTGGACCGGACTTCCGGCCCTGATTACGGGGGTTCAGGCCCCCTCCCCGACCCGATACGATGAGGCTGAAGCATACCAGAGCCATTTTTTTACCCCTCCCCCTAATGGGAAGTATGGAACTGTTCCCGGGGATCTACGAGCAGGTCATCAGCGAATATCTCGCATCGAAGCTCTCCGGTCCGGAAAAGGAAGGAAGAGTTTTTAAAGATCCTCTTGCACGCTTCGATCCCCAGACCGTCCTCTCGCGATATCTCGCGAAGATCCTCAGAACGGCTCTCCAGTCTGCCGATGAGGCAGGAGCATCGCTTGAAGAGCAGGTCCTGATCTGCAACCGCCTCATCGAACACCTCGGTACCGAACTACGGGATAAGACTCTTGAACAGTGTAAGATCACGCCCGAAGCAAAGGTCTTGCTCGCCCTTGTGGAGCGCAATCGCCTCTCTGCGCTTAATATTACTGCACCCACCCGCCCCGAGACGTCCATCGCGCAGAGCAGCCTCTTCACCGGGTCTCCCGGAGAGCCCGGGCTCGTGGATGAACTCAGGAAGGAGATCCGGACCGCCGATCGTGTTGACCTCCTCATTTCGTTCATCAAGTGGAGCGGGCTCCGGCTGATTCTCGACGATTTAAAAGAATTTGTCAGGCATGGCCAGCTTCGGGTGATCACGACCTCGTACACCGGGGCAACCGATATCAAGGCGGTGGAGGCCCTTGCAGCCCTTCGGAACACCGCCGTCCGGATATCCTACGATACCGACAGAACCCGGCTGCACGCGAAGACCTACACATTCCACAGGAACAACGGCTTCTCCACATCCTATATCGGGTCGTCCAACCTCTCGAACCCTGCGATAACGAGCGGTCTCGAGTGGAACGTCAAGGTCACCGAGCAGGACTCATATGATATCATCCAGAGGATCGAGAAGACGTTTGAGACCTACTGGAAAGACCCGGAGTTCATCGAATACACGCCGGAGAGCCGGGAGCGGTTGCAGCGTGCCCTCTCAAAGGAGAGGCGGAGCGAGATTGATCTCCGCCCGGTCTTCGATATCAGGCCCTACTATTACCAGAAAGAGATCCTCGAGCGGCTGAAGGCGGAGCGGGAACTGCACAACAACTACAAAAATCTCATAGTCGCCGCCACCGGGACGGGGAAGACGGTCATATCGGCGTTTGACTACAAAGGCCTCGTCCAGAGGCCGGGAGAATATCCCCGTCTGCTCTTCGTTGCTCACCGTGAGGAGATCCTGAAACAGAGCCTCCAGGTCTTCCGGGGGGTTCTCAAAGACCCGAACTTCGGGGATCTCCTCGTCGGAGGGAGCGAACCTGCGCAGATCGAGCATCTCTTCACCTCAATCCAGAGCCTGAACAGCAGAAACCTCCCGAAAATCACGCCCCCGGGCTATTACGACATGATCATCGTCGACGAGTTCCATCATGCCGCTGCGCCCTCATACCAGAGGCTGCTCACTCACTACACCCCGGGAGTCCTCCTCGGACTCACCGCAACACCGGAACGCATGGACAATCTTGACATTCTCCAGTATTTCAACGAAAAGATCTCTGCTGAGATCCGGCTTCCTGAGGCAATCAACCGGAAACTGCTCGCCCCATTCCATTACTTCGGTGTCACCGATGTTGTCGACCTCGATACCGTGCCTTGGAAGCGGGGAACCTATGATCCCGCCGAGCTCTCCAGGCTCTACACCGGGAACCAGCAGCGGGCAGACCTGATCATCAGGGCTGTGCAGGACTACACGACCGATCTCCACGAGATCATCGGGCTCGGGTTCTGCGTCTCCGTTGAGCACGCTGAATACATGGCTGCAGCGTTCCGGGAGGCGGGTATCCCTGCGGCCTGCCTTCACGCCGGAAGTTCACGGGAAGAACGTTCCACCATCCAGAAGCGGCTGGTCACCCGGGAGATCCACTTCATCTTCGTCGTCGACCTCTACAACGAAGGCGTTGATATCCCCGAGGTGAACACCATCCTCTTCCTCCGTCCCACCGAGAGCCTCACGGTCTTTATCCAGCAATTCGGGCGGGGGCTCCGTCTCTCGGACGGGAAAGAGTGCCTGACGGTTCTCGACTTTGTTGGCAATCACAACAAAAACTTCCCGTTCGGTGAGAGGATTGCAGCGCTTCTCTCCCCTGGCGGGAAAACCCTGGTAGAACAGGTCTCTCGTGACTCCTACTCGCTTCCGAAGGGTTGTTATATCCACTTCGAGGAGAAGGCCCGGGAGAGGGTTCTTGCAAACATCAGGGCAAACATAACGAATCGGGCCACGCTCATCCGCAAGATCCGTTCGTTTGAAGATGAGACCGGCGAACCCCTCAGTTTCAAGAAATTCCTCCAGCGTTACAGCCTGCAGCCTCTCGATGTTTACCGAAGGGGCACGTTCTGTTCGTTGGCTGCAGAGGCGAGCGTATACCCTGAAGTTTACGAGGATGAACGCCTCTTTTCCAGGGCGGCTGCACTCAGGCTGGCGACGCTGAATTCCCCGGAAGCAATCCGCTTCATCAGGGCCGTGCTCTCCGACCCTCGCCATTACTCCCCGGCGGCCCTCTCGGACCGCGAGAAGAACATGCTGGCACTCTTCTACTACTCGCTCAACGATGGATTTCTTCGTGACGAGAATATGGGTATTGAAGAGATCTTCTCCGATCTCTTTGCATACGATGAGATCCGGCGCGAGATCTGCGATCTCTTGGAGTATAACGGGGCACATATCGAGTTCCTTCCAAAACCCGTCGATCTCGGTTTCGAGAACGCCCTCGAACTCCACTCTACGTACACCCGGGCCCAGGCTTTTGCAGCACTCGGCCACTATACCCTGACCCGGAAACCGGCGGGGGGCAGCCGGGAGGGGGTTGTGTACCTGGAGGATAAGAAGGCCGACGTGTTCCTGGTCACCCTGAATAAGACCGAGGAGCACTACTCGCCCACAACGATGTACAAGGACTACGCGGTCAACGAGAACCTCTTTCACTGGCAGTCCCAGAGCACCACTTCGGTGTCTTCGCCGACCGGCCGGCGCTATATCGAGCATGAACGGTGGGGGAGCAAGGTCCTTCTCTTCGTCCGCGAGTACAATAAGGTCGGCGGCGTCACGCAACCGTATCTCTTCCTCGGCACCGCCCGGTACGTCTCCCACGAGGGGAGCCGGCCGATGAGCATTACCTGGGAACTCGATGACCCGATGCCGCCGGGCTTCTTCCTGAAAGCGAATAAGATGGTGGTTGGATAGCGCCCTGCCGAAACATACATCGCGGCCGGCGTCGGATCATGAATGAATGAACCCCTGCTTGCCTGGAGGAGGCGTGGTACAATCCCGATGAACCACCGGTGCCCGGTCGTCCTGGTCCACGGGTGGCGGAGCCATCCCGGCATCTGGAACCGCCTTGCCCCCGCGCTCTCGGAGGCCGGTGTGCCCTTCTGGAGGTTCGACCACACCGCGATGCAGGGTGCCGGAACGGAGACGATCGCTCTTGCCCTCCAGGACTACATCCGCGCAAAAAGGGAGGAGACCGGATACGGCGGCCCGGTCGACATCGTCTGCCACTCGATGGGGACGTGCATCGCCCGGTACCTCCTCGAAGTCCTCGACTGCGATAAACGGGAGGAAGATGTCCGGCAGCTCGTCGGGATCGGCCCCCCGAACAACGGCTCGGCCATGGCCGAACTCTTCAACGACCCCGAACGGGGTCCGGAGGTGATCCGGCGGCTTAGCGGGGTGTTCGTGCCGCAGGACTACGACCCCCGGGAGGACACCATCGTCCAGGAGTTCCGGCCCGGGAGCCGGATCGTTGCGGCGCTCCGGGCCGCCGGGACCCGCGACGACATCGACTACCGGATCGTCCTCGGCGCGAACCTCACCGCGACCCCGGCGTTCTTCCCGGTCTTCGACGGCCGGACCTGGGCGATCGACCCGGACGGCGGTTGGCGGACGACGTATGCCGGCGACGGCATCGTTCCCCACTCCGACTCGCACCTCCCGGGTGCACTGGTGGACGTCCTCCCTGGAGACCCGGCGAACCTCGCCCGAAACCCGGAGTTCTACTGCCACACCATGCTGCCGAGAAACCCCGAGGTCGTCGCCCGCGTCACGGAGTACCTCTCGCCCTCCTCACCTTCGCTGTAAGGCCTGCCGTGCGGCCTCCGCCCAGGTGTTGATCGCCCGCTCGAGATCCTCCCCGGCCTTGCGCGCCGCCTGCTCGATGCGTTCGTGCCCCTCGGGCGTCCCTAAGAGGTGGTGGCCCGCGTTCATTACATCGTTGACCGCTCTTCGGACCGACTCTGATGCCTCGTGCATACGGTCATCAACGGTAGGAGAGGCCGGTGCCGGCTCCTCCTCCGGTGCGGGGGCGGGGTCGACGACCCACCGCCCCTGTTCAAAGCGACCTTCAGTCTCGCTCATAAACGTGGGTGTAGGTCTGCCCGGGATAAAAACCTGGCTCTTTCACATCGCCTCTCCCCTATCGGCCGGTCAACACCGGGTGGTACCGGCAGGCCCGGGGCGCGGTTCTTTCCGCACCCGGGATTGCCCGGTTCGGCGCCGTAAATGTCGGCTCCCGGCACGCATCGGAAGTGGAACGGCATGATCGCCAGACCCTGAACGTAAATACATCGGTTCATCATCCCCGGGGTCCGGGACGGTCCCGGTGCGCAGGTTCATCTACTTGCGAGGTCCAGGAGAAGGACAATGGTCAGGGTTGCTGACCCCAAGACATGCGAGCGGGCTCTCTCCCCGGGCACCTGCTGGTTCCGGATCGTGCGAGCCACTGCGTTCGTGCTCATCTTTATCCTGGTGATTCCGCTCTTTCTCGGCCTCGCGTTCGGCGTGTCCCCTGCGGCGGTCTTCGCCCTCATCGGATCGACCCTCCTCCTCCAGGCGGCCGCGGCCGTCGTCGGCCTCTCGCTCGGGCTGCACCCGGCGGCCGTCCTCGTCTTCCTGCTATCGGTGGCCGCCGCCGTTCTGGTCGGCATCCTCGAGGTCTGCGACCTCTTTGCCGGGCGCTCCCGGATGATCCAGGGTTTTCTCTCGAAGATCGATGCGAAGACCGGGAGTGTCGATTACCTGAAGCGCTACGGCGCCCTGATGCTGATCCCGGTCATCTGGATCCCCGGGATTGCCCTCTACGGAACCCCCGTCGTCGCGTGGGCCTTCCAGTACCCGCGGCGGGTCTCTCTCCTCTGCATGCTCGCCGGGTGGGCAATTGCGATCCTCGTGGTCATGGCGGCGACGATGGGGCTCGTTCGCCTGGCGTTCTGATCCCCGGGCAGGCAGGCAGGAAGATTTTTTCCCGCCGGGCACAAGAGATCGATACCCATGAACAGCGACCTGAAGGCGGCCGTCCTCGAACGGTGCCGGAGGATGGAGATCCCGCTCGTCGGGGTCGCGGGGACGGACCGGTGGGAGAACCCCCCGTTCCAACCCTGGATGCCGGAAGAGTTCTACCCGCAGTCGATCTTTCCCGAGGCCCGGTCGGTGATCGTCATCGGCCTCCCGGTCCACCTCCCGGTGCTCGAGACCTCCCCCTCCATCTACTATCACGAACTCTATAAGACCATCAACACCCTGCTCGACCAGTACACCTACCGGCTCGCCTCCTTCCTCAACGACGAGGGCTACCCGTCGGTCTTCGTCCCGCGGGACGGCTACGGGAGCATCGAGGTGCTCCAGAAGAACCCTGTCGCCTTCTTCTCGCACCGTCACGCCGCCTTCCTCGCAGGGCTCGGGACTTTCGGCGTGAACAACACCCTCCTCACGCCGGAGTACGGCCCCCGGGTCAGGTTCGGCTCGGTCCTCACCGCTGCGGACCTCCCGCCCAATCCGCTGCTCGTGGAAGACCTCTGCACCCGGTGCATGCTCTGCGTCGACGCCTGTCCCGCGGGCGCGCTCGACGAGCGGGACTACCCCGAAGGTCTCACCGACAAGGCGGCCTGCGCAGCAAACAGCGCCGAACTCGCCCGGCATCACATCTCCCCCTGCGGGATCTGCATCAAAGTCTGCCCGGTTGGAGAGGACCGGCGGCACTACGGCCGGAGAACCCCTGCAGGGGACGGGGATCCGCGCTACCGGCGTGCCCGGGAGCACGTGCAAAAGTTCGGCGGGCTGTAAGCCCGCCAAAAAAGGATTATTCTTTTCTTACTTTACCCATCAACTGGTCCATCATCTCCGGTGCCCGGTCGCGCAGGCCGAGCCCGACGATGATGGCGATCGCCGCACCGAGGCCGAGCCCGACTCCCCATGCGATCGGGACGACGAAGACATAGATGATCGAGAGGTCGAGCATGAGCTGCTGGAGCGCGAGGATGGCGACGACGAAGTAAAGGAACGCCCGTAGCAGCATCGTGATCAGCCCGAAGCCCTGGATGCTCTGCACCTCCCCCATGTTCTGGAGGATGTCTATCAGCCAGTCGATCAGGATGAATCCGGCGACCAGGATGATGAGGAACGCGACGACGTTCGGGATGTATGCCACGATGGCCGCGACCGCCGTCGTCAGGGCAGGGATCTGCAGGACGCTGACCGCTGTGAGGATTGCGATGAGGTAGATGAACCAGCGGACGATGAAGTCGAAAAGGCGGCTTATGTTCATCGTGGAACGTTCGATCTGCTGGCCGACTGATGTCTTCCGAAGCGCGTCGTCGACGCCGATTCTGTCGAGGACTTCGGAAACAACTCTTCCAAGGATACGCCCGAGGATCCAGCCGATGATGAGGATGACGATCGCTGCAATGAGGTTTGGCAGAAACAAAATGACATTGCGAGCCAGTTCTTCAACAGGCTCAAACACCTGAGCCGAGAGGTCTCCATTTGTCACGGTATATCACCGGGGGAAGGATATGGTCCGTACTATATAAACCTTGATGTTCCCGCCACCCGGGGAGCGCGGGGAGACCGCTGCCGGGGGAGTGCGAGCACGAGCGAGTTTGAGCTCCCCAAAGTGCACCGGACAGGAACTTGAAAACCTGGAACGTTTCGAAAGACGACTTCTCAGAAAGAGGGCGAGGGGCGGTGGAGAGGTTACTCCGGGACCCCGGCCGCCGCTACGACCCGGGAACGCCCGGTATAGCGGTACATCAGGGCAAGGATCGCCGGCATGACGACGATTGCGCCCACGAGCGAGAACCCTACCGATATGACCGTCACGATCCCGAAGTTGCTGATGATGTTGAAGGTCGAGAAGGTGAGTGCCGAGAACCCGAAGACCGTCGTCAGCCCGGAGACCGTGATGGCCGTCCCGATCTTCTGCACGGCGGTCTGGATGGCGTCGAGGAACTCCGTGCCCCTGGCGAGTTCCTCCTCGCATCGCTCCATGATCAGGATGGTATACTCGGACGCGACGCCGATCGTCATCGACCCGAGGACGGCGGTCAGCGGCGTGTAGTCGAGACCGAGGAGGTACATGATCGCGCCGTTCCAGCCCACGATGAAGACGATCGGGATGACCGGCGAGACGGCACCGAATTTCCGGTAGACGAGAACCAGGAAGCCGAGGATGAAGGCAAACCCGAGCACGGTCATATACACCCTGGACTCGCTGATGTCGTCCATGACGGCGGCAAACATCTCCATCTGACCGGTGACCTTCACCGTCACGCCGGCCGGGGGGTTGTTCCACGCAACGTCGCTCTGTATCCTCCCGACGAGGTCACGTGCGGCACTCATCTCCATGTCGACCGTCGAGAACTCAAGCACTGCCTCCAGATTCCCGTTGAGGTATCGGGAGAGCGTCTCCTCCGGGATCCGGGCAGTAACATTGTCGACCGCCCTCTCGGTCGAGGGGAGCACGCCGCCGTTGTACTCCCTGATCAGGGTCGCGACACTCGTCACCCCGGTTATCTTGTCGTTATGCTCCTGCTCGTAGGCCCCCAGCTGATCTATCCAGGCAAGTGTCTCCGGGGAGAGGACGTCGTCCGCGAGCACGACGACCGGGATGGTGCTCGTCGAACCCATGACCCGGGTAAGTTTCTCGAGGGAGCGAAGGGCGGGCATATCGTCGGGGACGAAGGTTTTCTCGTCCGCACTGACGGGCACGCTCTGGTCGAGGTAAAAGCCCCCTGCCGCGACCGTCGCAAAGATCAGGATGACCGGGATCGGGTATTTCGCGACGGTGTAGGCGAGCCTGCCGAGGAGGCGGTCGTAACGCTCGATGAGAGATTCCCCGCCCGCCGGTTCGGATCCGACGGCTGCGGCCTCCTTCCTCGGCCGGTAGCGGGTGACGATCGCAAAGACCGGGACGATGATGAGCGCCGCGACATAGCAGGAGACAACCCCGATGGTGCAGACCATCCCGAAGTCGGCCACCATCGGCACCGGGGCAAAGAACATCGCGATGAACCCGAGCGCCGTCGCCGACATCGCGATCAGGATCGACGGCCCCATCTGCGTGACGGTGGCCCATACGGCCTCCGGGATCGTGCCGTGCCGGATCTCCTCGTCGAACCGGGCATGGAGCTGGATCGCGTAGTCGATCCCGATCCCGATCAGCACCGGGAACGCCCCGACCACCACCATGCTGATGGGAATACCGAAGAGACCCATGAACCCGAAGGTCATGATCAGCCCGACGGCCACGATCCCGACCGGGAGCAGGCGGTAGCGGACGTGGGAGAAGAGGAACGTCACCGCGAGAACCATCAGGACCATGGCCACCAGGATCAGCATGCCCGTCTCGGATCCCATCGCCTCGCCCATCTCCAGCGAGAACGCAGGGTTGCCGGATACCGTGACCGTGAGCCCTGGCGGGGGCTCCGATATGCCGACGATGGTCTTGATGTTCCCGACAACCTGCTGTTGCGCCTCCATGGTGACGCCGGGCTCAAGGGCGATGACGCTGATCGTCATCAGGTCCGAGGGGAGCATCCTCTCGACCATTTCGGGGGGAGCCTGAGCGATGATCGCGTCGATCTCCGCCGTGGACGACGGCAGGGTGCCGCCGTTCGCCTGTTTCAAGAGGTCGACGACGCCGGAGACCTCGTCGACGTAGCGTTCGTTCCTGAGGTCTTCCTGGAGATGGTCGATGTACCTGAGAATCTCGGTACTCCTGACGCTATCCGTCTCGTAGATGAGCATGATTGCGTCGGAGCCGTAGGTCTCCATATAGTGGTCGAGCATCGCGCCGCGGGGTGTGCTCTTGTCGAGGTAGGCGTCGTCGCTGGTCTCCATCGAGACCATCGAGAGCCCGAAGCATGCCAGGATGAATATGGCCGCGGCAACCCCGGCGACGGTCCAGGTATGGTTGTTAATGGCGGCAGCGAGCCACTCATAGGGATTTTTCATGCGTGCTCCTCCGCCGCCTTTTCCCCGTACTCGCCGATGATCGCCATGGTCACCGCGTGAGCAATCTCGCTGTCGCTTCTTCCGGCGGGCTCAATCCCGTACTCCTCCGCTGTGCGCCGGAGTCTTGCGGGGTCGAGGACCCGGTAGCCGCTGCCCGCTTCTGCGGATTTTGTCGTTTCGGTGAGGACGGACGAGAGCAGGGATGCCGTGCCCTCCTCGTCCATGGCGAGACGGTGGAGCAGGGCCACGGCTCGCTGGTAGTCTGCCGGGGGGAGGAATCCGGCTTCGATCCAGATCTGGCCGGTCTCTTCAAAGAAAAGTTCTTTGTAGAGTGCTTTGCGGTGGGCCGGTCTCCGGCACCGGGTTTCTTCGGAACCCCGGCGAGACCCGATGTTGCAGGTGGTTGCGCAGTTCACGTCTGTCCTCGTTATAAGTGGCTCATCTGATGAGGGTAGTATTTTCAAGGGACAGGATATGAACCTGCTGCAACCCGGGCGGGGACCTATATCGGACTCTGCTTCCCCGGTGTGATTCCCTGCAGCCGGTTCACGTGTGCTTCCCATACAGTACTCTGGAATACCCGGGGATTTAATGTTCTCCCGTACATGTACGGGGTTAATAGGGGGCGGCGTCCCACACGGTGTATGCGCAAGATGATCCTCGAGGTCCGTCCGAAGGATCCGCTGATGGGCATGCCCGCCGATGCTCCCGATCTCAACCGGGCGGTGAAAGAGTTCCTGGACAGGGTCGAATCTGTAAAGATGATCGAGTTCCTCAAAGTGGACTTCAGCTGTGGAGAGGAGACGGTGGTTGCCGAGATTACGGTGAAAGAGGGATACACCGCGAGCGACCTTGAGCTCCCGGAAATTCTCGGTTCTCTTGAGGTGCTCAAGGCCGACGGCCGGACGTATACCTGCTTTCTACGATGCGTCGTCCGGGACGAGTTCCTGCTGGAGAAGATGCGCGAGTTCGACATGGACGTCATCTGGACATCACCCCTGTACAAGTCCCGCGACCTGCATGTCTACGCCTGCATCGGCGATGCCGAGGACCTGAACAAAGTCCTCCGCCTCATGTCCACCTACGGCGAGGTCCAGAACGTCATCTTCGAGGAGGCAACCTTTTCCAACGACCCGCTCTCGGGGCTCACCCGGAGGCAGAGAGATCTTTTGCTCGCGGCAAAACAGTACGGCTACTACGAGTATCCCCGCAGGATCAACAGCCAGCAGCTGGCGGAGAAGGTGGGCATCAGCAAAGCCACCGCGATCGAGCACCTGCGAAAGGCAGAAGCACGGCTCATCTCCACGCTCCTTGCCGGCTACTGACGGCAGGAGCCATCCGTTGCCGGAGAGGTGTACCGGGCGGCTGGCCGGTCCCGTCCGGCCCAGCCGCCGGATACGTTACAGGACATGCTGATCGTTACAGGACATGCTGATGATGGTTCTCCCGGCTTTCGGAGGGTGGATACATCTGAACATCTGGTTCTGGTGGTATCGCTCTTGCGTTCTGCTCTCGTTCGTCCTTGCCGGGGCAGCCTTCCTCGAAGGTGGGTATGTCCGGCCCGGCGTTCCAGCCTGCGGCGTACGCCTGGCCTCTGGCGGGCGGCTGCTCCGGTGGACAGTCTTGCGAGAGATGAGTTCTCTCTCGCCGGTATATCCGTCTCTTTCCGGAAACCATAAGAGTGTTGCAACTCAATAGAGGTGCAATGGTTGCCGAAATAGTTCCCGGACTCCGCACTCTCGGGATGAACGAGTACGAAGCAAGCGTCTACTCCACGCTCGTCGGGCTGCAGAAGGCGACCGCGCGGGACATCCACGAGGTGAGCGGAGTACCCCGGGGACGGATCTACGAGATCTTAAACGACCTGGCCCGCCGGGGTTTCATCGCGGTTGAGGAAGGATCTCCCACCTCCTACTACGTGCTCGACATCGACGTTGCCTTCGACCGGCTCAAAGACGACTACATCCGGTCCCTCGAAAAGACCCGCGAGGCGTTAAAGAGCCTCTCGGTCAAACCGCGTCTCCCTCCCGATTCGTTCTTCATCCTCAGGAGCGGCTGGGCGATCGAGAACCATCTCTCCTCGCTCTTCCGCCGGGTAAAGAAGAGCATGGTGATCCTCTGCTACGATCCGGCGTTTCTCCGGAAGCACTATGCGGCCATCAAACCGCTCAAGCGCAAGATCGACCTCTACGTGGTCGTACGGAAGAAGGAAGATTATGTCGACATCCGGCTTCCGATCTATGAGGCCAGGGGTGCCGTGCTCGAACTCCTCGAGACCCCGGCGGTGAACGAGTCCGCAATGGGCTTGAGGAAGGATGAGTGCTCCATACTGGTCGACGGCCGTGACTTCTTCGTCATCGCCACCGCGGGATCCGGGCGGCACGCGGTGATCGGCTCGGATATGCCGCTCATCGGTTACATGCAGAAGACGATCGTCGAGCGGCTTAATGAGGCGTGAGGGGGCGGCCGGTTGGGTCAGGGGGGCATGCCCTTCCTGGGTAACTTTCGGCGATCACCCGCCCTGCCTCCATGGTTAACTCTCGTTTTGCCTGTCGGGAGTGTGGACTGCCTTTAGCCGTTCCTTAAGTGTCGGGATGTCGGAATGCGCCGTTTCCCAGACAATCTCAAGACTGACGCCGAAATAGTGGTGGATAAGTTTGTCCCGCATTCCAGCGATGAAACGCCATGGAACTTCGGGATATCGTTCTTTGAACGGCTCCGGAAGGTTCTTCACCGCCTCTCCGAGGATCTCCAGGTTCCTCGTGACCGCATCCTGTGTCCTGGTATCGGCAAGAAACTCATCGTAGGTCATATCGGAGGTATACCGGAGGATGCGCTCGACGGCCTCGGCGATGTCGCCACAGAGAAGGCGGATGTCCGACCGTTCAGGCATACGCGACCTCGGCGGTTACCTGCTCACGGATAAGCGGTTTAAGGGCGTCAGGCGTCACCAGGTCGACGGGAGCGCCGAGGCGAAGCGAGAGATACTCTTCGAGTTCGACGAAGGTGAAGAACCCGATCGGCCGGGAGAACTCGACGAGGATGTCGATGTCGCTTGTCTCGGTCTGCTCGCCACGTGCGACCGAGCCGAAGATACCGATCCGGCTGACTGAGAACCGCGTGGAGAGCTCACTTTTAAGCCGTTGCAGAGTCGTGAAGACTTCTTCCCGGGACGGCATGGTTACTGGTATTCTGTCGGAGAGGTATTAATGAGTTGCTGCAAGAGGAGTGGGCGGCCGGTCGCCGCCGCCTCCTTACGCGCTCTCCGGGTTTACAACCCGTCCTGCAAAGAGGATCGTGTCGGAATCCTCCTCGACGATAAGGAAGACGAACGGGTGGTCCGCCCGGAAGACGGGTGTTTTGTCCTCCATGGGTGCGCTCGCCAGGTTCATGACGACACCGGTCGCCGCCGCGGCCTCGGTGCCCTCCTCGTTCACGTCGACGAATGCCTTATGGACGACGTCGCTGATGAAGAGGTCTTCTGTCCCATCCATTCCCGAGAAGTTGGCCGCATTGGTAAATGCTGTTGGCATTCCCATAGTCGCAAGCACCTGCGGGAGGCTGTACGTCGTCTCAAGCGTGAACTTCGGGAAGACGACCCTGACGCGCTGGTCGATCATTGAGTCCTGGATCCCGGAGAGCGTCCTGGCGTCGAGAGCCTCCTCGGCAGCCGTCAGGTTATCTTCCTGCGGGAGGAGGACGAGCATCGAGAGTTCCGTTCCGTCGGCGTGCGCATACGGCATCCTGAGCACCTGGAGGCTCTCGGTCTCGGTATACCCGTAGATTGCATCCTCGTCTGTGCGGTGCATCATCTGGACCTGCACCGTCTCCCCCGGAGCGACCCGGAACTCCTCCTCGGTCGTCTCGGCGGGGTCGAACTGCTTGACCCAGGTGCCCTTGAAGTAGATCGCGTTCGTGATCACGAGCCGGGTCATCGGATCGACTGAACCCGCCGGAAGGAGGTCGCGGATCTTATCCTCGGTCTTCTCCTCCACCCAGCGGTTGATAGTCGCACGCGACCCCTCAGGGTCGTTGATGAAGTCGAGGTTCGTGACATTTGCCCTGTACCACCGTGCGGCCGTATCGACGTACTCCGGGAGGAACGGGTAGGTTTCCTCAGCCCAGAGAGCATTTGCGGTGCGGAGGGTGTAATTCTCGTCCCCGCTGTTCAGGACGGCATCAAGCCCGGCAAACCCTGCACGCCGGAGAGTCTCGTTCTGTGGCAGGTGGAGCACCGACCCGATCTCGTCGGCGGTCGTGCCCCGGGCGCCCTCGTAGGTGATCGCGAGGGCCGAGGAGATGCTGTAGGGCGAGAAGAAGATGTTCTTGCCCGCATTCCCCGGGTCGCTTGCGAGGTGCCGGTAGAGGTCGGCCGCGAACCGGTTGTTCCCCGCCGAGACGTTGCCTGTGCCTTCCGCAACCGGCCCCGGCGTCTCCTGCCCGGCGGGAGGGGCCGACTGCCCGGACGTGGTTTGCGGCGTATCGGTGCACCCGGCAACGATGCAGCCGATCACGATGAGGCCTGCGAGAAGCAGCAGGCCGCTGATCCTTCTGTTCATGCTGTGTGATATGGCACACCGGATAATTATGCCTGGCGTTAACGACGAACGTCTTCGAAGTCTTGCCCCCTCAGACGGGCATCTTCTGGACGCGCCCCCCTTCGAGTTCCGCACGGTGCTCCGGTGTCCCTATGGGTGCGTGTCCCGGAATCGGTTTTCCTTCGGCGTAGGCAAGGTAGAGAGCGCTGTTGACAAGGCCGATATGCGTGAATGCCTGGGGGAAGTTGCCGAGGAACTCTCCCGTCGCCGGGTCGAACTGCTCGGGGTAGAGGCCCACGTGGTTCGCGCGGTCTACCATCCTCTGAAAGAGCGGTTGCGCCTCCCCGACCCGGCCCGAGAGTGCGAGGCAGTCGATGAGCCAGAACGTGCAGAGCCCGAACGCGCCTTCTTCCCCGGGAATGCCGTCGTCCACCCGGTAGCGGTAGACAAGACCGTTCTCCATCAGCCCCTCCATCGTCGCGTCGATCGTCCCCTGGACCCGCTCATCATCAAAGGGGAGGAACTCGAGCAGCCCGATACGGAGGTTCGCGGCATCCAGATCCTTCGACCCATACGACTGGACGAACGCGCCCACCTCCGCATCGTAGCCCTGTTCGAGGATCTGCCGTTTTATTGCCGTAGCGCCTCGCGCCCACCGCTTTTTGTCCCCCTGGAGACCGTATCGGTCGACGAGGTGAACCGCCCGGTCGAGGGCCACCCAGAGCATCACCTTCGAGTAGACATAGTGGCGCTCCTCGCCCCGGATCTCCCAGATCCCGTGGTCGGGTTCTTTCCGGAGGGAGCATGCCTCGTCCGCGACCCTGGAGAGGAACGCCATCTCCTTCTCCGGGAGTTCGTACCCCCGCCGGAGGAGCTCGTACGCGGTGTTGAGGAGTTCCCCGTAGATCTCGAGCTGGAGCTGTTTGGCGGCGCCGTTCCCGATCCTGACCGGGCGCGAACCCCGGTAGCCCTCGAGGTGGGGAAGTTCCTCTTCATCGAGGTCGGTCCACCCGTGGATGCTGTACATGAGATGGAGCCCCGGCCCTTCTTCGGCATGTATCTCCGAAACTCGCTCCATCCAGGCGAGGAGATCGATCGCCTCCTCGTCATGCCCGAGAGCGATGAGCGCCTGCGCCGTCATGGCCGAGTCGCGGATCCAGGAGAACCGGTAGTCCCAGTTCCGCACGCCCCCGATATCCTCGGGGAGCGACGTCGTCGGTGCGGCGGCGATCGCACCCGTCGCCGTGTTCGTCAGCAGTTTGAGAGCGAGTTCGGACCGGACGAGGAGCGGCAGCAGGTCGCCCGCCCACTCCTCTGCGCGTGCGGCCCCGCTCCCGTGCGCCCACGCCCGCCATACCTCCCTCGTCTGCTTCTCCACGGCCTCCGCCCCGTCGGGCGCGTACGTCAGATCTTCGGTCCCCCACCGGGCTATCAGGACGCGCTGTTCGCCGTCCCGCATCGGGATCATCGCCCGGAGTGTGTGCCCGCCCTCTTCGCTCCCGATCTCCCCGGCACCTTCGAGGCCGAAGAGGGTCATGTCGTCTCTCCCGTCGGTTGCGAGCCAGCCGCCGGGGATCCGCGAGACCCCGGTCGTCCCGCGGGCATAATCGAACCGGGGCGACCACTCGACCGCCGCCTCCACGCTTCCCCGGTTGCACTCGAGGATGCGGTAGAGTTCTGGCGGGGCGAACGAGCCTGCGCGCCCCTCGATATCCCCGGAGAGCGGCATCAGATCGGTCACCACGAGTGTCCCCGCGTCGCCGGAGAACTCCGTCTTGAGGATGTTGGTCTCCTCGACGTACCGTTGCCGCCCGCGTCCAGCACTCGGGATCGAGACCCTGAACCTGCCGCCCCGCCGGGCATCGAGCAGGGCGGCAAAGACGCTTGTCCGGTCGAGGTAGGGAAAGCAGCACCAATCGATCGAGCCGTCTGTCCCGACAAGCGCCGCCGTCCTGAGGTTCCCGATGACGGCATAGTCGCTGATAGGTTTGTAGCCGTTCTTCTGCATACGATCACCTGCCGACCGCGGGGAGAACCTCGCGCCCGAAGTCCTCGATGAACGCGGTCTGGTCTTTTGTCACGTTATGGAGGTAGATCCGGTCGATCCCGAGATCAAGGAACTCCTGCAGCCGCTCGATGTGCCGGTCGAGGTCCGCCGAGATCAGGATCTTCTCCTGGAGGTCTTCGTCCCTGACGAACCCGCCTGCGGCGTCGAACTCTCGCGGCGTCCTGAGCTCGGTGATGAGCCCGCCGCCGAGCATCATGTTCCGCCACTGGTCGTGCGCCCCCCGGATCGCCTCCTCGCCGTCCCGCCCGTAGGCGACGTCCAGTTTGAGATAGACCGGTTTCCCCTCTCCCCCGCCCCTGCGGAAGAGGTCGATGATCTCCGCGAGCCGGCAGAGCGGCTTTGCCAGGGTGATGAGGCCGTCCGCCCACCCGCCGACCCATTCTGCGGTGCTGCAGGCGTTCGCCGCCGCGAGAAGGAGCGGGGGCTCCGAGGGTCGGGTGTAGAGCCGGGCTCTCTCGACCCTGACGGCGCCGTCGCGTGTCACGGTCTCCCCCGCCCAGAGGTCGCGCATCACACCGGCGCACTGGAGCAGCCGGTCGTTGCGCTCTCCCCGGCCGGGCCAGCGTTCGCCGATGATCCCTTCGTTGAGCAGTTCCCCGCTCCCGATGCTCACCCAGAACCGGCCCGGGAAGATCACGGCGAGCGTTGCGGCCGCATGAGCGACGATTGCCGGGTGGTAGCGGTAGCCCGGGGCGGTGATGATCCCGAACGGCATCTTCTCCGTGGCGTGCATTGCCGCACCGAGCCACGACCAGGCAAACCCGCTCTCCCCCTGCCTCTCGCTCCAGGGGTGGAAGTGCTCTGAGGAGAGCACCGAGTGGAACCCCGCGGTCTCTGCCGCTTTTACGTGTTCGAGCAGTTCCCCCGGCCCGAACTGCTCGTGGGAAGCGTAGTAGCCGATCCTGTTCCTATCCATACCTGAACCTCCGGTTAACTCCCGTCGTGCTCCGGTCCTCCCGTCACGCCGCCGGAAGAGGGGCCGTGCGGGTCAGGGCCGGCAGCACCTCTCTGCCGAAGTCCTCGATGAATGCCTCCTGCTCCCGGTTGACGTTGTGGAGGTAGAGTCGGGTGAATCCGAGCTCTATGTCGGTCTTTAACCATTCGGCGTGTTCTCTGAGGTCCGCCGAGGTGCGCACCTCGCTTGCGACCTCTTCTGCGGTGATGAACTCCGCGGCCGCGTCGAGGTGTTCGGGCGTTCGGAGGTTCTCGAGCACTGGCCCGGAGAGGATGTTTGCCCGCCACTGGTCATGCGCCCCCTGCACGGCCTCTTCGTGGCTCCGGGCGTAGGAGAGGTCGACCTTGAGATAGAGTGGTTTCCCCTCCCCGCCGCCGCGGTGGAACGCCTCCATGATCTTTCCGAGTTGCTTCTCTGGCCTTGCGGTGGTAATAAGACCGTCCGCCCACCCGCCCAGCCACTCAGCCGTTTCGGGGGAGAGGGCGGCGCCTATCAGCGCCGGCGGTTCGGCAGGACGGGTATAGAGATGCGCCTCGACGGTGCGTATCAGGCCTGCGGTCGTCACGGTCTCGCCCGCCCAGAGCCTGCGCATGATCGTCGCGGCCTCGAGCAACCGCTCGTTCCGCTCCTCTTTTGGGGGCCAGGGATCGCCCGTGATCCCCTCGTTGAGGAGCTGGCCGCTCCCGACGGCGACGAAGAACCTGCCGGGGAACATCTCCGCAAGGGTCGCTGCCGCCTGTGCGGCGATGGCGGGGTGGTAGCGCTGCACGGGCGCACAGACGACGCCTGCGGAGAGTGAGGTCGCCTGGAGCGCCGCACCGAGCCACGACCAGGCAAACCCGCTCTCCCCCTGGGCGGGGGTCCAGGGGTTGAAGTGATCCGACGAGAGCATGCTCTGGAACCCGGCTTTCTCAGCACGTTGTGCGAGGTGTAGCAGCGCGCCCGGGGGAAACTGTTCGTGCGATGCGTGATACCCTATCGTCACTTCTGATCCTGCCATGATACCGCCTCCGTATCGGTCCGCCTTCCGTGAACCGGTGGCCAGACAGGGTTCCCGGGTATTTAATATATACCGGTGTGGCTGAGATCCGGCACCACACGCTCCGGACCGGCGACGCTGCCGCTAAAGGGACTGTGACACCTGGCGGAGACAGGGGTCCGGGGTGCAGGGAGGCACCCTGCTCCAACTGCGGGAGGCATCGAAGCGGGCAGCTGCCCGGGACGCCCGGAGTCACGTTTTTTTGCGAAATGGTTGTAGAGCAGCCTGAAGATGCCTGCAGCTGCGAACCCGTCGATGACCCCCCATACGAGGCCGATGACGCTTCCTTTCGGGCTGCCGCGGTATCCGGGGTATATCCGGCCGATGAGTTCTCCGTACCGGCTGCCCCTTCCCCGCTTATCCCGCGTGAGAAGCAGCCACCAGGTCAGGAGAACTATGCCTGATCCCCAGAAGAGCCCTCCTGCGAGGGCAAACGCTTTCAGATCGAGCTTCATCCCATCGTCTCCTCCCCTTGCCGGGGCGCACCCCTCTCGTTTCGGGTGTAAAGAAGGTGCCGCACGCCGGGCGGGCATACTTCCACGGCTCCCGGGAGGCCGGCACCGGTGAACGCCGTCCCCTTCATGCCAGTCCCAGAACCTCGATGTAGATGTAGTAGACCGAGAAGGCTGCAAAGAATACACCCACGGCGAAGGTCAGGATGGTGACAGAAAGGGATGGCCGGAACTCCCGCGGAAGTGTCTGCCTGTTCAGGTAGAGCGTCGCGAACGCGACCACTGGGATGTGGATCGCCTCGACGATCCCCGCCATGCCGAGAAAGGTGACGGGTTCCGGCCAGACGACGATGAAGATGAGCGGCAGGACTCCCATCAGCCCGAGCAGGTAGACGTAGCGGTAGAACCGCATCGAGATCCATCGCCCCGCAGTCTTCACCTGGCGGGCGATGAAGATCGATCCCTGGCCGAGCATCCTGGTCCAGCCGTCGAGGTTCGCGACGATGGTGCTCCAGAAGGCGAAGAACGCGGCAAGGATCATCAGCCATGTTCCCGGCGCCCCCCAGACGTCCCCGAGGAGGACCGAGAGGACCGCGGTCACTTCCGGGCCCTGGGGGAGGAGGCCCTGCGGCTGGAGGAGTTCGGCGCCCAGGATGAGGAGCGCGATGAGCAGGATGAGGACGATACTCGAGGCGATGGTCGTGGAAACGGTCATGATCCGGATCCAGTCGCGTATCCGCCCGGTCTCGGTCGGAGAGAGGTGCCCGATATCCGGCAGGTCCTCTTCCTCGATGACCGCCTCCTCCCCTCCCCGCCTGTGGACGGTGTAGTAGGCGGAACCGTAGCCCCGGGCCGTGAGCCAGTAGGAGTACCAGATGAGGCCGGCGGCCCCCGACATCATGAACCCGATCCAGGGGAGGAGTTCGGCGAAGTCGACGTCGGGGGGGAGGGCCGGCACCAGGCCGGCGGCGAGCGGTTCGGTGCCGGGGAAGACGAAGGCTGCGGTGATGACCAGGGCGACGATGATGACGATGGCCATCACGATAGAGGCGTATTCGACACCTTTGTACCTCCCGAAGAAGACCAGGACGAGCGAGATCAGCAGGAATATGATTGCCCACGCCACGAACCCTCCGGGAAGGGCGAGGATGATCGCCGAACTCGCGGCCCCCGCCATGCCGGTGATGGTGGTGACCGCGACGAAGATCTGCGGGAGGATGATGATCCAGACACCCCAGTTCTTCGGCCCGGGGAGGTTCTTGATTCCCTGGAGGAGCGATCCTCCCGTCACGACCGCGTATCGCCCGATTTCGCGGGCGAGCAGCGCCTTGAGGAATATCGCGAGGATGAGTGTCCAGAGGACGGTATAGCCGTAGAGCGAGGCGATCCGCGGAGTGAAGAGGAGTTCCCCGGTCGCGATGGCCGAGATCATCCAGATGATCGCGGGCCCTATCCATTTGACGACCTCCCGCCCGCGGGGGGCCGGGGGGACAATGGTCCGGTCTTCGTCTGCCATGGGCATTCTGCCCTGCAGGGTCCGGGCATACATAAGTCTTGCCGCGGTGACCTGACCCGCGGAGGCCGGGCCCGGTGGGAAAAAGTGGGGTTGTTCTCAGGCGGCGGCTGCGGGCTGCCCCGGAGAAGTGCCGTCGGAGAGCCGCTTGATGAAGAGCCGGGCCCAGATGTATGCAACGATACCGCCGGCGACCTGCCAGCACCCGGGTAGCTGCGGCATATCCGGGACAGGTCGACGACTGATGTATACCGGGGCGATCCGGCTACGTGATCACTGTTGCCCGAGCTTCTGATACGCCCACTCTACAACCTCAATGAACTGCTGATACCCTGTTTCATCTATCAGGGCGCGGAGTGGAATCCTGGGGAGAGGGGGATGTCCATCACCAGGTACCTGAACACCGGGGATCGCGTTAAGCATATGGAAGAACTCTCGAAGCGTCTTTTCGTCGGTGAACGAGCCCCTGCAGATCAGCCTCATACTCGTAGAGCGTCTCCTCATTGGTACCAGTGTGTCGTCTTCTGAGACGAGATAAACAGGATCATCATGTATCTCCCTTCTAGGTGGACGTATCTCTGGGCTGCTCTGGTTATTGCTGAACTGAGTGTTGCAGGGCTATTGCGTGTGCCTGTTCGCCCTGTAGAATAGCGTTAGTGCTTGATACCTGAAGGTGCCGAATTGTTTGAGAGGAGAGACCCCTTCCCATCCCTCAAAAAGAGTTGTCACACCATCTGCTCGCGGGCAACGCCCTTTCCCGCAAGAATATCCCGCAAATGCTCTCGGCCGCTCGGCTCCGGGATCTCCCGCCCTTCTTCCCGGGCGGTTTCGAGCCAGAGGTCGATAGCTACCTTTACTTCGCGGAGTGCCTCCTCTTCGGTCTCGCCGAACGCGGAGCAGCCGGGAAGCTCCGGGACGACGGCGATGAACCCCTCGTCCTCGTCGCTGAAGAAGATCTCGATCGCGTATTTATGCGGCATCTTCGCCCTCCAACAGAGTATAGTGCTCAATGATCTTAAGAAGTTGTCTTACCTGGTACGGCTTTGCTTTACCCTTCACGTTCTGGAAGTTGAGGATCTCAGGAATCCCGTCGCGCACGTAAACAATGTGGCTGCCTTTCCCGCCCTTCCGGTGAAACCCAAAGACCTCCGCCGCACGGCAGAGGTCTTCGAACCGCACGTTCTTCGGGTTGTGCTTCAGATGCTCGTAGATTTCACGCCGGTTCATGCGGAGCACCCTTGCAGTTCACCTCGCCTGATCTTCTCCTCGATCAACTCGTTCTGCAGCATCCGCACGAGCTCCAGGTTCTCGAGCACGCCCTTGCGTATCGCCTCCTGCGTATCCACCCCGTCGCAGCGGTGGAGTTTGTCTGGTATATGGGTGAACTCGAAGACCTCGCGGTCGCGCAAGAGCGTCTGGTCGTAGCGATGAGTCTCTCTGCCTCATGAGTAAGCAATCAGAGAGCGGTTATATGAACCCGCGCCGCGGTCAGGGTGAAAGTGAACGAGTACATCTAGCAGCACCCCTGGCATGGTGTATAACAATTTTACGACGCAATATCCGGGATCGGAGAATCCTGCCGATGTTCGACAGTCTTTGAAGGCTATTTGGAGGGCCTGGATGGATAGGCGTTCTTGAGGAATAGCCGATTCAAACTAATCCAGACAGCAGATGCTTATATCTCCTGCAGAAATCACGGTAAGCAGTTGTGAGGGAAAATAAGAAGGCCAGGGCCGAGATTCGAACCCGGGTCGAGGGATCCACAGTCCCTTAGGATAACCGACTACCCCACCCTGGCAAGGTACTCATAACAATTGGCAGTCGGATTTGATTAAAGTATCTCTTCACCGAGCCCGCGTTACGTACCTCCTGGGAAATCAGGGGCGCATATCCGGCCGGGCTTGCCGGCGGTCACGCGATTTCTGGAGTGTCCGGCAGCCGTGCCGCCCGGCTCGGCCGCCTCTGGCTATGAAGGATAGATGCCGGGGTGAATTATTAATAGACGCCATGTTCTATAACGTACCAGTGTTCCGGGCGCCGAGCGACGCCCCGGGGGTAGGGGAATCACCCTGACTCTGGCGTGATTCGGGAAAAAGGCGGTCAATATTCCGGATTTTTCGGGTTTATTCGTCCATATAGTATATACCGGAAGGTGATTATCATGGCAAAGGAATCAACGATCAGGACCCCCATCGTCTGCGTGATGGGCCACGTAGATCACGGCAAGACATCACTCCTGGACCGGATCCGGGGCTCGTCTGTGGTATCTACCGAAGAAGGCGAGATTACACAGCACATCGGCGCCACGCTTGTTCCCATCGACGCAGTCACCCGCATGGGCGGAGCCCTGAGCAAGGTCAGCGTCAACGTCCCGGGCCTCCTCTTCATCGACACCCCCGGGCACCATGCCTTCACCACGCTGCGTGCGCGCGGCGGGGCGCTTGCCGACATGGCGATCGTCGTGGTGGACATCAACGAGGGCTTCCGCCCCCAGACGATCGAGGCGCTCCAGATCCTGCGCAACTACAAGACGCCGTTCGTGATTGCAGCGAACAAGGTCGACCGCATCCACGGCTGGCGCATTCAGGAGAATCAGCCGTTCTTGAAGACGTTTGCGCAGCAGAACGAGCGCGTCCAGGGTATGGTCGAGACGAAGGTGTATGAACTCGTCGGCAAACTCTCCGACCTCGGGTTCAACTCCGAACGGTTCGACCGGGTCTCGGACTTTGCGCGGAACATCTGCATCGTGCCGACGAGCGCCATCACCGGGGAAGGCATCCCTGATATCCTCATGGTGCTGATCGGGCTTGCCCAGCGTTACATGACCGAGAGCCTCAAGGTCAGCGCCGACGGCCCCGGCGCCGGCACCGTGCTCGAGGTGAAGGAGGAGCGGGGGCTCGGGATGACGCTTGATCTGATCCTCTACGACGGCACCCTCAAGGTCGGGGACGAGATCGTCGTCGCAGGGAACGAACAGATCATCGAGACGAAAGTACGCTCCCTCTTAAAACCCCGCCCGATGAGTGAGATCCTGATCGAGGAACGGTTCGAGCGCGTCAAATCCGTCACCGCCGCTGCGGGTATCAAGGTCGCCGCCCCGAAACTCGACGGGGTCATTGCGGGCTCCCCCCTCCGGGCCATCCGGAGCGGCAACCGGGACGAGGTGATCGAGCAGGTCCGGCGTGAAGTCCAGGACGTCGAGGTGAACCTCTCCGACGTCGGCGTCATCATCCGGGCGGACACCATCGGTGCTCTCGAAGCCCTCTCGAAAGAACTCGAGGGTCACCAGATCCAGGTGATGCGGGCGACCGTGGGGCCGGTCACCCGCCACGACGTCATCGAGGCGGGGACGATCAAGGACCCCCTCTACAGCGCGATCATCGCCTTCAATACCCCTGTCCTGCCGGACGCGGTCGACGCCCTCGCGGATACGGCGATGTCCCACGTCAGCATATTCGAGGGCGGGGTCATCTACCAACTCATCGACGACTACGTCGAGTGGCGCGACGAGAAGAAGCAGGAACTCGAGCGGCAGAAGTTCGAGAAGCTGATCATGCCCGCCAAGATCCGGATCCTCCCCAACTGCGTCTTCCGCCAGAGCAACCCGGCGGTGGTCGGTGTCCGGGTCCTCGGGGGGAAACTCCAGAGCGGGGTCGACCTCGCCCTCCCGAGTGGCAAGAAGGTCGGCCGCATCAAGCAGATCCAGGCAAAAAACGAGTCGGTTCAGGAGGCGGAAGCGGGCAAGGAGGTGGCGATCTCGATCGAAGGGCCGACGGTCGGCCGCCAGATCAACGTCGACGACGACCTCTACGTGGATATCCCGGAGCGGCACGTGAAGGTGATTGAGCGGGAGATGATCGATAACTTAAGCCCGAGCCTGCGCGAGGCTCTGGAGGAGTTCACCACCCTCAAGCGCCGGGAAGACCCCTTCTGGGGGAAGTGACCCGTTCGGGGAACGCGCGGGTCTCTTCCGCCCGCCGCTCCCCTCGAACCCTGCAGAGGTAGTCTTTTAATACCATATTCTCAAATTGTATAGGTACTTTCGAAGGAGTCGTCAACATGGCAGATTTCAAAATCATACTATCAGACCCGGAGACCGGACGTTCATATAAGATCGATGCGACCGGTCCCACCGCAGGAGCGCTCATCGGCAAGCGTATCGGAGACGAGATCGACGGGGGCATCCTCGGCTTTACGGGCTACACGGTCAAGATCACCGGCGCCACGGACAAGACCGGCATTCCTGCACGTCGCGACCTGCCCGGCCCGTCAAGGAGGAGGCTTCTCCTCTCCAAGGGCGTCGGGTTCCACCCGGTCATGGACGGGGAGCGCCGCAGGAAATCGGTGCGGGGCAACGAGATCAGCGCCGATATCGTCCAGCTCAACGCCGCCGTCAAAGAGAGCGGTCCAAAACCCTTAGCAGAATACTTTAGCCAGCCCGAGGCGGCTGCTGAATAAATCAGCACCCCAATCTTTTCTTGAAATCCGTTGTTCCCGCAGAGGCCGCGGGACGATCCGCCACGTGAGGGGTAATTGCTCTACCGGCCGCGCCAGGGCTCCCTGAGCGTGGCGGGGCAGCGGTCGCGGAGGAGGCATGCCCCGCAGTCGCGGGGGTGGGTCGGGCACCCGCACGCCGCGGCGTACGCGGCGGTGAGCGCCGCCTGGGCTTCTCCACCATATGCAGCGGTGAGCCCTGCCGCCCGGGCGGCAACCTCGTCCGGCACCGTCTCGGGGTAGTAGCCGCTCCAGGCCACGTCCTCGAGCCCGGCCTCACGGCAGACCGCAGAGAGGTGCTCCATCTCCTCCCTCGACGGCCCCGGGTGGTAGTAGAGGACGTTGTTCGGTCGAAAGCCGATAAGCCGGTAGGGCACGCCCGGGTCGAGCGAGGCGATGAACGCCGCGATCCTGCCCACCTCCCTATCGGTCATGCCGGGGATCACGACCGTCCGAAACACCCTGATTCGGTCTCTCCCCTCGTGCACGAGGTACTCTGCGTTCCTGAGCACCGGGCCCACCGGCGCTCCCGTGAGGGCGCGGTGGACCGGGTCCGACCACGCCTTGATCTCGAGGGTGATCGTCCGGCAGAGGCCGACGATCCGCTCCATCGCCGCCTCCGTCGCGAACCCGCCGGTCGATATCCCGATCCCGAGATCGAGGCCCTGCCGCTTCACCTCGCTCGCCACCTCTTCGATGTAGGGGAGGTGGATGATCGGGTCGCCGCCCGTAAAGCCGAGCGTCCGGATACGGGGCCCCCTGTAAGCGGCAATCCGCTCCCGGGCGTCGGCAACCAGCGCCGCCGCGGGCACATAACCGGCGTAGTGCCACCCGGGATCGGGGTACTGCGAGATCCGGTAAGCGTTGCAGTGGAGGCAACGGTAACAGCACCCGAGCAGGGTGACGATGTAACTCGCAAGAGAGCCCGAACACATCGTCGCCGCCACCTCCGCCCGGCCGACGCGGCATACCCCCCGCTCTCGGCGGAGGCGGTCGGCACCGCACCTCCACTCGCAGAGGCGGCAGGACTCGAGATCATCCATACTATTCCCTGGCTGCACATGCATGATAGCCTTTGGGACGCTGACACGATGGGGGTGGGGAGCGGCGAACTGTCTATGTTACCTTCGGTGCAACTATTCGCGAGAGCATGCCAATATACGAACATGCAAACACAATCGCCTGGCCCCGGCGGCATGATCCTGCGGCCCGTGGGGTTCGTCCGAAATACCGTGCAGGAACCCTTTCTCGTCGCCGGCAGGGACGGCATCTCGACGCGGGAAGGGCCTGCCGCGAGCAGGGATCATGTCAGGAGCGTGAAAGAGGCCGTCTCGGATATTGTTATCGACGAGAATCGCATCGCGCTGCTTGACGGCATCGAGGATTACTCCCATATCACGGTGCTGTACTGGGGGCATAAAGTGCCGGAGGAGAGCAGGTCCGTCGACCGCGTGCACCCGATGGGCAGGACTGACATCCCGTTAAAGGGGATCTTCTCGACCTGCAGCCCCGCCCGTCCCAACCCCGTGCTTGCGACCATTGTTGCGCTGCACACGCGGCGGGGAAACGTTCTCGAGGTTACCGGGCTCGACGCCGTCGACGGCAGCCCGGTCATCGACATCAAACCCTACGTCCCGGCCCAGTACCCGAAAGGCGGCGTGCGGATCCCCGCGTGGATGGACGGGCTCATGAAAGAGGTGAACGACCGGCAGGCGTGAATTGTTTCTGTGTGGCAGAAAAAAGGATTGGGGCCTATCTCTTCTTCGCGACCGATTTTTCCAGGGCGGGTAGTTTGTCCTCGAACGCCACCCCGTATTTCTTCGCGAGGATGACCACCGCCGCCTCCACCCGGAGATTGCCGTCGAAGTTGTCGGCGACGATCCGGTGGAGTTCGGCGACGACCTCCTGGGGCGGCTTCTCCGTCGCGGCGGCGATCCGCCCGATCAGCTCCTCGTAGGGGCTCTCCGACGCTGCGAGGACGTCGGAGGTGGGCTTGAACCCGAGCGGTATCGAGACCTCGGCAACGTCGAAGAGCGGCCGGATGGCTCCTCCGTCCACCTCGATGAGCCCCTCCGCCTTCGCCCGGTCCAGGAGCTGATTCGCCTGCTCCTTGTTCATCCATTTCCGGTCGATGGCGATATAAAAGACGAACTCGCTCCTCTGCAGCCGATCTTTACGCATGTGCTTGAACGGCGCGGCAACCGCAATCTTGACACTCACTCGCAGGCACCCTTGAGCATCGTTCGCAGGTCCATCGCGTCCAGATCCCCGCTACGGCCCTCCTTCGCGACGTAACACTCCGTCACCGGACCCTTATCGACGATCCGGAGGAAGAAGACGTTCTCCTTGACCGGCAGCCTCTTTTCGGGGGTGAGCAGCGTCCTCTGCAGGTCGATCCGGAAGTCCGCCATCTCGGAGACCCTCTCGGCGAGCGGCACCAGGGCGTCGAGGTCCAGGAACTGCGTCCGCCCGTCCGCGACCTGAACGAGCATCCGTTCCTTGACGAGGCCGTCGGCGCCCCGTACGGTCGTGTGGGTGTCGTGCATCCGTGCGATGCAGGCGAGGACCTCCCGGAACGGCCGGACAAGTTCAAAGTCGAGGTCGATGGATTGGGGGAAACGATGGTATATCCTGCGCATCACTAGAATTGAGGTCTGCGGAACGTAAAAAGGATGAACGTAAAAAGGATGTGATCCCGCCGGAGACACAAAGGTTTTTGGCACATCTTCCCATCCCTGCACCCATGACCGACCACCTCACGCTTCTGCAGATGAACGATTCGCACGGGTACCTGGAACCGCACCAGGAACTATTCTATGCCGGCGGGCCGCCGGTGTACCGGACGGCAGGCGGGTATGCCCGGATTGCCGCCCTCCTCGAAGAGGCCCGTGACGAGCGGCCGGGAACTGTGCTCGCGTTCGACTGCGGCGACACCATCCACGGGACCTACCCTGCCGTCCGGTCGGAAGGCGAAGCGCTCGTCCCGGTCCTGAACGCTCTCGCCTTCGATGCCATGACCGCCCACTGGGAGTTCGCCTACGGCCCGGAGCAGTTCCGGAACGTGGCCGGGAGGCTCGATTACCCGGTCCTCGCCGACAACTGCTACGACGATGCGACTGGCGACCCGGTCTTTTTCCCGTACACGGTTTGCGAGACCGACGACCTGCAGGTAGGCGTCATCGGCATCGCCGCCACCATCGTCGACAAGGTGATGCCGGACTCCTTCTCGGAAGGGATCCATTTCTCCCTGGGGAACGCCGAACTCCCGGGCCATATCGCCCATCTCCGCGAAGAGGAGGGGGTGGATCTCGTCGTGGTGATATCGCACCTCGGGTTTCCGCAGGAGGTGAAACTCGCCCGCGAGACGGACGGGATCGACGTCCTCCTCTCGGGGCACACCCACAACCGGCTTTTTGAACCAGCGGTCGTCAACGACACCGTCATCATTCAGTCGGGCTGTCACGCCTCCTTCCTCGGGCGGCTCGACCTTACGGTCGAGAACCGGCGGGTGAAGAAGTTCGACCACGAACTCATCGTTGTCGGTGAAGAGATCCGGCCTCACCCGGAGGTCGAGGAGATGGTCGAGGGGATCGTGGAACCCCACCGCGAGTACCTCTCCCGTGTCGTCGGGGAGACCCGGACGGGTCTTAACCGGAACACGGTTCTCGAGGCCACGATGGACAACCTGCTCCTGCAGGCGCTCATCGACGCCACGGGTGCAGAGATGGCGTTCTCGAACGGCTGGCGCTACGGCGCCCCGGTGCCGCCCGGCCCGGTCACACAAAACGATCTCTGGGATATCATCCCGGTCAACCCCCCGGTCTCGACGACCGAGATCACCGGCCGGGAACTTAAGGCGATGATGGAAGAGAACCTTGAGCGGACCTTTTCGCGCGACCCCTACCAGCAGATGGGCGGCTACGTGAAGCGGTGCATGGGGGTCAACCTCTACTGCAAGATAGAGAATCCGGCCGGCCTGCGGATCCAGGAGTTCTTTGCGGGCGGCAAAAGACTCGAGTTGGACGCCGTCTACCGCGCGGCGTTCGTCACCGGGCAAGGCGTGCCGCCGAAGTACGGGAAGAACCGGGAGAATCTCGATATCCGGGCGATCGAGGCGCTCGAACGCTATCTCTCGGGCGGCCCCGTCAGCGCCGAACTTCGCGGGAGCGTGACGGCGATATGACCCCCTCCCCGCGGGTCGTCGTCCACCTGGACGAGCGCGAGAAGGCGGCCCTTGTGCTGCGGAATACAAAGAACCTCCTCGAAGATCTTGCAGGTGTCGAGGTTGAGGTGGTCGCCCATGCCGACGGGGTGGAACCTCTACGCACCGGCAGCCCGCAGGCGGCGCTCATGGCGCAACTTGCGGATCGGGGTGTCCGGTTCGTCGTCTGCGAGAATACTCTCCGTTCCCGGGATTTGTCGGAGAAAGACTTTCCTGGCTACGTTGAAACCGTCCCGTCCGCGATCGTGGAGCTGGTCGTCAGGCAGGCCGAAGGCTGGCACTATCTCCGGCCGTAAAAAAGGGTATATTATGCGAGCAGAACGGCGTTGACGACGCCGTCCTGACTCGGTCTGCTGACGATCCGCGCGCGCCCCATCTCGGTCTTGATGATGGCGCCCTTCGTCAGGAGGTTCCGCCGGACGTAGTTCGGGTTGGCGCTGTTCGCCTCGACCGTCTCGATCTTCGCCTTTTTGGTCTCGCCGGTTGCGGGGTTCGAAACCGTCGCGTAGTCTACCCGGAGTGCCCGGACCTTCTGGTTGCCGCCGAAGGTGCGGACAATTCTCCTGCGTTCTTCACCGATGTGCGTCTCTGCCGGAGCTCTTCCGATCTCCGTTCTCTTCTTGCCCTGGGAGGTGTGATAGCGTCCGCCCGACGGCTTCCGTACTGATCTTCCTTGCCACTGCATGTGACCACCGAAATACTCTGCTGAGGACGCAATACCCTTCAGGGGGTAGCAATCTCCTCGTTAAAGTGCTATAACTATTCGAGACCGGGATATTTAACTCTGCTGATCACGCGAGAATTGCGTCCAGCAGCGCCTCGAGTCCTTCCCCGGCCTTCATGTTCGTCCGGAAAACCCGCATTTCCGGGTTGTAGCGACGCATATCCGCCTCCATCCGGTCGAGGTCGGCGCCGACGAACGGGGCGAGGTCGACCTTGTTGATGACGCCGATGTTGCTGCTCCGAAACATCATCGGGTGCTTGTTTACTACATCGTCTCCTTCCGTCGAGCTGACGACGACGATTCTCTTCTCGGCGCCCAGCCGGAAATCGGTTGGGCAGACCATGTTGCCGACGTTCTCGATGAAGAGAATGTCAATCTCATCGAGCGGAAGGTGCTCGATGGCGTGCTCCACCAGGTGTGCGTCGAGGTGGCACTCCTTCCCGGTGTTCGCGTTGTAAGCCGGGACGTTGAGGGCGACGATCCGCCTGAAATCGTCGTCGCCATAGACATCTCCGGCGATGGCACCGGCCCGGAGCCCCCGCTCCCGGATCAGCGGCACGAGCCGCTCGATAAGGGCGGTCTTCCCGGACCCGATGGCGCCGAGGAGGTCGAATGCCCGGATGCCGTGACCCCTGAGCAGGTTTGCATTGGCGTCTGCAATGCGGTTGTTGACGTCATAGATGTCCTTCTCCACATGGACGTCGATGTGATGCATGGTAGGTACTGTGATCATGATCTGTTTATAGGTTAACTACCCAGATCATACAACAATGAGCGCTGAACGCATCCTGTACCCCTGTTACTTCGACGCAACGCTCGAGCGGCGGGAGGGGCGCCGCGTCGCAAAAAGTCTCGGCGTAAAGTCCCCGGATCTTCCCGCCATCGAGGCTGTTCTCCGGAAGATGAAGGTCCCGCACCGGGTGGAGGAGCACCATCATCCCGCACGGTGGGCGGAGCGCGAGGGCCGGATCGTGGCGGAATGGGATGGGAGCAAGGAAGACCTGATCCGGAAGGTTGCCCGCGGTCTTGTCGGCCGGAAGTGACCACGATGTACGACCTGCACACTCACACTAGCCTCTCCGACGGCGAACTCCTCCCAACGGAGCTGCTCCGCCGGGCTGCTGTGCTCGGCTACGACACCCTCGCCATCACCGACCACGCGGACGCCTCCAACCTCGCGCATCTGGTGGAGGCGGTGGGAAGGTGCCGGGAATCAGCACGGTGCTACTGCGTGGACCTGCTCGTCGGGGTGGAACTCACCCATGTCCCGCCGCCCCTGATCCCGGCGTTTGCGCGCGAAGCAAAACGGCTCGGTGCCGACATCGTCGTGGTCCACGGTGAGACGGTGGTGGAACCGGTCACCCCCGGGACCAACCATGCTGCCTGCACGTGCGAATACGTGGACGTGCTTGCTCACCCGGGACTTATAGCGGTCGAAGACGTCCGCGCGGCCAGGGAGCACGGGGTAGCGCTTGAGATAACTTCCCGGGCGGGGCACAACCGCACCAACGGTTACGTGGTGCGGGTGGGGCGGGAAGCCGGCTGCCGGCTTGTGGTCGATTCCGATACGCATGCGCCGTCTGATCTAATGTCAAAGGAAACCCGGTGGGTCGTAGCGCTCGGCGCTGGATTGACGGAGGCTGAATCCCGGGAGGCTCTCTCTCTGGATATAAATCGGCTTCTTCAGAAGTGAGATGTGGTATTTATATTTTAGCAAAACATTTTTATATCATTAGTGTCAATATATATATGTTACTAAATACTTCCAACTATAGTATCCCCTAGAGGTTGCAGTTTGCGGCTAATCGGACGTTCAGTAAGTGTTTGCGGCAATCGCTTGTTAATCTTGCGATGTGATGCTGCACAGTTGCCCCGCCTCTACGGTGAGGCAGTAGATCGCCGGTTGAAACCCGTAGGGAAGGTAGTTGACATCTTTGGGAATATATCATCTCCCTATGCCGTAGTTCTCTGCTACAATGGCTGCTCCGTACAGGTTGGCGAGAAGATATTTGCAAAATAGGTGTATAATCGATGGCAGAAGTAGAAAAATTAAAACAGCTGCAGTTGCAGCGCGAGGCCCTGAAGAAAAGAGGGGAGCAGAAAGTCAAGGAGACGGAGAAGAAGCGCACCGAGGAGAGCGTTCAGTCCGTCTGCCCCGAGTGCGGCAGCCGCCAGCTCGTTCATGACTACGAGCGTGCCGAGCTCGTGTGCCAGAACTGTGGTCTCGTCCTCGACGAGGAATTCATCGACCGCGGCCCCGAATGGCGCGCATTCGATCACGACCAGCGCATGAAGCGCTCCCGTGTCGGCGCACCGATGACGTTCACGATCCACGACAAGGGTCTCTCGACGATGATCGACTGGCGGAACCGCGACTCCTACGGCCGCGCGATCTCGAGCAAGAACCGCGCCCAGCTCTACCGGCTCCGGAAGTGGCAGCGGCGTATCCGGGTCTCGAACGCGACCG
>PGYH01000183.1 GCA_002839575.1 Methanomicrobiales archaeon HGW-Methanomicrobiales-6
AGCACGTCGGGCTGAACGTGGCGGCCGATCCCCTGATGACGAGCGCATACACCGGGGTGACCGGCGGGTTCGTCGTCCTCTCCGCCGACGACCCCTTCGCGCACAGCTCCCAGAACGAGCAGGACACCCGGCGCTACGCGCACTTCGCCCGGCTCCCCTGCCTCGACCCGGCGTCGGTCCAGGAGGCGCACGATATGATGCGGGACGCCTTTGCCCTCTCCGAGGAGTTCGGTCTGCCGGTCATCTTCCGCCCCACCACCCGGATCTGCCACTCGAAGGGTGACGTCGACCTCGGGAAGATCGGCACCGAATACCGGACCGCCGAGTTCCGGCGCGACCCGAAACAGTACGTGGTCATCCCCGCGCATACCCGGGTGCTGCACAAAAAACTGAACGAGAAGCAGCCGACGTTGAAAAAGCGGCTGGTCGAACTCGGCTACAACCGTCACACCGTCCGGGGCAGGACCGCCGTCGTCGCGAGCGGCGTCTCGGCCGCCTACGTCCAGGAAGTGCTCCCCGACGACGTCTCGCTCGCGATCGTCGGCGCCTACCCGATCGACGAGGAGTGGCTGGCAGACTTCGTCGACCGGCACGAGAAGGTTCTCGTCGTCGAAGAACTCGACCCGGTCGTCGAGGAGGCGGTGCGTCAGGCGGCGACGAAGACCGAGGTCGTCGGTAAGATGACCGGCACGGTTCCTTACGAAGGAGAGTTCACCCCGGCGACAGTCGCCGCCGCGCTCCAGAAGGCGGGTATGAGTCCCACGACGACCTTCCCGGCGGCCGCCCCGGCCCAGGGTGTGCCGCCCCGTCCGCCGATCCTCTGCGCAGGGTGCATGCACCGGCCGACGTTTTACGCGATGCGGAAGGTCTTCCGCGACGGCATCTTCCCGAGCGACATCGGGTGCTACACCCTCGGTCTCCAGCTCGGGGCGGTGGACACCACCATCTGCATGGGCGCCTCGATCACCGTCGGGAGCGGGATCGCCCGGTCGGGGGAGGAACGGCCCGTGATCTCGACCATCGGCGACTCGACGTTCCTGCATACGGGAATACCGGGGCTCTTAAACGCCGTCTACAACGGCGCGGACATGGTCGTCGTCATCCTGGACAACCGGATCACAGCCATGACCGGGCACCAGCCAAACCCCAATACGGGAGTGACGGCCACGGGCGAGGAGAGCACCCCGATATCGCTCGACGCGATCTGCCGGTCGTGCGGGGTCTCCTGGGTCGAGACAGTCGACCCCTACGATCTGCCGGTGCTCCTCGACACCTTCCGGAGGGCAAAGGAGCGCAAGGGCGTCCGCGTGATCATCGCGAAGCAGCCCTGCGTCATCACCGCCCGCCGGAGCGGGATCAAACGCAAACCCTACACGGTCGACCCCGAACGGTGCACGGGCTGCGGCGCCTGCCGGTCGTTCGGCTGCCCGGCGATCGCGTTCGTCGATAAGAACGCAACGATAACCGAACTCTGCGCCGGTTGCGGCGTCTGCGCGGACATCTGTCCGTCGGGCGCGATCGTCATGGAGGGACGGCGATGAGACCCTCGTTCGATATCCTGATCGTCGGTATCGGCGGCCAGGGAACCGTTCTCGCCTCGAACGTCCTCGGCGAGGCCTGCATCATCGAGAACCGCACCGTCCGGAGCGCCGAGACCCACGGGATGGCGCAGCGCGGCGGGTCGGTGGAGAGCCACATCCGCATTGACGGAAAGCACGGCTCCCTGATCGTGCCGGGGACGGCCGATCTCCTCGTCGCCTTCGACCTCCTCGAGGCCCTTCGCTACCGGCACTACCTCCCGGCAGGAGGGAGGCTTGTCGTGAACCGGCACCTGGTCGTCCCGACGTCGGTTTACCAGCAGGATCTGGACGTCCCCGACGAGGAGAGCATCCTCGCCGCGCTCGCCGACCTCGACGTCACCTGCATCGACGCCGCGGCCCTCGCAGAGGAGGCGGGGAGCATCCTCTCGCAGAACATCGTGATGCTCGGCGCGGCGTCGGGCGATATCTCGCTCCGGCCCGAGACCCTCGAAGAGGCGGTGCGGCGGTGCGTGCCGCCAAAGACCGTCGAGGTCAACACCGCGGCCTTCCGGCTCGGCCGGGAGAAGGGCGCCGGCACGCCCTGAGCGAGATCCGCCGGCCTCCCCATACATCCTTATTTTACCGCAGAACGGGGCGCCCGCAACCTGTATTACCCATCCTGCCGAGCTGGTATGCCATGAGTGAGCGGGGTAGCGTTGAAGGGCCGTTAACAGTCGACGATGCCGGACGCGAGCGGCAGCTCGCGTTCTTCGAGAAGCCGGAGGTTCCGGACTATATCCAGCAAATCGTCGAGTCCTACATCGAGAAGAAGACCGCCAAGTCCCGGGACGATCCGGTCGTGCTCGACCGGATGCGTAACGCCATCCTCGCCCAGAAGAGCCGCTACTGGAAAGAGAAACGGGTGAGTTACCGGAAGGCCTACCAGGTTCTTGGCTACCTGGCCTACCATGCGCCGGTCTATCTGGTGCAGTTCGAGCACATCCTCTGGCAGGTCATCCACCAGAGGCTCGCAAAACCCCGGATGCGCATCCTCGATCTCGGCACCGGGCCGGGAGTCGTGCCGCTCGCCGTCATCGATCTCCTCGGGCGGATAGGGAGCGGCTCCGCGGAGGTCTACGCCGTCGAACGATCAGAGGAGCACCTCGAGGCCTACAACGCCCTCGTCCCGGCCGCCGCCGCGGCGCGAGGAAACGCCGTGCGGGTGCATAAACCCATCCGCGCCGACATCGGGGCGCTCGAGGCCGGGGACCTGCCCGACCGGATAGACCTCATGGTCTTCTCGAACGTCTTGAACGAACTCCGCCACCTCGATATCGACCGGCGGGCCGACCTCGTCGCCTCTCTCGCCGAACGGCTCGCGCCCGACGGGACGATAATCGTCGTGGAGCCCGCCGACCTCGCGAACTCCACCGCCATGCGGCAGACCGTGCGGGCGATCGCGGACCGGGGCCTTACCGTCTACAGCCCCTGCTCGTTCATCCGGGGAACCGCCTGCAACCCCGCCCGGTGCTGGACGTTCGAGCAGAAAGGCGACATCCGCCCGACCCGGCTGATGGAGCGTCTCGCGGCGGGGAAAGACGGCTACCGGTTCATGAACGTCGATATCAAATACTCGTCAGCGCTCCTGCGCAAAGACACAAAGACACAGCACGCCTACCGCGTCCCGCCGGGGGCGAAGTTCGCTCCCCTCTCCCACCTCCGCCGTCACCGCGACAAAAAGATCAATGGCGTCGCCGCGCTGATGTCCAGGAACCTCGGGGATAACCGGACGAAGGTCTACAAGGTCTGCGACGGGACGCCCACGGACCCCACCTACGCCGTCGTCCCGGCGACCCTCCGCGGCACGAACCGCGACGCGCTCGAAGGTCTCCCCTACGGCGACATCGTCCGGCTCTACGGGGTTCTCGTCCGCTTCAACCGCGACCATGGTGCGTACAATC
>PGYH01000184.1 GCA_002839575.1 Methanomicrobiales archaeon HGW-Methanomicrobiales-6
ACACCCGGTTCAGGCTCTACGACCGCGAGATCGGGTCGGCCGTCACCTCGGTCGGCCGGGCGATCATCAGGCATACCCGGGATATCATCACCGATCTCGGCTACACGGTCATCTACGGCGACACCGACTCCTGCATGGTCGAGGTTCCGCCGGCGGGTCTCGAGGAGACCATCGCGCGGGCAAGGGAGATCGAGGCGCGGCTGAACGCGAGTTACGGCGACTTCGCGAAGACCGAACTGAACGCCGATACACATTACTTCTCCATCAAGTTCGAGAAGGTTTACCGGCGCTTCTTCCAGGCCGGCAAGAAGAAGCGCTACGCCGGGCACCTGGTCTGGAAGGAGGGCAAGGACGTCGACGAGGTCGATGTCGTCGGGTTCGAGATCCGGCGGAGCGATTCGCCGCAGATCACGCGGGAGGTGCAGCGCGCCGTCCTCGAGATGATCCTCCGCGGGGACGCGTTCAGCGATGTGCAGGCATACCTGCGCGCCGTCATCAGGAAGTACCGCCGGGGGGAGTACTCGCTCGACGAGGCCGGTATTCCCGGCGGGATCGGGAAGAACCTGGAGAACTACGAGAACGACGATGCCCACATCCGGGGCGCTAAATATTCAAACAAATACCTCGGGACCGACTTCAAGCGGGGCAGCAAGCCCAAGCGCGTCTACATCAAGACCGTCACGGCGAAATACCCGCGCACAGACGTGGTCTGCTTCGAATACGCCGACCAGGTGCCGCCGGAGTTCGTCGTCGACTGGGAGACGATGCTTGAGAAGACGCTCAAAGGTCCTCTCTCGCGGATCATAGAGCCGCTCGGGTGGGACTGGCACGATGTCGACCCGTCACGGACGACGCTCTTTGATTTCGGAATGTAAGAAAAGTTTTGAGGGCCGCTTTACGCGAAGCCCCTTTTTGCGCGCTCTTCTTCGAGGAACGCACTGCGCTCGATGTTCTTCGCCCAGGCGATGCGGCCGCCGACGATCTGCCAGTTGCCCATCTCCAGGATGTCTATCCCCTCGGGAACTTCCGGGACGGCCGCCCCGCCGGGCACGACGAGAACAGCCTTGTCGACCTTGTCGGCGCTTGCGGCAGCCTCGAGCGCTTCGATGGTGCCTGCCGGGACACTGGGGGTCATCTTCACGTTCACGAGCACTCGCTCCGTCCTGCCGGCGACCCGGCGGGAGAGCAGACCCTCCGGCTGCGCACCGCCGGCGGGAGACCATGCGAATTGCCACCCTTCCTGGGGAGAGAACCGCCGGGCAAGGGTCTTCTGGACATCTAGATACGTAGAATCCTTTATGCCACCCATATCAATATCCTCTGCTCTACTGTATGATCATGGTCGAATATAAGCGTTATAGTTCTCTTCGCTTGCGTTTGTCCCCTCTGAACCTGGTAGCGGCCGGCGGTTTCTCTCCTCCGGGGCCGGCAAGGGGATAGGTATGGGACCCAGGCAGGACGGCGCACCGCAAATGCCCGGAGGAACACTTTTATCCTACTACCGGTATTATGCACCGGGGTTGTTGATAATGGCAGAGGCAACGCAGACAGAGGCCGCGGTTGTAGAAGCGTATGAGAGGCTGGCCCGTGAGGTGCTGGATCGGCCGGAGAGCATCCCGAGCGCTATCCACAATCTCCTCCTGAAACTGGCGGAGACACACCCGGGTGCGGTCTACTGGATCGTCCGGAGGTTTTACCAGGAATATCTCCGGCTCTATGTCTCCGACACCGGATACATCGGTATCGCAGACCGGTACGAACCGGACCTGATGTACCCGGGTGATATCGTCCTTTACACGGTTCCCGAGAGCCCGCAGCCGGGGAACGTGGTCCAGATCTCCTTCACCGACAAGGATGAGGTAAGCGTCTACGTCATTCACGGCCGGGTCATCGGGTGCAACGAAGACCGATCGATACAGATCGTGGATACCAGCACTGGAGAGGAGTACAAAGTCGTTGACTGGAACATCCTCGGAAAACTGGTGAAGGTGATCCCGTTCGGGGCCGATGAATGGCAGGAACTCTTCTCTGCATCAAGCGTTCCGAACGAGTGGGTAGCCACATCAATCGAGGAAAACATCGGTTCGCTTCAGGAGTCGGATGTTCCCGGAAAAGATGAGGCGATTGCCGAGCTCAAGAGCCGCCTTAAGAACCTGGTGTAGCACAGGTTCACCACGCATTTTTTGTGCAAGCCCGTTAGGTCGATCCCGGTTGCCGCCTCACTGTTTACACACCACCGGGACTGCTTCCATACCGGCTGCGAACAATGCCTCCCGGGGATCACTCCGGGCTCCGCACGAACTTTTTTGATGGGGAGTGTCCATCTCCGCGGTATGAAGCATCTGGCAATAATCATCCTCGGCCTGCTGCTCATCCCGTCCGGGGCTCAGGCGCTCACCTTCCTCGGCGGGGATCAGCAGGTGATCGACACCCCCATTCCCGATGATGTGGTCGCTTCAGGCGGATCCGTGACCGTCAACGCCCCCGTGGACAGCCTGACGGTCGCCGGGGGAACGGTGAGGGTTGATGCGCCGGTCGCCGGCGATGTTATCGCCGCGGGCGGCACCCTGATCATCAACGGCGATGTGGGAGGGAAGGTGCTCGCCGCCGGGGGCGAGATCGAACTGAACGGGAACGCGACGAACGCCCTCATCACCGGGGGCACGGTCAGGATCGGGGAGAATGCCGTCATAGAGCGCGACGCATTCATCTCGGCGGGAGAGGTCACCAACGCAGGATCGGTTCTCCGGAACCTGACGGTGTCGGGCGAGACGTTCGACAATCCCGGTACGGCCGGGAACGTGACGTTCGAGGAGCCGCCGGAGCCCGGACTGTTGCCCGATCTCTTCTCGGTACTCTTCGCCATCGGGTTCCTGATCCTCGGGCTTCTCGTCATCCGGGCGTTCCCCGACCTGTTCGCTGCGGTGGTCGGGCAGGTCGAGAAAAGTCCGATCCTTCTTACAGTCCTCGGGTTCATCGCGATCATCGTATCGGCGATCATCCTCGTCATTATCGCGATCACGATCGCCGGCCTCCCCATCGCGCTCGTCGCAGGAATGCTCTTCATCGTCGCCCTGATGCTCTCGTCGCTCTTTGTCGCGTACGCCCTCGGGGACGTCATCGCCTCCCGGGCGGGATGGAGCCCGGGGCGTTCGTGGATCTTTGTCCTGGGGTTCGTGATCCTGCAGATCCTCATCTTCATCCCGCTGCTCGGGGGGCTCGTCCAGATCGTCGCGGTCAGTCTCGGCTACGGGGGGCTGCTCTATGCGCTCAGGAGTTTCTGCCCGTTCCGTGCCGGTGGTGGTGGGGCGTAGTCTCTTTTTTCGGCCGAATGCCCTCAATCCGGCAACTTCACCGCGTTCTTGCTAATATCATAGGGTTTTTCCGGGGACGTTATCGGCATGCGGAATCGCCGGTGGTACTTGCTACCTGCTATACCCCATTTACGGATTTCGAGGGGGTATCGCCATGGGGGA
>PGYH01000185.1:0-3329 GCA_002839575.1 Methanomicrobiales archaeon HGW-Methanomicrobiales-6
CGGCGCGTCCTTTGAGAGAACGATCAGGAAGATCCGTGACGGCAGAATAAAGGACCGGGTGAAACAACAGATCCTTAAGATCATCGACGATCCGGTGATCGGAAAACCGATGAGATATGGCAGAAAGCAGACGAGGGAGGTATATATTCCTCCATTCCGGTTGTCATACTGCTATGATGAGCGAAGGGATCTCCTGATTTTTCTGGATCTCTACCATAAGGACGAGCAGTAACGGATAGCAACGCTCTGTAAGAACCTGCGTTTTTCGCGTTCAGGAACTATTATCCCATTTCTGCAATAACCCGGCCGTTCGCGGCGCATCGAGCCACCTCCGTCCAGGGGCTCTGGTGCGGCGGCGGAGTCTGGCTCGTCCGATCTTTGCGATTTGCGACGCTCCGGCAGGAACGACTGTCCGCAGGATGCGATGGGCCGAAGGGCCCTGGCCGCTCCACTCTTAGAACGGGAAGATCGCAGACTGGATGTACTGCGCCACGGGTATCCAGAAGTGGTAGCCCTCCCGGCAGCTGGTGGCGAACCGGAAGTCGACGACGAGCTCCCAGGCGAGGGGGAAGAGCATCAGCACCGGGACGGCGCAGGCTCGGCGAGCGAGGACGGCGACATACAGCACCGCATCACTGGCGAGGAAGAGATAGGTGAGGGTCGTGATGAACGCCGGAAGAGTCTTCACCAACCATTGTAAATATGGTCAGCACTTACAGTATTGTCATGGTTGCAACCAAGCGGATACCGGTCTCGGAAGGTGTATGGGAGGAGATCTCCGATCTCAAGCGCCCGGGACAGACGTTCGATGATCTCCTCTCCCACATGGTGGAACTGGAGAAGAAGCGCCGGTTCATCGAGGATATGGATCGTATCGAGGCGGAGGGGGATTTCGTGGAGCTGAATTTTGACGTTCCGGATACTGATTAACCGCAAGGCCCTTGAGAGTATCCGGAGTTTCCGCCCGAAGAGCCGGCGGATCGTCATGGAGAAACTGAAGATGCTTCAAGAAGATCCGTTCCCCGGTGGCGGAAGCGATAAGGAACGTCTGTATGTTCAGGGACGGGAAGACACCTATCGCCTTCATATAAGCCATACCTTCACGGCATTCTATCGCATCCATGAGGCAGAGCAGGAGGTTCATGTTCTCGCCGTGATGCCGATCGAGCGAGCGCACAAGTGGTATGGGCGTTTCTAACCCCAGAGGTCAACTGTTAACGCTATCGTACAACTATTCAGCCCTACTGTAATGTTGTAAAACCGCGTGAACCACCCCCCCCGGCTTTGCGCAGGGGGTCTTTTTGCTCTGCCGTTCGCACCTCCGGTGCTCAAACTCCACCCCCGCAAAGGCACGACGGGGAAGCGGGGAGCACATCACTCCTCACTTCGCGTCTTTCCCTCGTAATCGTCGCATTCATCCTCAGCGCCCTCGGCCTTCAGGATGTACCCCGCGACGGCGAGGATGAGCGGCACGCCGACGGGCCGTGGAGGGTGGGGCCGTCCCGGTCGGGTACGACTGATCAGGGGCTGTTAATTCCCTGCTCTCAGAGCGGGAAGATCGTGTACTGGATATACCAGATGTACTGCACCACGGGTATCCAGAAGTGGTAGCCCTCCCAGCAGCTGGTGGCGAACCGGAAGTCGACAATGATCTCCCAGGCGAGGGGGAAGAGCATCAGCACCGCGGCTCCGGCGAGGAAGATGCAGGTGAGGGTCGTGATGAACGTCACCTGCCCGCCGTGGTTCTGGCCGGCGATGACCTGGAGGACGACGAAGGTGAGCGGGAGGTCGATGACCGCGAGCCAGAAGAGTGTTCTCAGCGCCTCCTTCACCCCATCACCGTCGAGACCGGCGTGCTTGAAGGCGTAGACCCCGATGACGAGCACGGGGAGGTAGGCCGGGGGAGAGATAGCGCATGTCGGGGATGATCCCGGGGCTTGCCGGCATCCCGGGGAGGGATCGGGGTACGGCGAGGAACTCGCTGTGTCTGAAGAGAACCCGAGGTATGACCGTATGCGCATAGTCATGAATGCGTTCATGTGAAACGTGTGATAGAGGTCGATCTCCCGATTGAGAAGATCAGCAAGCATGCCGGACGCGAGAAATCCATTTGGCACGGCTATATCTCCCCCTCCACATCTGGTGGGGGAGGCTGGTCCGGGAGTGAAACGGGCGAGAGGGGGTGAGGTGAAGAATAGTATATTAACACGGCGGGAGATAGTATCATAACGCGTTGAGAATTCCATGAGGATGATATTGATATGGCTCAGAAAATCAAATTAGGCCTCTACCTGGAAGGCGATGACGCCCGCCGCTTTGAGAAGTACATGGCGGACCCCGACCGATACGATACTCCGGAAGGGCGGGAGATGACTCGTTGGGTACGTGACCACGGAAAGGAACTTGTTAAATCCATCCGCTGAAAATCCCTCCGTTTTTAGTCTGATTTTGCGCGATCACAATGCCTTCAAAGAATTTTTCCGCGATTCCGGATGCCGGACCACCAAAAATACCTCTATCGGATATACTCTTCGAGCATCTCGCCGTCCATCATGATATCTCATCTTTTTCCTGCACACATGAGGAACTAACCGACTACCTGGCCGCTGATGCGCTAAAAAACCAGGACGCCCATGTGGCCGTTACCTATCTCGCCATGTACGAGGGAAGGTGTATCGGGTACTTCTCGCTCCTCAACGATAGCATCATCAAGAAGGATATTGATCCCGAGGATGACAAGGATTGGTATGCCTACTCCTATTATCCTGCGATCAAGATTGCCCGGTTCGCCACGGATCGGGAATGTGAAGGAAGAGGCGTTGGGCGAGCCATGTTAACCGCGATACGGTCGATAGCGATAACCGTGTCAACCTATTCTGGATGCTGCATTCTCACCGTCGATGCCAAACCTGATGCCGAACTGTTTTACGAACGGTTTGGATTCCATAGAGCCCTTAAAACTAAAAAGAAGAACACAATACCGATGTACCGCCGCAATATTTTCTAATAGGGCGATTGAAAAGAAACTACCGTCCCGCAAGGGAACGGTAGGGCGTATAACTGGTATCCTTATTGCTCTATGTTATAAGATATTTTCGATATTCAAGAGAGCACCCTCAAAGACACTTCATCATGAGATTGCCGTGCGATGAGAGGTTGCCCAGGCCTTCGATAGTTCGGACCCGGCATAGGTTCGGGAGGGCTCAAACGGTGCGTCACAGGTTGTTATAGACGTTCCTTCGGTGGTCGGGATCGACCGCCATAATAACGAGTTGTTGGTGCTCGAACGCCAGGATCACCCGGTACACCCCTACCCGCAGGGAGAATAG
>PGYH01000185.1:3659-4546 GCA_002839575.1 Methanomicrobiales archaeon HGW-Methanomicrobiales-6
CCGGTCCCGGTCGGATCTGGCGATCTCGATCGTGGTTGTCTCCTCGGGCATAATGAGTTATGGGTCGTTATAAGTTATAGAAGCGTGGCTATGGGTGGAGGTGGTGGGGGTCACGCCGGCGAGTGTCCCCGGGCTCGGAGTCCTCGCTCGGACCCGGGAGTCGGCGTACGATGACCGGGTAGGGCTCGTCCGCGTAGTGGCGGAGTTCGTCCAGCCGATCCCGGTCGGATTTGAGGATCTCGATCGTGGCCATCCCCTTGTTCGGTCACTTGATTCTCAGCCTCCTCGAGCACGGGCTCAGGCAGGTTCTGCTCCTCTGCCTCGTCTCGAATGCGGCGAAACCCGCTACCCCTGCTCGATCAGACCCTCTCGCCGGTCTGTCAAACAGGGGCCGCTCTCCCCTCAGAGCGGGAAGATGGCGTACTGGATGTACCAGATGTACTGCACCACGGGTATCCAGAAGTGGTAGCCCTCCCAGCAGCTGGTGGCGAACCGGAAGTCGACGACGACTTCCCAGGCGAGGGGGAAGAACATCAGCGCCGGGATCGCGTAGGCGAGGAGGCGGGGGGAGGCTCGGCGGGCGAGGACGGCGACGTAGAGCACCGCGGCTCCGGCGAGGAAGAGGTAGGTGAGGGTCGTGATGAACGTGACCTGCCCGCCGTGGTTCCGGCCGGCGATGACCTGGAGGACGACGAAGATGAGCGGGAGATCGACGACCGCGAGCCAGAAGAGGGTTTTGAGGGAGTCCCGCACCCCGTCGGCGTCGAGACCGGCGTGTTTGAGGGCGTAGACCCCGATGACGAGCATGGGGAGGTAGGCCGGGGAGAGGTAGCGCATGTCGGGGATGATCCCGGGGCTTGCCGGCATCCCGGGGAGGGAGCGTGCGT
>PGYH01000008.1 GCA_002839575.1 Methanomicrobiales archaeon HGW-Methanomicrobiales-6
TGTCGAAGACGACCACCTTCGCGAGCCCTACGACCTCAAGGGAGTCCCGGCCCTTGATGAGCACGCCGTTATGCGCTGCGGTCGTGATCCCCGAGACCATCGAGACCGGGGTGGAGATGGCGAGCGCGCAGGGACAGGCGATGACGAGCAGGACCAGCGCCCGGTAGAACGCTTCGACGAACGGGACGCCGAAGGCGAGCGGGGGGACCACGACGAGGAGAGCGGCGCCGAGGATGACCGCCGGGGTGTAGTAGCGGGAGAACCGCTCGATGAACGCCTCGGTGGGGGAGGTGTGGGCCTGGGCCTCCGCGACCAGGGCCACCACCCGGGCTATCGTGCTCTCCGCCTCAGGCTTCGTCACCCGGATCTCGAGGTAGCCCTCCACGTTCCGGGTCCCGGCGTAGACCGCGTCCCCGACGCCTTTCGCCGCCGGGACGCTCTCGCCGGTGATCGCCGCCTGGTCGACCGATGACCCGCCGCCGGTGACGACGCCGTCGAGCGGAATGGTGTCGCCCGGTCTTGCGATCACGGTCTCGCCGACGCCGACCTCGTCGACTGGAACGGTCACCTCCCCGTCGTCACGCCGGACCCGGGCCGTCTGCGGCGCGACGTCGAGGAGCGAGGCTATCGAGCGCTCCGCCCTCCCGGCCGCATACTCCTCCAGGAACTCGGCGATGGTGTAGAGGAAGAGGACGGTCGCTCCCTCGGCGGGGTTTTGGGTCAAAAACGCTCCCGCCGCCGCGATCGTGATGAGCACGGCGATGCTGAACCGGAGCCGGACGAGGGCGAGGAGCCCGGCTTTCAGGACGTCGTAGCCGGATAGGATCGCGGCGGCGAGCAGGAGGGCTGTCCCGGCGAAGGGATACGGGGTGAAGTACTCGACGATCACCCCCGCGAGGAGGAGGATGCCCGCGACCACGAAGACCGCGGCCTTCCGGCGGCCGACAACCGGCCTGTGCACCTCGCAGATCCCGGCGCGGCACCGGGGGCAGGACGGGCACTCCTCATGCTCCGTCACGGCCCTCCTCCGGCCGGAGCCTTCTGGACAGAGGTCTCCATCATGGGTATGCGATCCTGGCTGCATCCCACTTAAAGGGTGGTCCGGGCTCACCTCGAGGGCGATCAACCCCGGCAGGGGCCACCCCTTCACCGAGCAGAACCATTATGAAGCAATCGCTCCAAGTAATCGGAACGATTATTCACTGCAACGTGCCCGGGTGCCGGCCCGCCCCTGCCCCCTTCCCGGAGGACTTATCATGACACCTCCACCAGACTTCACCACGATCTCCGACAACCCCGACCGACCCTTCGACGAGACGGTTCCCTGCAGCATCTGGATCTGCCGTTCCAACGGCATGGCGCCCTGCCTCCCGGAGACGGCGCTCGAAGAGTGGTGGAACTCCGGCTGGGCGCGTTCCCTCCACCCGGAGGACGCCGATACGGTGCTCGCCGAATGGGAGCGCTGTGCCGCCGCCGGCACGCCGTGGCGGTGCGCCTACCGCGCCCGGAGCGCCGGCGGAGAATACCGCACCGTCGTGAGCAGGGGCATCCCGGTCAGGGACGCCGCAGGCCGGGTCGTCCTCTGGGCGGGGGTCAACGTCACCGGCCGGGACGAACCCGGCGGGCAGGTGAGGGAACTCGCGGTCCTCTCCGCGGTCGCCCGGGCGATCGAGGAGGCCGGTCCGGACGAGGCCTTGCGGGAGGCGGCCGGCCTCCTGCCCGGTGGGTTCCGCCGTCCGGAAGGGGTATCGGCACGGGTCGTGCCCGGCCCCGTTGCCCCCGGACCGGGAAGGATCGTCGCCGGGGTCCCGGCCGGCCACCTCGTGGTGGAGTGCCGGAGGGGTCCGGAGGAAACCGAAGGGGAGCCCCCTCAGGGAACAGAAGACCCATTCCTACCGCAGGAGCGCGGCCTCGTCCGCGCCGTCGCCGCGATGCTCGGGGCCGCCATCGCGCCGGCACACACGGAGACCGCAGCCCCCGGACAGCAGTACCGCCTCCTCTTCGACCATATGCCGGACCCCGTGCTCTTCCTTGAGATACTCCGCGACGGTTCCAACAACCCCGCGGGATTTCGGGTCATCCGGATCAACCGCAAGGCCGCCGAGATCCTCGGGCGCCGCCGGCAGGAGGTCGCCGGAGAAGACCTCGTCACGGCTGTTCCGTCGATCACCCCCGCCGCGCTCGACCTCCTTTGCCGGGTTGCGACAACCGGAAGACCGGTGCACTGCGATATTTCAGATCCGGCGACCGGCGCCTGCTACGGACTGAAAGCCTACCGGCCGGAGGACGATCGGCTTGTCGTCATCGCAGAGAACATCACGGACCGGCGGAGGGCAGAAGACCTCCTCCGAAAGCAGCAGGTCGTCCTGGACAACCGGGTGCGGGAACTTGCGACGCTCTATGCCGTGAGCCGTGTCGTCGAGCGGCCCGGGGTATCGGTCGAGGAGGTCCTGCAGGAGGTCGCCGCCATCCTCCCCGCCGGCTGGCTCCGCCCGGGGGATGCTGCAGCCCGGATCACGGTCGACGGCCGGGAATACCGGTCGCCCGGGTTTGTCGAGACCCCTCTGCGGCAGGAGAGCCCGATTGTTGTCCACGGCCATAACGCCGGGAAGGTGGAGGTATGCTACCGCCACGGGTTGCCCGCCGACGGCGACGCGCCGTTCATTGCCGCCGAACACCGCCTGATCGACGCCGTCGCCGGGCGGCTCGGCCGGATCGTCGAGCGGCTGCGGGCGGACGAGGCTATCGAGAGGAGCGAGGAGAAGTACCGCCTTCTCTTCGAACAGATGCTCGAGAGTTACACCCTCTACGAGGTTATCCCGGACGGTGAGGGAAACCCCGCCGACTACCGGATCATCGAGTTGAACGAGAACGCGGCCGACGTCTTCGGCCGCAGCCGGGAGGAACTGCTCGGGCAACGGCTCTTCAACGTCTTCCCGGCGATCACGAAGGGAGCCCGCGTCCTCTACGGGGAGGTCGCCAGGACCGGTGTGCCGGTGCAGCGGCGGCTGCAGGAACCCCGGACCGGACGGTGGTACGACCTGCAGATCTACCGGCCGCAGGCCGGGAGGCTGGCCGTCACGGGGCAGGATATCACCGAGCAGAAGAAGGCGGAACTCGCCCTCCAGGAGAGCGAAGAGCGGTTCCGGGGGATCTTCGAGCAGGCCGGGACCGGGATCGCGCTTATCGATCCGGACGGGCGGATCATGAAGGCGAACCCGGCGTTCGTGCGGATGTTCGGCTACGGTGAGGACGAACTCTGCAGCATGCAGTCCCGGGACCTGATCTACCCGCCCGACCGGGAGGAGGCGGGGTCCCTCCTCCGGGAGACGGCCCGGGGGGAGGGCATCCGCCGGGAGAAGCGCTACGTGACGAAGGACGGCAGGATCATCTGGGGGCGGCTGACGACATCCCTGCTCCGCGACCCCGGGGAGCGGGGGCTCGTCATCGCGATGGTGGAGGACATCACCGACTGGCGGGAGATGCAGAACGCTCTTGCGGAACGTGAGGAGCGGTTCCGCGAGATAGCGCAGCGGAGTTTCGATATGATCTGCACCTGCTACCACGACCAGGGGATCACCTACGTCTCCCCGGCCGTGGAGCGGATCCTCGGGTATGCCCCGGAGGAGATGATCGGCAGGCAGTTCAGCGATTACGTCTCCGATGCGACCTTTTCTGATTGGCAGGAGGCCGTGGCCCGGATTTCCCGGGGGGAGCCCGTCGAGGGGCTGGTGATGGAGCTCCGCCGCAAGGACGGGACAACCGCCGCCGTCGAGATGAACGAGTCGGCGATCACGGAGGACGGCAGGGTGGTCGGCGTGCAGACCGTCGGCCGGGACGTCTCGGATAGGATGCGCTATGAGGATATGCGGCTGCAGGCGTTCTACCAGATCGAGCAGAACATCGAGCAGTTTGCCGTCCTTGCAGATCACATCCGCCTGCCCCTGCAGGTGATCCTCGGCATGGCCGATCTGACCGACGATACGAAGACGTCGGAGAAGATCCGGGAGCAGGTAGAGCGGATCAACGGGATCGTCAAGCAGCTCGATGAGGGCTGGGTCGAGTCCCGCGATATCCGGGAGTTCCTGCGCAGGAACGAACTGGTGTAGCGCAATCTCGATCCTGACTCGAGCGACCACCCCTGTTTGCCCGAATCTTACCCCGGTTTGTCAGAATCGCCCTATAGACGGGATGTTATGTATCCGATATATTGATGCTTTGTAAAAGATAATATCACCAGAATAAATATAGGTGGTGCGTCGCACGACAGAGAGCCCGCCCCGCAGCCGGAAAGGAGCCATGCAGAACAACGCTATGCGAACAGACCCGTCGGCCCATGCAGTCTCCAGCGGGGCGGAGGCCGCGGAGTCCGGCATCCGGCGCTCGCTCGCCGTCTTTGGGGTGCTCCTCGCCGCCCTCGCGGCGACCAGCCTGTACAACTACCTGCTCTTCCATACGATCGCCGAACTCGTTGCCGTCGCGATAGCGATAGCCGTCTTCACCGTGGCGTGGAACGCCCGGACGATGCAGGAGAACGGCTACCTGCTGGTCGCCGGCACCGGGCTGCTCTTCGTGGCCGGCATCGGACTGGTCCACACCCTTGCGTATGACGGGATGGGGATCTTCGTCGGCTACGACGCAAACCTGCCGACGCAGCTCTGGATCGCCTCGCGCTACCTCCTTTCCGGGACGCTGCTTGCCGCGCCTCTCCTGATGCGGAGAAACCCGGCCCCCTGCCGGGTGGTTGCGGCGTTTTCGGCGGTTACCGCGCTCCTCCTCCTCTCGATCTTCGCCGTCCCGGTCTTCCCCGACTGCTACGTCGAGGGGTCGGGGCTGACGCCGTTCAAGGTCGTAAGCGAGTACGTCATAGCGGCCCTGCTTGTCCTCGGCGGTATCGCCGTCTACCGGGTGCGGGACGCCTTCTCGCCCCGGGTGACGGGCCACCTCGCCGCGGCCATCCTCGTGATGATCGCGTCAGAACTTGCGTTCACGCTGTATAGCAGCGTTTACGGGCTCTCGAACATGGTCGGCCACCTCCTGATGGTGCTCTCGTTCGGGCTGATCTACGTCGCGTTCGTCGAGACCGGGATCCGGCAGCCCTACGCGGTGGTCTTCACCAGTTTAACGGCAAGCGAGGAGCGGCTCCGGCGGGAGAAGGACCGGCTCGGGCAGTACCTGGATATCGCCGGCGCCCTCTTCGTCGTCCTCGACAGGGACGGGCGAATCGCCCTCGTCAACCGCCGGGCGTCCGAGGTCCTGGGCTGCCCGGCGGATGCGGCCGTGGGCGAGCCCTGGGTCGAGCGGTTCGTTCCCCCGGCGGATCGGGAGCGCTGCCGTGCGTTCTTTCTCGGGCTGATGCAGGGCGAGCTCGAGGCGAACGAGCACGTGAGGGCGCCGGTTCTTGCCGCCGGCGGCGGCGAGCGGATCATCGCGTGGCACAACACCGTGCTCCGGGACAAAAACGGAGTAGTCTGCGGGATGCTTAGTTCCGGAGAGGATATCACCGAACAGCAGCACGCCGAGGCGGCGCTTGGCCGGGCGAATGCGAAGTTGAACCTTCTCGCGGGGATCACCCGCCACGACATCCTCAACCAGGTCACCGTCGCACGCGCCTACATCGACTTCGCCGGGGAAGACAGCGGAAATCCCGGGGTCCAGGCCTGCCTGAAGCGTGCCCGAAGTGCCATAGAGGAGATCGAAAGGCAGATCGAGTTCAGCCGGGACTACCAGGACATGGGCGTGAAGGAGCCCGCCTGGCAGAAGCCCCAGGACCTCATCGGGGAGAGTGTCTTGGACCTCGCCCTCCCGGCGGAGGTCAGGGTCCGGGTCGACCTCGGGGACCTCGAGATCTACGCGGACCCGATGGTGAAGAAGGTCTTTTACAACCTCATCGACAACGCCGTCCGCCACGGCGGGGAGGTGACGGAGATCCGGTTTTCGTATGTGATATCCGGGCAGGACCTCCTGATCCTCTGCGAGGACGACGGTATCGGCATCCCGGACGGCGAGAAGGAGGCGATCTTTCGCGAGGCGTATAAGCGCCGGCACGGGCACGGGCTGTTCCTGGTCGCGGGGATCCTCGGGATTACGGGGATGACTATTAGGGAGACGGGGGTTGCCGGCGAGGGGGCGCGGTTTGAGGTTAGGATGGTGAATGGGGGGTGGCGGTTCGGAAATGAGGCGAATTAGAGACGGCTGGCGGTTTTAGTGACTGATGGCTGGATCGTTTGATATGAAGCAGGTTTTTACCCCTTCATAGGAAGGAAGCCCCCCGAATGCCTCCGGCGGACGACTCGGAGATTATTGCGATAACGGCCTATCACCAGTTCTCAGGAGTGCCGCCTCCCCTGCAGGGCCGCAGAACGAAGTTTTATATCTGCTGCCGGTATGTGCATGGTATGCCCATACCGATAGCCGTCCCCCTCCCGTGAGCAGGGCCGGCGGCAGTCTTTCAGCACTCTCTGTCCCGGACGGTCGCACCTGGGAACCCGGCCTCGCCGTGCCTGAGGTTGGGTCTGCTGGATTCGTCGGTTCAACGCTGCCGACTGCCGGAAATATAGTACACGGATCCATAGTACACGGATCCTTCCGGAAAAGAAGGAATCCTACAGGGGATAGGCGGGCAGGAGTTGCGGATGAACATGCACTGAGAGGACGTTACCCCTGTTCTCCACCAGTCCGGTAATTCTTCGACCCGTGACAGACCATGCAGATCGAAACCAACCAGCGTTTTGCCGTCCAGTTCCCCCGCAACCTCGCGGCGAACATCGCCTATTTCCTGGTCAACATCGTCATCGGTGTCCTGCTGGTCCCCTACTTCATCGACACCCTCGGGGTCGCGGCCTACGGGCTCATTCCCCTCGCGACCTCGATCACCGGCTATGTGGCTCACCGGCTATGTGGCGATCGTCGTCCAGTCGCTCAACACCGCCGTCTTCCGGTTCCTTACCGTCGACCTTCAGTAGGGAAACTATGTCGCCGCAAACTGGACTCTTCCTCGCTTCCCTCCTCCAACCACTGGTAAGTGCGCGGACGTTTTCTCATTTGCCAAGGGGAGAGTCTCCTCTCCCATGATGAAACTTTTGTCAATTATATCACTATCGTATCAAACCTGTCGTAGCCTCGACTGACTATCTAACAAAGGCAACTTTATTGGGCTTTCTATCTTCCAACACTTTGTACATCGCCTGTCTCTTCTCTGAATTTACTCCTCCTTCGAGTGTCCAACTCTCATCGAAGGTCAGACTGTTCTCGAGGATACCCCTATAGCGTGTAATATACACATCAGTTGGACCGATGATCCGCCCTGGGTTTCCTACCACCAGAGAGTTATCAGGAATATCCTTTGTAATTACACTCCCAGCACCAATGATCACATTCTCTCCGATATGAACCCCGGGAAGAATTACACTGCCCATTCCGACAAATGTCCTTTTTCCGATAAAGACAGTCCCAACTTTTGTATAACCTAAATGTCTTTTTGTACTGGCATCATGTGCCAAAATTATCGTTCTGCTAGTCAGTGTACAATCATCGCATATTGTTATCAGCCAGGGGAAAGACGGATCGATAATAACATCCATTCCGATGAATATGTTTTCACCGAGATTTACCCCCTGTTTTTTCAGCGCATATGTCATATCTCCTACCACTAGACTGCGTAATCTCCTGAGTAGGTCCACCGCTCTCCTGAACATGTTTTTTGAGAAAGTCATTGAACCTTTAAGAACTTTTTGTGAGGTCTGCTGTGTTGCATAATTGCTCTGGTGGTTGCCCTCCCACCATTCGCCTCCTGTCAGGCTGCCAGAGCGATCAACCCATTATAATCGTTCACTTTCATCCGTACTTCCCGAAACATCCCCTCTCGAGACGTCGCCTGTACCCCCTCCCCGGATCCGTTTGATGGTGGAGAAGGCTCCTTCCGCCTTCCACCACATCCTGTAGATAACTACCAACGCCCGCCCGGGATATCCACCCTATCTGTTTCAGTTTCCAACGCATTCGGCTCGATACGGCGACCCACCCGGTCGAATGGGTCGCAACATTGACCCAGGTTTTGATGCCAGCGGCGATTCCCCGGTGTTCAGGGCGTTGAAGAGTTCATTCCGGTCATAGGCACCATCCGCGAGAACTCGGTACACCGAGTGTTCCTCGCCACAGTTCTGTTGGGTCTGGTCGAGGAGGGGAATGAACATCTGGTCGTCCTGTACCGACTCATCGGTGATCTCCAGACCGAGCGCTTGGTTGGTCTCGACATCGATCATGAGATGCACCTTGATCCAACCACGTCTGGCCCCCCCATTTCTCGCGCATCCACTCCCCCCCGGTTCGTGACCTTGATCCCGGTGCTATCGGCGCCGACGATGAGATCGTCGGCGAGGATCTCAGGGAGTACATCGAGTGAGAGATCCAGATTCTTGATTCGACGGAAGAGTGTGGTATAATCGGCTGCCTTGAGAGAGGGGATGAATGTCGCGAGTTTCCGGACAAAACCCTCCATCTGGCGGTAGGGCATCTGCAGGAAGATGTGGATACGAGCCATCCATGCAATGAACGATTCTGGATACTGAAATGGTCGACCACGCTTGCCAGCGTTCATCTGGGCAAGCCGGGCATCCCACTGGTCGACAAAGTCAAGCGAGAGACAGAACTCGCCGCGCTTGGTCAGGAGCTCATTATATATACTCCAGCCACGAGTATCCGGGTACGGGCGTCCCCAACATTCGTTTCGTGGCATGAAGGGGCGGAGGGGACGTCCGGCATCTTCTCTGTTGGGGTCGGTGGATCAGATTTATGCAACACAGCACCCGTCCAGATTGTATATCTAAACTATTTGCAATTCAGATCTCTTATAGTGGAATCGATACGAGAGCACACTCCGGTACATCGGGGAGTCTTTGAGCCAGACAGATGACGGGCAACCAACAGCAGAGAACGATCTTCCAGTTCCTTTCGCGCCTGATCTTGGTCGTGAAGAGAAACCCCTATGCTTCTTGGACGATTGGGTTCATCTTGAATAACCCGCTCTACAAGGGCGTACTCATCCTCGGGAGCGGTACCGCGGTTGCTCAGTTGATCGGGATTGGCACGATGCCAATCATCACCCGGCTCTACCTCCCATCAGAGATGGGTATTCTTGCGGTGTATTCGTCTGTCTTGGCGATCTTCAGTGTCGGCGCCACTCTCCGTTATGAATTCGCATATGCACTCCCCAAAGAGAACGAAGACGCGATCAACCTCTTTGGGTTGTGTCTGATACTCCTGTGCATCACAACAATCGGATTTGCGCTCATTCTCTTGTTCGGAAGAGATCTCCTGATCAACGCCTTCGATCTGGATGCTATTAAGCAGTACTCCTGGTTGCTCCTCATCGGTTTCTTTGGAATGGGTCTGTATACCATGCTGAACTATTGGGCTATTCGGCAGAGGGATTACAAAAGGATCACCTACACAAAGATCAATCAGGGTGCCGGGGGCTCGGTATGCAAGATCCTCCTTGGCATTCTCGCCTTCGGGCCGGTGGGGCTGATCCTTGGGCATATTGTCTCTCAGATCGCCGGGATCACTACGCTTGCCCGTGCGATGTGGAGAAAGGAGAGGAACAATCTTAAGGCCATCTCTTGGAACCGCATGAAGAGCGTCGCAACGACCTACAAGAGTTTTCCAGCGTTTAATTTTCCGGCCTCTATTGTGAACACCCTGTCACTGCAGCTCCCACCGCTCATGCTGCTCGCGCTCTATAACTCAGAGGTTGTGGGGTTCTATGCCCTTGCCCATATGCTGGTGGTGCTTCCGGGCAGTCTTATTTCTGGCTCGATGGGGCAGGCATACCTTGGGGAGGCATCAAAGATGGTCCGCGAGAGATCGAGGGGATTGCGGTCTCTGTATGTGAGAACACTTAAGCATTTATTTATCATTGGTGTTCCTTTGATCGGCATCCCGGCATTGTTTGCCCCGTTTGTTGTTCCGTTCATCTTTGGAGATGTATGGGTGGAGGCGGGGTGGTACTGCTGGCCGCTGGCGGTGATGGTGATTGCGAATTTTGTTGTTTCGCCGACTAGTCATTTACAGTTGTATGGATACAACAGTTGGGTGCTTATGTTTGACGTTGTACGTACTATTATAGTTATTGTTGTATTCTATTTGAGTTATTTGCTCGAATTCCCGATAATGGTAACAATAATCACTTATGTGTTAGTCATATCTGGAATGGATATAATTTCGGTTATACTAAATTTGAAGGCAATTGAGAGGTTTAAGTCGAGAATAAACACATAAAAAAGCAGTATACTATAAACCTTCGGTTCACAGATAGGAGCGTGAGAGGCGGTGATGGCCCGCTGGTGTGTAATCGTGCTCCTGCAATGATATAAGAGTTCGTCTCAAAAATGTCTCGTATATGGTTGAAGATCCATATTGCTTAGAGTGCTCTTGTGTTACCGGTACAAGCAATGTGAGCACTTATTCTTGGGGTTGATTCACTGGGCATGTAGTGTCATGGTCGCGAGAATATTGGGATGAGTTTGGTGTAAATCTTGTATTTATAATCAAATAAGGGAAGTTGATAGTGTTTCAAGTTAGTTCAACTGAAAATATGAAAAATTGATGTTCAGTCATTTAAATTCAAATTGGCTCAGTTTTAAAGAGAATGTTTGATAGTTTTTCTTGGCATTATACATCTCATCCCAATTTGACTTACTATTCTTCTTCAACAACTCCAACTCACTTGAATCTTTTTTCAGCATCCATATTGCATCTGCAATTTCTTGTGGCGTTGGATTTTCGCTGAGTAAGATACCCACGTTACTGGAAACGATTTCTGGGATTCCTCCAACTGCAGTAGCAATAACGGGTATACCGCAACTTTGTGCCTCTATTATTGATACGGGGATGCCTTCAGATGAACTAACATTGATGAATACATCCACTTGGTTGTCTTGATAGAATGAAATGACTTCTGGATTTGGTAAATAACCCAAAAAGTGGAATTTTACGTTTTTCGGTAAGCATTTTTTCGCCATATCCTCTATTTGATCTTTCAGGGGGCCATATCCAATATGCACCCATTCGAATGATTCTTCTGGGTACCTTTGGCCCAGTTCTTTCAGGCCCTGAATAAGAAGATCAATCCGCTTAACTGAGATAATATATGAGCAAGACACGACCCTGAACGTCCCATCTTGGGAAGTTTTTGTGATAAAACCTGGTTCCTCAACCCCTAACCGGGCAACCTCTAATTTACCTTGAAAGTAAGGGTGCTTCTGAGTAAAGTGGTTATGTCCATGCTCTGATATGAGATAGAGTTGATCAAGAGAAGAAGGTGTTTCATATCGATACGGGATATAAGGAGGATCATGCTGTTCTTCATAAAGATCGGCTCCGTGAGCCCTTGAAACAAGTTTTATCTCAGGGTGGTCTTTTTTTGCCATACCAATACCCATCGTGGCAGTATCGAGCCAATAGGTATAAAAAATCGTTTTTGACAAATCGATGCCGTCCCGTCCTGCATAGTTCTGAACCCATTCTCGGGTTCGGATAGATCCAGACAGGAATCCAGCAATTCGTCTTAACGCGGTAATATTGGTAATTGTCCAGGGATTTTTTAAAATTTCTGAATAGAAATACTTTGATGTTACCACCAATAGAACTGTATGGAGTTTATAGAGTACCCTATCTATAGATGTCTCTGGTTGCAACAAATGGGAGTTATCGACATAGACATTTTTAGGAAGAGTTCTTTCGGTTCTTTCTGTTTTTGAGGGAAGAGCACGAGGAAGAATCGTTACTATATCAAAAGCTGAACTCAGGTAGGGGACTTCTTTATCCAGAAATGATTCTGCTACTGCACCATAGGGGTACGTTTCTGTAATCAGAACTAGAATTGATCTAGATGTTCTCTCGGTCATAACTTCACAACCAATATGATGCTGGTGATCGAGGTGAAGAGTGCGAAAAATCCAAAAGCTTCCGGGCCATAAAGGCGGGTAAGGAGCGGCGAAGCCAGAACTACGATGATCTGAGCGAGAGTAGTTCCAGTGACGAGTTTGAGGACATCTGCGGTGAAAGAATGTGGTCGAGAGGACATGGATTGATGCACCTCTAGGCAACCAAGGATAATTAGCTATCTGTTATAGGTCCATGTAAGGCTCTTAGAGGAAGCTGTTTCATCAGACCTATTCGGATAGTTACAGAACTAAGTTTGGTGAATTCGGAATTATAAACCTTTACCTGTATCAGCGTAGAGCCCCTATTGACTATCAAGCGGGTCGTATATAGGGCACATTGGATGGCAGAGGACGAGTGGCCTCGCACTTGAGAGTGAACTAGGTCAATACGAAAGCCATTAATACCACTTATTGCTTTGATGGAGGTTATTAGACTCCCATTGAGCAGGTGCTAGTAGATGTGTGGCATCGTTGGTATCATTTCGAAAAATAGAATCGCTACTTCAACCATCAAATCAATGAATGATAGTATTCGCCATCGGGGGCCGGATGACGAAGGATATTTATTTGGTGGTCCTCATGAGAACGACGTCTCCCTCCCGAAATACAATGTTATGGAGTGTCCTGTCTCCCTTGCCTTTGGCCATAGGCGATTAGCGATTGTAGACCTTAGTCCTCTGGGTCACCAACCTATGTGCTACCATGACCACTATTGGATCGTCTATAATGGTGAAATTTATAATTATACCGAATTACGTGAAGAACTGGAGGGGTTAGGCTACACTTTTCGTTCTCAGACAGATACTGAGGTTGTTTTAGCAAGTTATGACGCTTGGGGAACTGAGTGCTTAAGTCGCTTCAATGGAATGTGGGCCTTTGTCTTCTATGATGCGGCAGAAAGACAGCTGTTTATATCGAGAGATCGTTTCGGGATTAAACCACTGTATTACTATCAGGATAGCGAGAATTTCATTTTCGCCTCTGAAATAAAAGCCTTATTCAAACACCCCATTGTAACCAGGGAACCGAATATTGATTATTGTAAAATGTACCTTAAAGAGCAACCCAGGGAGAATCTTAGGGAAACTGCATTCAGAGATATCTATCGGTTTGACAACGCCTGTTTTCTGGAATGTAATATTGAAGATCTATTCCACCCCTTCAGGGAGATCAAGTTCTGGAACGTTAAACCAAACCTCTCGAATGAACCCTACAGCGAGGAAAAAGGTCAGATATATGCTCGGCAATATTACGACTTGCTCAACGATGCTGTCAGACTTCGGCTAAAAGCTGATGTGAAAGTCGGTTCTGCACTATCAGGTGGATTGGATAGTTCTTCTGTTGTTTACCTCATAAATCAGCAGATGAAGTTACGGGAGAAAGAGGAAATGCAAGAAACATTCTCCAGCGTCTACAAAACGGTCGGCACGGAATACTGTGATGAAAGTAGCTTTATCGATACTGTCGCCACGGCCCTTAGGGTGAAATCGAATCAAATCGAGCCGAAACAGGAGGATATCATAAATGAGCATCGTAAATTTGTTTATTATCTGGATACTCCTGTAGCAAATACCGTAATGTCCAGTTGGCATACGTATAAGCTCACGAGGGCATGTGGTGTTACTGTTACTCTTGATGGTCAAGGGGCCGATGAGCAGCTTGCAGGGTATCTGGAATACTTGGAATATTATTTTCGCAATGTCCCGTTATCTACGTTAGTCCAGGAGTTTCACCGATATCGGCATACTCCAGGCGCTCGAGGTTCAATAGTCAGAGGATCACTCCTAAATATCGCCAGACATCTTATAGGCGAAAATGCTACATTATCTCTTGTCAGATCTATCGGTAAAAACGCTTCATTTAAACCTCTTAACCAAGTACTGTGCGAGGACTTGGAACTGTCTCTAGAAACCCTTTTCCACCTGGCTGATCGTGGGTCTATGGCTTTTTCAATAGAGTCGCGGATGCCATTCATGGATTATAGACTTGTGGAGTTTCTAGCAGCGATCCCTGCTGCGTACAAAGTGCATGATGGATGGACAAAATACATCGCTAGGAAAACATTTGAGAATCTCCTACCGGGTAGAGTTTGTTGGCGGAGAGATAAAATGGGCTGGCCGATCCCGGAAGAGTTCTGGTTTAAAGGTGAACTGAAAGACCATTTTTTAAGTACCATCTGTAGTTCGGAGTTCCTCCCCCGCTGCGGAGTAAATTTACTCAAGGCCAAAGAAATGGATTTATTTAGTTCTTACTCTTTTGCATATTTACTAAAATGCTATGTTTTGGAAACCTGGCACTCTGTGTTTTTCGAAACAATATAGAACAATAAGAGTTATGTACAAATGGGAGATTAACAATATCTTAGATAAATGCTTCCTCAGAAGGAAAGTGACGTCTCAGATTTTCTGTAATTTGTCTGAGCCCTGTCTCCTTACCGAATCATTCCTTCTCTATGGTCAAATACCTTCTGCCGGTGACCCGCTCCTCGTTCACGCCCATCAGGATGAATCCGACCAACTGGATGAGGGATTCCTCATTCAGAAACACCCCAACTACCTTGGTTCTTTGTTTCAGTTCCTTCTTGACCCGTTTCATCATGTTGGTCGTCCGGATTTGAGCCTTATCGAATGGACTTCTGCGTCGAATCACTGCAGGTAGATACAGACGTAGGATGCTGAGATGCCTCTGTTTGGACCTTATCTAGAACACCAGCAAATTTCTTCGCCATCTCCAGATGACTGTATTTGGAGGTTGCATCCTCTTTGGTGGGAGATATCGCTCCGGTTCTTATGTATTCCGAATAGTATTTTGATAAGATATCTTCTAGGTCCTCTAATGATGATGCGTAATGCCCGGCTTGTGTCTCGTTGAGCAAATCTTTCACGACACTCTCTCCTGGACCACTTAGCGCGATGATCGGTCTCCCGGCGGCAAGATACTCGAAGATCTTCCCGGTGTACACTCCCTTCTCCTGTGGGTTGTTCCATAAGAGTAGCAGTAAGAGTTGCGACTCGCGCTGCCTCTGGAGCGCTTGATTCCTTGGAACGAATCCCATAACCTTGACAACGCCATCCAGATTAGCATCTCTGATCTCATCAAATAACCAGGAGTCCTGAGAACCGAAGAAACGGACCTCAACACGATCTGGAGCGAGAACGCCATCGCTTATTAGATTCTCCAGGGCTTCAAAGAGCAACGAGGGATCTCGCTTTCCGTTGTAAAGAACCCCGGTATAGGTTATAGTAAACTTATCGGTCAATTTCGGAGGGGCAAACGATGCATCCTCTGGATCAAATCCGTTGGTAATAACATATACTGGTTTATGAGTGTGCAGGTGGCTCAGGTCGTCTGCCAGAGGTTCGGATACTGTCACCCATGCACTTGCTTTCCCCAGTATCCGGAGTTCGAGGCGTTTTTCAGCAAACTTTCGGAGAGCACAATGATTAAAATAAGGATTCTGCGTCCAGAGATCGCGGAGGTCCGCAATCCAGGGAATCTGATACTTCTCCGCGAGAGTCTTGGCAATAAGGTGGCACGTTACGGGTGATGATGAACTGAGGATTGCATTGATCTGCTCTCTCTGAAGGAGATCACCTCCTGCCTTGACTGCATGCTTGTACCAACCCCGCATAGGATCAGGATACGTGATTACTTCCCATGGAAGGTACGTAAGATGATCTATAATTGAAGGCTGATCTTTCGGCTTGGAGACGCCAAATTGCTCATTTAACGATTTTTTTGTATTCAATCCCATGCGTCTTTTCCAGAGCGCAACCACGTCATCATAAGAGGACTGAATCACCTGGAACTGTGAATCTGGTTCTCCCGGTAGGGTAGGTGTCAATATGATTGGATTCCAACCGTACTTAGGAAGGTACTTCGCAAGCCCATACAAACGAATGCCACCGATCTCAGGCATAGGAGGAAAGTGATAAGTAATGATAAGTACATTTTTCAATAAAACCACCTTAAACCATCATAGTTACTTTCCGGAGGTCAAAACCTCCGTTTGAATACAGAAGGCTTATGTCAGGATCATAATCCAATCGTTCAAAATCCTGTTCTTTAAATCGTAATTCCGCCATATCAGGGAATAAATCTACATAATGCAGTCTGTCTTTTTGAGTTATAATCAGGTCCATCTCATTAGCGTAAAGATCGGATAATGTATGATATTCATCATACCCAAAATGCCATGGAACAACCTGATTCTCAAGATACATAGGAAGGCGCTGAACAGATCGCTCTTCAGGCGTTAGAAAAGCATGGGAAAACCTTCCTGGAGCAATTGTAATCCCTGTCACAGGTACGTTCACATCACGATGGTCATAAAAAAATGTCATTCCCATAACCTCAGATTGTGTTGTGTGGGAGCTCGCCCCCAGAGTGTACGGTGACGGATAGAGGATAAACATACTAGCAAGAAACAAGAGGGTAATTACTACAGTCGCACATGACACCTTAAAACCAGTTTTTTGTAGTAAGAGGTTATTCTCTGATCTTCTATCAACCAAAAAGTATGAGAAGAAATACGCTGCAAATAATGTTCCTAACATCGATATATATACTATAAATCTAAGCGGTCCAAACGGTAGGTTGAAAATAAAGAGGACGCCCATCAGAAATAGAATGGCAAAAACTGGACCATAAATCGAGAAAAGGGGCTTATTATGGCATTTAACAGTGAATTCTCTCCATAACACTAGTAGAGCTAGTAACGAGAGAAGAATAAGGATCCCCTGTACACCATACACCTTAAGAACTTGTTCGATAACACTGTATCCATAATTCTGCGCATAAGAGATCTGATCCAGGAAAGCTGCACCTTGTGTCTCTTCCTCTAAAGCGACAGTATAATATACATCTTTAATAGTGTATCCAAATTCCTGGAAGGAAGAGATCCAAAAGATGAACCAGCTTAACAGCAACAGAAAAGGAAATAACAGCCAGAAATCTTCACTGCTGCATTTTAAGACATGTATCTTCTTTTCGCGTAGATTCTGAATCATTTCCACCAGTTTACCAGGAATCCAGAGTGTGAGGAGCACCAAACCCAGGACCACGGCTGGAAGGACATGGAAAACTGGGTAGAGAATGATGATAACTGATAGTGGGACGGCCCATGCCCATTCCCTCTTTTGAAGAAACTTTATAGTTAAAAATAGCGCAAAGGGAATTAACATATTAGATAGTGCATTCGGTGTCAGATTAAGATACCAACCAAATGTTAAACAACAACTGATAACCCCGGCAAGTACAGCACCACCATAATTTGAAGACGAGGCTTGAGCCAGCACATACATAAACAGGACACAGAGTAATCCAAAGATGAGTGGTACCATTTTATGCAGAATGACCAGATCGAGACCGGTAAAAAAAACGATCTCAGACAGGTAAATATGAGTGATCGGATAGATTATCGAGGTCGGAACGTGTCCTGTATTGATTGTTTCTTTAGTCCATCCGATATGACTGGCGGGATCTCCAGTCATGCACCACATGTGATAGCCACGGATGATATAGAGAGCCAGGCAGATTGTGTAGCACAGGAATACAAGTAAGAACCCTATCTTCCAGAGAGAATTCTGCTCTAATTCATTCTTCGCTATTGATACAATAACAAGCGCAATCCCGGCAATCACCGAGGCGATCAAACTCACCCAGAGTATCAGCGGCGTCGAGTGATAAATCGAGGACTCATAGCCCGTTGCTGGCATATTCCAGGTGATAACAAGTGCTACGCTCAGCAGGGAGAATAAGAATATCAGGGCGACCTTCTGGAAGCGCTGCCTGTGGATTGCACTGGGGCTGATCATAACTAATCAATGTTCTGAAGAATTTCCTTCCAGTTTTCCACGGTTCTCTTGAACGTAAAATGCTCCTCCACAAACCGCCTCCCATCCTCCGCGATCCGCTCCAGATCCGGAGAGTTCAGCGCCCGGATCACGTTTTCCGCAATGCACTCGGGCGAGTTATTCTCCATAATAAATCCGGTCTCCCCGTCTATTAGAACGTCCGGTACCCCTCCGACCGGCGTCGCGAGCACTGGGGTCCCGCAGGCCATCGCCTCGAGCATGATGTTCGGGAGCCCCTCAGTGTAGGAGGGGAGGACGAGGAGGCGCAGTTGATTCAGATATTTGGGAAGGTCGTCATGCGAGATCCAGCCCGGGAGGTCAACGCGGGCGGTGATTTTCTCTGCCTGCAGGGAAGCCTCAATCGCTTTCTCTACTTGCCCGTTTCCACCAATGAGTACGCGGAGGTCCTGGTAGGTGCTGAGAATGATAGGGAGAGCTTGGACAAAGTGCTGGACGCCTTTCTCCTCGCTCAACCGCCCAATATAGCCGATTAAAGGAGGACGGTCAGGCAAGGGGGTGGTGACAGTGAAGGTCCTAAAATTTAAGAAGTGTTCATGAGCTATAAGGACTTTATGACAGTATTTTTCGAGGCCCCAATATGAGACGAGGCTTGGAGAGTATAAAATTATATTGTTGCACAGATTGTAGCAGATTTTTGAAAGAGTTATAGTGACTTTGGATAGGATACTCTCCGACGAAAGTGAAATTTTAGACGGTAATAACCAATATATTCTATATTGAAAAATTTTTCCAAAGATCATGGGAAGAACTGGGGGAAATTCCATGAAAAAAATAATTTTCTTATAATCCCTTCTCAATGAAAATAATTTGGAGATAATTCTCATTTGCAATGCATTGTACCTGAATATTTGCCTGATTCTAGATGACCCTGATTGGTATGGGAAAGCAGAGATCTGTAATGAATTGCTTAAATTTTGAAAGTAGATTTGATCAGGAGTGCCGAGGATCACAAATGTTTCACTGATCGCTGAAATTATGCTAGATAGATTGGATATTGGTGTAGTGAAAGCGGTTATTATAGGGAATGAAACCACTGCAATACCTTGTGGGTTATCTTCACTCATTTAAAGAATCTCCACATTGACAACAAATTGTTATCAGAATGACTGTGTTGTCCCATAACAATACTACCTTGTTCATCAATCAAAGGCTGGATACCTCCGCCTACAGTAGTGTCAAAGCAGATTTTAGGATTGAGTTTTTTATCCCTCATATAATCGTATTAAATCAAACTTGCATAAGCTTTCAACAACCGTTCTTCCATAATGCCCCAACTATACTTTGTTTCATAAGCCTTCCGACCATTCTCACCTAGGCGCATGCACAGGGCTGGATCGCTTTTGAGCGTAAGGATTGCATGTCTAATCGCATCGACATCTCCATAGGGTACAACAATCCCGCAGTCTTCGGTACGGACGATGTCGGCCATCGTAGTCCCTTCATTTGTCAGGATTGGTTTCCCGCACATCATGGACTCAAACAATTTATTTGGACTCGCATACCTGTTGTTTGGGGTTTTGGGGTCATAGAATGCAAAAAGCATATTTGCTTGCAAGGAATTTTTGATGACATCCTCGTAGGGTAGAAGGCCCAGATACTGCAATCTTCTACCATTCCCATCTAAGTATCCAACTATCCGATCTTTCTCCGGGCCAGTACCAGCAATTATCAACTGTGTATCCTCTAAATCCTCTAACGCCTCAATTGTGTGCATCAGACCGCGATCTGGATGAAGTAATCCTGCGTAGAATAGGGTAAATGTACTTGCATCGGGAAAGTCTGAGTTCTGCGAGGTATAGCTATGATCTGGGGGTGTATTGTAGATATATGCGATCTCATTCAGTTTTGCGCCTTTTATTTGAGCATACCGTGATTCATCGACCAAAATCACTAAGTCGGTAAATCGCATCAAGAATTTATCTAGAAACGTGACAAAATTGCGGATAATACGAGGTGTTTGAGGCGAGAGACAGTCAGCATAAAAATCATATACACTATAACAGAGTTTGGTTTTTCGAACAAACTTGGCGAATGCCGCAGGAATGATAGTATCTATGTCGCAGGCATGGATAACATCACAGTTACTTCGTAAAAGATAATACAACTCATATATCCACCATATTGGAAGGTATAGGGTAACGCTGGGACTGTCATATGGAGCTTTAATGGTACATCGATGAACGGAATATCCAAGAGAACAATCAACCTTCACAGTTGACTGTCGGTCCCATACTAGCAGTTGGACCTTGTGCCCATTCTTTGATAAGCATTTAGCTACCTTATTGACTGCCGGGTCTATACCGCGTCCGCGGACGATGAGTATATTCATGGTGTTCACCTTTCAAGTGTAAAGAAGACTAGTATCACTTCCAAATTGCGAGAAACTGGCGCTATTATCCAGAGCCTCTACTAAACACCCCGTGCCAGAATCCGATTGTGTACGAGATATGCTCAAGGAGATAAACCACTGGGATTGAAATGAGGTACTTATGACTTCTAGTTCTTGCAGAAATAGCTAGAGTATAAGCACCAATCATTGTCACATAGATTAAGATCACGGCAATAAACGCAGAGGGGACGAAAAGCGCCAGCAAAGGAACTCCAGGCGCCATTATTGGAGGGATAACCTGTAAGTCCCATAATTTGCTTCTTGCCCTTCCATACCCGTATTGATACATCCTCTTTCGGAAATCCTTCAACCCACGCTTATGATTGTGTGACACGACAGCATCGGGGGTATAAAGGAGGTTGCCAAACTTTGATATCCGGTTGTTGAGATCCGTATCCTCCGCAGTTGACAGGGATACATCAAATCCACCGCATGCAGTAACGTCACCCTTTCGGTATATACTATTGCAACCGCTGATGCTCTTCACGAACCGTTTATTTTTAAAGTATCTACCCTGAATCGAGTTTGCGCTGCCCAAAAATGTATTGCTTGCGAAGTTAATGGACTCCTCCCACAAACTCTCCCCTATGTTTCTTATTCCCCCACCTACGCCGACAATTCCGTCAGTAAATTCTTTATGCAGGTTCTTTAGCCAATTTAGGTCTGGGATACAATCAGCGTCGGTAAATGCGACATAATCCCCACGGGCATTTGCAATTCCGACCTCATTTGCTCCGGCTCTTGTGTGATATTCCTCGTAGAGGACTCGCACCGGGAACTTCATTGCCTTTTCAACAGTTCCATCGGTAGAATGCCCATCAACAACAATAACTTCAAAAGGTTTAAGTGTCTGTGAAAACACGGCATTTAAGCAGGTTTCGATCTTGGACTCTTCATTCTTTACTGGAACGATGATAGAAATTTTTGGGTCCATAACTTCTGCACCTTCTAATGGTCTAGATCGTATGGTTATGGAGATAGAACGGCCGAATGTGGGGCATTTTTCTTCCTGATGGCCCACTTCTTGCACCCAGAGCGAGTTGACCTGGATCCGCTGAGAAGATGCCATCATGAACGGTCACGATCATTGCTGAGCCTCAGATCTTTGTGCTCCACGTATCTTTCACGAACCACTGAGTTATTACCTCGCGATGGCAAACCCCCGCAAATCGTAACAATCATCCTGCCCGCCATACCATCCCCGTAGGGGTTCTCCCAGGTCCCGAAACAGGCGAACATCTGCCCAGCATGGGTCCCGGAGCCGATGTCGAGGTTGTACTTCGGCTCGGGCAATTCAAGGTCCTCGAAGAACGCCCGGTCCATGTCGTAGGAGTAGTGCTGCCCGGAGTGGAGGATGAAGTAGTCGAGGTTTCGTGCTTCGCATTCCCGGATGATCGGGGACATCTTAATAGCCTCAGGCCGTGTTCCAAGAACAACCGCAATCATTCCGGGACCCCCTCGGGAGGATAAGCTGTTTTCTCCTCGGCCCCCTCGGAGCCCTCTGCGTGCAGGAAGGTAACCATGGGAATGGAATCAGAAGCCACCCGCCCCGCGCTCTCCTGTCCCTGCAGAATGATCTGCACAAGCGAGTACAGGATCATCCCCACCGCGACGAGCAGGAGCCCGAGGATGAGCATGGAGAACCCGCCAGTGAAGAGGATATAATGGAACTGATCGGTGCGATAGTATTCGGCAAAGGTATGAAGTTCCGCGCCGAGCCCGAAAAGGGTGAAGACCAGACCAGGAATACCGAAGAACACAAGGGGCCGGCGGAGGCTGATGAGCCTGACAATATTCATCAGCACCCCGACGCCGTGGGAGACCGGATCCTTGCTCGAGGTCCCTTGGATATCATAACGTACCTGGATCGGCACCTCGGTGACCTTAAGGCGGTGATCACTAATCTGGATCAGGATCTCGGAGCCGGCGCTCATCCCTTTACCATTGATGCGAATGGCGTCGATCGCCTTTCTCCCGTAGGCCCTAAAGCCGCTCTGGGAGTCGGTGATCGCAAGGCTGTTCCCGGCAAGCGTGGTCGCGGTGTCGAGGACCCTCATACCGACCTTGCGGTAGGCGGGAATCTCGCCGGCCGCACCTTCGATGAACCGGGATCCGATAACAACATCAATGCCCTTTCGGAGTTCGGCAAGAAGATTGGGAATTTCTGCCGGGTTGTGTTGGCCATCGGCGTCGATGATGACGAGCTCCTCTGCACCCATCTCCCGGGCGGTACAAAAGATAGTCTGAAGCGCCCCGCCGTAGCCCTTGTTGGTCTCATGCTGAACGACAAGCGCCCCGAGTGCTCCGGCAATCCGGACGGTCTCGTCCGTCGAGCCGTCGTCGACAACGAGGACTTTATCACCGTGCTGCTGTGCACCGACAATGGTCTTTGCGATGTAGGCCTCCTCGTTATAAGCCGGCATGGCGACGAGGGTTCTGACGGAGCCGGTTTGCTGTCGCGGCTGTGTTACTGAGATGAAGGGGTGCTCTTCAGGAGTAAGATGTGCCCCTCCTTCCCCGTTACCCCCGTGTCTGATGGCCTGTCCGGCCGTGTGGGCGGCAAGGGAAATACTTACTATGAAGAGGTTCACTATGACCACTCCCGGAATATGGAAATCGGAGGTGGGATAACCCGTTGCCTCCTGTACGTCCTGCAGCAGTTGCGTTTCTTCCCTCCCGTAGCCAAGATCTTGCTCTCAACGTTAGTTGACCTCAGCGGGGTCACACCCCCCACGGAGGGAGGCATCCAACTGGATTCCAAAGAATCACACCCATACGCAGGCCCATATTCTGCCGCGGCAATGCCTGCCGGGCGGGGGCGTCTCCCTTCGGGCCATACCTGCCCTGAAGGGAGATGAGCTCCTGATACCTGGACCTTGCACCATAGAGATGATCTGAGTATATAAAATTTCCCACCGATCTGCTCGATAGAGGGGCGAGGGGATTGGTGGTCAGGGATAGAATTCTTGCTATTTTGGATTTCTGTCCGTTTGAAAGACGGCATTCGTGATCCTGCGGTCAGAGGGGCTGTTTCAGGAGACCTATGTGTTATGGTATAAGTATATTTCGCAATACAATCGACCTGCAGGAGATAGCGCCTGAATAATATTTTCGAATGGCATCATCTCAAGAACGATTGTTTCTTTCCCGGGAATCGACGAGTTAGCCGAAGAAACCTCGTAAAAATAAAAATATTATTGCCCCGTGATCGTGCTTCGAGGGCAGGCAGAGGTCTCTAACGATCCGGCCTCTCCCCGGCATATGATGGATGTCCGGTTCGTGGCAGAGGGGCAACTCCCCGATATCACCCCGGAGGTCCCGGCCTGGAAGATGGCCACGGCACCGATCTATCCCCCACGAACGTGTGCCTCACGCCGGGGCGTTAAACCGGCACTCCTCCTTCGACCGTAAGGATCATGAAATACTGAGACTTTTGCTGTCGGCGTTCCTCTCGCCGGGGAGAAGATCTTCCTGGAACGACGGCCGACGGCGGAACGGGTGAGGGTGGCGAAAGAACGCCCCCGCGGAGACGAACCCGGGGCATCCGACAGCGATGCTGATCAGCAGGTCAGTGAATGTGGCCCTGATCACAGAAAGAAGAGTTTCCCGGCCCTTAAAAAGCAGTTGCAGGGGTATATGCCGGATTTGGCCGCCGGGGAACCCGGCCCCCGGAGCGGGGTTGATCGTCGGGATGGAAAGGTATATCATATGAATTAGCGATTGCCCCCCCATGAAAGACCTCATAAAAAACCCTTTGCTGCTGGGTGTGGTCATCGCCCTTCTGCTACCTGCGGCGACTGCCGGAGGCGCAGAGGCCTACATCATGGTGACGACCGGTGAGGAGACGGTTGCAGTCGACTGCCGGGAGGGCGGGAGCCGGGCGACCTCCTCATAGGTATCCCATGATGGCGGAGCCAGCAGGAACCGATGGCAGGACGGTCTCAAGCCACCCTCCTTCCCATCGAAGGTGCGTGCAGCATCCCCTCCCGGCCGGAGGGACTGCCGAGAGCGGCGGCACCCCGGGCTGCCGCCCGGTCCCCGTTCCGACGGGAGGGAGGTTGAGCCGGGCCATCGCCTTGAGCGCCGGAGGAGAAGATTGACGAAGAAGTACCACGCTGCGGCCGTACTCGCAGCCTGGCTCATCATCGTCGCCTTCTTCATGGTCTTAAACCGTACGCTCGACCTCGAGGTCTTCTTCGTCCTCTCGCTGATCGGGCTTTTAGTCATCGCGGTCCTGATCGACGGGGCCTTCTCCCGGCCGCGCCACATGCGCTACATCGGCTACCTCATCGCTGCGGGAGTCGCCCTCTTCGCCTACATCGTCGTGGAAAAAATCCTGGAGATCCTTGCCGCATGAATATCCAGGCCTCGCACGTTATCCTCGCGGCCGCCGCCGTCGCGGCGCTCATCCTCCTTGCAGGAGAGGCGACCGCCCCGCTCCTCTATACCGCACAGAACACCTCGACTGCGGCCCACGCCGACCCCTCGACCGTTCCGAAAGAGTCCGGCAAGGACGCCGACGCTCTCATCCCCCTGATGGGCGACCTCCTCGGCGAGACCGGGACGCTCACCCTTACAATCAAACTCAAGGACTTCGAGAGCGCCGAGCGCGACCTCGCCCGCTACAGCGAGCTCTCGGCGCAGTTCGACAACCTGGTCGTCAAGCTGGACGTCACCGGGAACGATATCGGTGATTTCCAGCAGAACAACCAGGAGAACCTCGCCTCTCTCGCAGCCCTTTTAAACGACACCCGGCGGTTCGAGGACCTCCAGCGGCTCGAGATCGATGTCCTGGACGGCGAGCAGCGCATGGCCATTGCCTACGAGAACGAAACCCTCCGGCAGAAGATGCGGGAAGGGTTTAGCGCCTACGCGGAGAGGGAGGCCACGGTGACAGGGATCACCGATCACTATGAACTCAACGCCACTCCCTACCGGGAGAGCGTCACGAACTTTGCGGAGATCGTTAACGCTACGGAGGACCGGCAGGAAGAGACGGGCGGAAGTGCAAATTCCCCCCTCGGGATCGCGGTCACCCCTGATAACGGGCGGTATGGAGATCTCCTCTCGATCGCCGGGACCTACGCCGGCGGCACAGCAGAAACGCCCATCAAGGTCTACGTCGACAGCCGGGTCGCCGGGAATGCCAACCTCGATGCGAGCGGCAACTACGCCTGCGCCTACCTGGTCAACCGGACACCCACGGGGCTGCACCTCGCCTACGCGACCGCGGGCACGGTCTACTCTGCCGTCACGGCCTTCGAGGTGCTCCCTGGCGAGACCGCGATCACCCTTGCCGTGGAGGGTGGGTCAGCCGTCACCTGCACCGGGAACCTCACGACGATCGAGGGCCGGCCGGTCACCGGCGCTCCGGTCGTCCTCAGGGTCGACGGCACCAGGCTCGTCAGCACGGAGACGGATCAGAACGGCACCTACACAGAACAGATCGCCCTCCCCGTCGGGGAGCACGCTGTCCGGGCGGAGTTCACCGCAGCAGGCTACCCCCTGGACGCCTCCGAAAGCCCGACAGAAACGGTCATCGTCCGGAGTGAGGGGCTCTCTCCTCTCCCGTTCATAGCAGCGATCGCGGCGGCGCTCGGCAGCGGGTGGTATCTTCGCCGCCGGCATCGGCCGGCTGAAGAACCGGCGGCGGAACCGCCGATGACGGTGAGTCCGGAGGAAGAAGCCGCCGCCACCCCGCCGCCGGTGGAGATCGCCGGGCTCCCGCCCCGCGAGGCCGCGACCGTCCTCTTCCAGGCACTCCGGGCCCGGCTCGGTCTTCCCGACACAAAGACTCCCCGGGACTGCGCCCGGCTTGCCCCGGCCCACGCCGCGTTCTTCGAGCGCTACGAGCAGATCCGCTACGCCGGCGAGACCCCCACGGACGATGAACTCCGCGCCATGGAAGCCGAAGCCCGCGGGGGTGACGAAGATGCAGCGTGAGAACTGGGCGGCCATCCTCCTTCTCCTCCTCGCCGGGGCTGCCGCCTACGCCCACGCGACCACCACCACCGAGGAGTTCAGCCGCTACAACGTCGGCTGGAATGGGACTTCGGGGTTCGCGGCAGGGGAGGTCCACGACCTCCGAAACCTCGAACCCGGAACAACGCTCCTCATCCTCGCGCCGGACCGGCCCTTCACCGCCGGGGAAGTCGAGTACCTCCGGACGTTCCTCGACTCCGGCGGCCTCCTCCTCATCGCCGACGAGGACGGGGCCGCAAACCCGCTCCTCGCGGACCTCGGGAGCGCGATAAGGGTCCGGCAGGGGAACCTCTCGAGCCTCGACCGTGACCACGCCAACCCCGGCCTCTTCACCGTCCGGGTCGTCGAGAACGCCACCCTCTTTGCCGGGGTAGAGACCGTCCGGGTCAACCGCCCGGCAACCGTCACCGGGGGCGACCCCCTCCTCGAGACCTCGATCCTCACCTGGGACGACGCCGACGGCGACGGCCGGCCCGGGCGCACTGAGACCTTCGGGACCGCGGTCGTCTGTGCGAGCGAGGGGAACCTGATCGTCCTCGGCGACCCGAGTCTCTTCATCAACGCCATGCTCGCCGAGAACCCCGGGTTCATCAACAATCTCCAGCCGGTCCTGATCGACGCCGCCCACAGCAGAACCGGGACCACAAACCCGGTCATCAACACCCTGGCCTGGGTCCGGGAGACCCCGGCAGCCACGGCCGCCCTCGCCGCCCTGGCTGTCCTGCCGGTGGCTTACCTGTTCGGGAGGAAGAGAGATGAATGAAAACTTACAAGAGCGAATCGAAACGATCGCAAACGCTTATGAAGAGATCCGGCTGATCGCCCAGCAGGTTGTGGTCACGAACCAGCCCCTCATGGAGGAGATCTTCATCAGCATGATCATCGGTGGCCACCTCCTCATCGAGGGGGTGCCCGGGACTGCGAAGACCACCATCTGCAAGATCATCGCGCGGCTGATGGATTACGAGTTCCGGCGGGTGCAGGGGGCTGTTGACCTCCAGCCCGCCGATATCATCGGGGTCCGGATTTACGACCGGAACAAAAGCGAGTTCGTCCTCCAGAAAGGCCCGATCTTCACGAACTTCCTGATGGTCGACGAGATGAACCGCCTGACGCCCAAGACCCAGAGCGCCCTTCTTGAGGCCCTGAGTGAGCACCAGGCGACGATCGACGGGACGACCTACCCGCTCAGCGACGCTTACTTCGTCATCGCCACCCAGAACCCCTACGACTCCGAAGGAACCTTCCCGCTCATCGAGGCCCAGCGCGACCGGTTCATGTTCAGCACCGTCCTCAACCATCTCGATGCGGAGAGCGAGTTTGAGATCCTCCGCCGGGAACGTGCCGGGGAGCTGGACTGGAAGATATACCGGGACCGTGTCGCCCCTGTCCTTGGACCGGGCGATATCAGATCCATGGCCCAGACCGTCCGGGAGGTCCGGGTCGACGAGACGGTCCTCGCCTACGTACGTGATCTGGTCATCGCCACCCGGTCCCATGGCGATGTCCGGCTTGGGGCGAGTTCCCGTGCTTCGATTGCCCTCCTCGGCGGCTCAAGGGCCCGGGCTGCCCTGGACGGCCGGACCTACGTCATTCCCGACGACGTCCGGGCCCTGGCCCTCCCGACCCTCCGGCACCGCCTCCTCCTGACCCGTGAGGCGGAGATCACCGGGATAACCCCTGATGCGGTCGTCGGCGAGATTATCGAGAGCATCGGGGTGTCCTAGGGATGATCCGGCCGACCCGGACGAGCGGCGGGATCGCAGTGCTCGCCCTTGTACTCGCTGCCGTTGCTCTTCCCCTGGCGAGCCCGGCCGCGGTCCTCGCTGCCGGCTCCCTTGCCCTCTTCCTCCTCTGGCAGGGCTGGCGGTTCGAGCGCAATCTCGCGGCCGCGGCCGCCTCCCTCGACGTGACTCGCGAGGTCGACCGGACGATCCTCCGGCAGGGAGCAGTGGTGGCCGTCCGGGTGAAGGCCGACTGCGCCGTCCCGCCCGGGATGACGGTCCGGGTGCGCGACCTCCCGCCGGCGGTCGCGGCCGGCGACGCCCCTCTCTCACCGCCGGGGGAGACGGTAACCTACACCGTCCGGCTCATGGCGCCGGGGGAGACCGCGTTTCCGGGCGTCGTCCTCTCGGGAAGTGACACCTTCTTCGCCTGCGATCTCACCTGCCGCCGCTTCGACGCCCCCCATCTCCGGGTCTTCCCGGTGGGGCTCCCGGAAGCCTGTAGAGGCATCGGGATCCGCGGGGAAGAGACCGAGGTGAACCGGAAAGCCGCGCTCACCGGCCAGGGCACCCGCGGGTTCCGGCCCTACCGGACCGGCGACGACCTCAGCCAGATCGACTGGAAACTCACGGCCCGCCGAGACGCCTATTATGTCCGGGAGCCGGCCGGG
>PGYH01000186.1 GCA_002839575.1 Methanomicrobiales archaeon HGW-Methanomicrobiales-6
CTCCCCGAGCGCACAGATGACGTTCTCGAGCGTTTCCTGTACTTCCCCGTCCGCCGATTCAAGGGCCCGGAGGCACGCCTCTGCCGCAGGTTCCCCGATCTTTACCAGGGATGCCGCTGCTGTGCCGCCTAGTGCGGGGATGGAGAGCAGCCGGATGAGCGGATCGACCGCAGGAAGACCAATCTCCGCGAGCGCCATGGCCGCCAGCGGCCGGACTTCGTCATCCGCTTCGTGCAGGAGATCGACCAGGGGACCGACCGCAGCCTCGCCGACCTCCCCGAGGGTCCGGGCGGCATTCCACCATGCCTCCTTGTCCGGGGACTTCAGAATACGAATGAGGGGTTCGACTGCAGCCTCGCCGTAATCGGCGACATCGAGCCACGCTTCGACGGCAATGAGGTAGCGGATCGCGCCGGCATCGTCGGGGGCCTGCCACCCGAGTTCCCGGAGGACGGAGGCCGCCGATCTCCGGGTGCTCCCGTCAGGCGCGTCAAGGGCCTCCACAAGGGAGGGGATCGCCTCGTCACCGATCTCCCGGAGCGCGTAACGGGCGCCGAACTGCACCTCACCGTCATCGCCGGCGAGCGCTTCGATGAGGGGTTCGACGGCGGGACGCCCGATACGCACGAGGGTGGCGGCCGCCCCGATCTTTGTCGCACCGTTCCCGAGTGCAGCGATCAGGGCCGGGATCGAGTCCTCGCCGATCAGGGCGAGGGCTTCGGCGACGCACCACCGCCGCCCGTCGTCCGCGCGAGCGAGGGCATGAACCAGGGGCTCTACGGCGTCGGCCCCATGCTCTGCAACGGCACTGACGGCACGTCCGCGAACCCCGGCGTCGTCACTGCCGAGGTCGTCGATGAGCAACTCCAGCGGGCGTTCCTCGTCCTCCGGCGGGATGTCATCGTATCCGACAACCCCGGGGGAGAAGCCGACATCTCCGTCGTCGAACCCGAGCATCCGTATGAGTTCCTCATCGGTAAGGGCATCGGGACGCGGGGCAGACTCGCCGTCAGAAGGGTGTTCCGGAGACTCGCCGGCGGCGATTTCTACCCCATCCGGAGAGGGGACATCCGTAAACCAGAGCAGGTCCTCCGAGGCCTCTTCGGCGGCATCAGGTTCGTCGGAGGGGAAGTCAGGACTCTCACCCGCCGGAGGGGCCGGATCGTCGAGCTGCCGGAGAACCTCAGGAGGTTCTTCGTTGGTCTCGATGAACGTCACCTCAACATCGGGCAGGACGGGCTTTTCCGGGAGCGGCTCCACAGGGGTATCCGAACGCTCCTCCGCATCGTCCTCTTCGGCGCCTCCTCTCATCCAGCGCCTGAAGAAAGAGCGTCCGCCCGGCCCGAATATTCCGGGTATACCCGCAACAGGGCAGAGGGCGTCAACCGTCTGAGGCAACTGGACCTCTGTTGCCCCCGCATAAAGCAGGAGGAGAGCAAGGGCAGCTATCCCAAACACCGCAGATGCCACGGCGACCGACGTCCACCTCCTCACCGGTACCGGCATTGCACCGTAGATTCCGGCTGCAGGATCAGCAGATGAACTGTCCGGGACTGCTCGTCGGTCCTCGATGCGCATAATGATGACTTTACGTCTAAAAATAAAACATGTTTGTTTTCCGTGCACGGTAGATAAGATAATTCTTAAATAACTCCTGATTCGGGGGGACAGGTACCGCTCTCCTCCGGACCCGTGGTACCCAGATAGCGCTTGTACCAGACGAACCAGGGTGTGTCGAGAACGCCGATGATACCTTTGCTGACGATCTGACCGATGATCAGGGGGAGCAGGGGGATGCCGGCGGTGAAGAAGGCGATGCTCACGAAGATGACGCTGTCGAGGGTCAGGTCGGCGACGTCGGAGAAGACGCTCCGCAGGACGATGCGATCCGGGTAGGCGCGCTTCAGCCGGTCGAAGACGTAACAGTCCAGGTTCTGGCTGACCAGGAACGCAACCCACGACGCGAGGATGATCCACAGTCCCTGGGTGAAGATGCTCTGCCACGCCTCCTCAAACGCGAAGACCGGCGCCGGGGTCAGAGAGTTCGTCATGGCGATGAGGATGGCGAGAAGAATCTGCGAGAGGAGAGCAATGGCAATGGCAATCCGGGCCAGCGATCTCCCGTAGACCTCGTTGATCATATCGATCGCCTGCGCGACGAACGGGTAAATAAAAACAGAAGCAGGGGCCACAAATGTGGCGATACCGATATTGAACTCGATAATCCGCGCCGCGATGATCTGCGAGGCACCGAGGTAGATGATATACAGGCCGGTGAGGGTGGCAAACCCGTACCCGGGATACCGCCTGACGACTGCGGCACCCGCATACGTCGCAATGGTGAGGCTGATCACCCAGTATATCCAGACGGAGGGTATCGGCACGGGAAAACGTCTCCGGGGGAGTGTTGGTCTTCTGCCGTATTAACCCTCATCTTCCGGGCGATTCGAGCCTGCGGTCAACCCGGAGCGGCCGATCAGAACCCTTCGCTCATGATGCGGTTGAGCTCTGAACGCTTGATCCGCCAGGACCCCCCGCACTTGACCGCCGGGATCCGCTCTTCCCTGATGAACTCCCGGATCCGGCCGGGGGTGAAGTTCAGGGTCGAGGCAACGTCTTCGACGGTGAGCATCGCGTCGCCTGTGCTATGGCGGTGGCCGCACCCGATCGTCTCCCAGTCCTCGTCCGGCAGCATGATGGTGATGACCGGTTCGCCATCGTCCCCCGGGGAGACCGCGGCCTTGAAGGTGAGCGTGGGGACGAGACCGTTCTGGTAAAGGCTGACCTGGAACTCGAACTCCTCTTCGGTTGTCGTAAGGGCTTTGTCCCGGAACGCATGAAGGGTGTCCCATAAATTCTCCGTAACGGTCTCCTGTGGGATGTTCGTGAACGGCACCATACTCTGAGCGACCCGTGCCGAGACCGCGAGGGGATAGGTGATACCCAGATCCCTCCCCATCCGGGTGATCTCGATCAGATCCCCGTCATCAATAGCATCCTGCCGGGCCTTCCCCTGATGCTCCGGGTCCGCCAGTCCCCAGATCTCGGTAGGTGCCCGCAATTTCGTTTTTCTCGTCTGCATAGGTTATATCTCTCCGGGTAATTTCGCGCTCTTCTATACCACTATAGGGATATCGATCATAAAAGATTTACCAAATATCTTGCGAGATTTTGCGATTTCTTTAGCGCTAAAGGCGTATTCTCAGAACCCCGGGAGTAAAATCCCGCCATATTTCGGCAAGATGCCGGACGTGGCCTCCAGTGAAGCGAATATAGGACAAATAA
>PGYH01000187.1 GCA_002839575.1 Methanomicrobiales archaeon HGW-Methanomicrobiales-6
TCCGGATAGGCGATGCCGCGGTCGAGCCGCTGATCGCGGCGACGAAGGACGCCGACCGGAACGTCCGGCTCTACGCGGCGGGAGCGCTCAAGTACATCGGCGACCCGCGGGCGATCGATGCGCTGCAGGAGCTCGCCCGGGGTGGGGACGCGGAGGAGAGAAGCGTCGCGGAGGACGCGATCGAGAAGATTCGGATGGTCCGCGGGGAGGTTGCCCCGGAGCCTTCGGCGCCGACGTCGCGGTAACGTTTGGACCCCTTACTTTTTTGCCCGGGGATGGCTGGTGCGACACTTGGGCATCATAGTTGGGACGTTTGAGTTCGGAAAGCAGGCCTCCCGGCTCCCCACAAAAAAATCCCGCTAAAAAGAGCTATTCGCTTACCCCCTTCTCCGAACCCTTACCGACTCCGCATGGGCGTGGAGCCCTTCCGCATCGGCGATCGTCTCCACGACGTCGCCGATGGCCTCGAGTCCCTCCCGCGTGATCATCTGGACGGTCGAGCGCCGGCAGAAGTGGTTCACGTCGAGTCCGGAGTAGAGGCGGGCGTAGCCAGCCGTCGGGAGGACGTGGTTTGTCCCCGAGGCGTAGTCGCCGCAGGCAACCGCCGCGTAGGGTCCGACGAATATCGACCCGGCGCTCCTTATGTGGTTGATGACCGCAAGCGGGTCGGCCACCTGGATCGAGAGGTGCTCGGGGGCGATCCCGTCGACCGTCGCCACCGCCTCATCGAGGTCGCCGGCGACGATGTAGCCGGAGTTATCGAGGGCTTTTGCGACGATATCACGCCGGGCCGCGCCCGCCGCCATCCGTTTCACCTCGGCCCCGACCGCTTCCGCGAGAGCCGCGTCGGTCGTCACCAGGACGCAGGCGGCGTTCGGGTCGTGCTCGGCCTGGGCGAGGACATCGGCCGCGACGAACGTCGGGTTCGCCGTGCCGTCTGCGAGGATCGCGATCTCGCTCGGGCCCGCCGGGAAGTCGATCTCCGCCTCGTCGCGGAGAAGCATCTTCGCGGCGGTGACGTAGACGTTCCCCGGGCCGACGATCTTCTCCACCCGCGGGATTGACTCGGTCCCGAGCGCCATCGCCGCGATCGCCTGGGCGCCGCCGACCCGGTAGATCTCGTCAACCCCGGCGATATCGAGCGCGACCAGGGTGATTGGACTCGTCGGCGGCGGGGTGCAGCAGCAGATCTCCGCGACCCCCGCGACCTTTGCCGGGACCGTGCACATCAGCGCCGTCGAGGGGTAAGCCGCCCGCCCGCCGGGGACGTAGGCGCCGATCCGGGAGAGGGGCGTCGTCTTGACGCCGAGGGTGATCCCGGGCTCCATCTCCTGCAGCCAGAGGTCGCGCCCGCGCTGCAGCTCGTGGAACCTGCTGATCCGCTCCTCCGCCTCCACGAGGCTTTCGACCAGCCGTGCGTCCACCTCATCGTAGGCCGCCTCCCGCTCCTCGTCGGAGACGGCAATCTCCTCGAGATCGATGCCGTCGAACCTCTTCGTCAGGTCGAGCAGGGCATCGTCCCCCTCTGCCCGCACCCTCCCGATGATCTCCGAGACCGACCCTTTCACCCGGTCGATGTCCGACCGCCGCCCGGCGATCCAGGTCTCGATATCCAGCGCCTGCCACATGAGGAGAAGAGTCGGCGGGTCGGAGCGTTAAGGTTTCGACCCCGTCGTCAGCCGGCGATCCTCACGCGATCAACCAAGTTAAATTAACATCCGGCCAGGATAAATATATATTTCGGGAGCGCGTCAGAACGCGCTGCTATGAAGACGAATGCTAATCATCTGACGGCAGGCATCGTTGCGATCCTGCTCATCTTCGCCGCATGCGCGGGATGCACCGGGACAGCGCCCGGCGATAACGCGACGCCGGCCGCTCCCGCCGGCGGGGGAAACGTCCTGCGGATAGCCACCACGACGAGCCTGGAGAACACCGGGCTGCTCGCGGAGCTCGAACGGGTCTACGAGGGCGAGACAGGAATGGATCTGCAGTTCATCGCCCAGGGCACCGGACAGTCCATCGACTCCGGGAGGCGCGGCGACGTGGACCTGGTGCTCGTCCATGCCCCGGACCTTGAGCAGCAGTTCATCGACGACGGCTTCGGGATCAATCCCCGGTGCATCGCCTACAACTACTACATCATCGTCGGGCCCGAGTCCGACCCGGCCGGGATCGCGAACATGACCCCGGTGGAGGCCTTCCGGACGCTCTACGAGGCCGGCACGAACGAGACGGCGGGCGTTGCGTTCGTCTCCCGCGGCGACAACTCCGGGACGCACAATCAGGAGCAGGTGCTCTGGGAGCAGGCGGGCTACGATTACGATACCGAGATCCTGAACGCCGGGGGCTGGTACGTCGAGGCCGGCAAGGGAATGGGCGACACCCTGATCCTTGCAAACGAGCAGCAGGCATACACGCTCTCCGATGAGGGGACCTATCTTTCGTTTGCAGACAGGCTGGATCTTGTCCCGGTCGTCGCCGAGGGTACGGAACTCATGAACCGTTACAGCGCGATCGCCGTCAACCCCGAAGAGCACCCCGGAGTGAACGCAGAGGGAGCCGCGGACTTCATCAACTGGCTCACCACGAACGAGACGAAGCAGATGATCGGCGAGTTCGGCACCGAAGAGTTCGGCAAACCGCTCTTTGTGCCGCTCTACGCACCCGAGTGCACCGAACCGCCGTTCAACTGCACCTGCGCAGAGCCGGTGACTGCCTGAAACGTGGAGTGGTAACAAGGTGATCGGCAGGGTGACAGGGAGTCCGGAGGGTGAGGGCGCGTGGTGAACGGGAACCCGATCATCGAGGGATTCATCGAAGCCATCGAGCTCATCATCACCCTCGACCCGCAGGTGGTGGAGATCACCATCCGCTCGCTCTACGTCTCCCTCACCGCCACCTTCTTCGCCGCGCTGATCGCCCTGCCGCTCGGGGCGCTGATCTACTTCTACGAGTTCCGGGGGAAGCACGCGGTCGTCTCCACGCTGCAGACGCTGTACGCCCTCCCCACCGTCATCGTGGGTCTGGTCATCTTCCTGCTCCTCTCCAACGTCGGGCCCTTCGGGTTCCTCCGCTTTCTCTACACCCCCGGCGGCATGATCGTCGCCCAGACCGTCCTCATCATCCCGCTCCTGATGGGGCTGACAGTCTCGGCGCTCTCCGGGATCGACCGGGACAAGCGCTACACGATCACCGCGCTCGGCGCGAGCAGGCTCCAGACGGTCATGAC
>PGYH01000188.1 GCA_002839575.1 Methanomicrobiales archaeon HGW-Methanomicrobiales-6
AGGGGTCTGTGGCTTAGCCAGGACATAGCGCCGGGCTTCTAACCCGGACGTCGGGGGTTCGAATCCCCCCAGGCCCGTCGTTTTTGAGATCCGTTTGTCAAGAATACGTCCGGGGCGGATCACGGCTACGCTTTCCGTAATCAGCGCATCGACAGGCCGGGAGACATTATGTGGCTATTGCGCCAGGGCAGTGATGCGTGTATCCAGTGGTGGATCTCTGCGGAGGGATGCCCTGCCGGCGCCATCGATCCGGAGACAATACCTCGATCGATACGAAACCATGCATCACCTTCTGTGCGTGTATCAAGAACTGCCCTAATAATGCTGTATCGGCGAAACCCTGGCCGGCTAAAGGCGCATCGGTGCGCCTTCATACGTTTTACGGCCAGCGATAGGACCCGGAATACTTCCCGCAATGAGTAGACTCATACCGGCAATGAGGATATCTTCCAGGGACGCATACTGAGGATATACATATGGAACACCGTCCGTTCTACGCAGTCCGCCCCCTCTTCCCCGTCTACCCTGAACCGGAGGACCCGTCGCCTGCACGGAAGCGCTGGATCCTGGTCCAGAGCGGTTCCGTGCTCTTCACGAGCAACCCGGCACCCGGCACCGTTCTCATGCCGGACCCGCTCCCCGCCGGTCTCGCGTGCGGTGCGCCGGTGTACCTCGGCACCCGCGGCGACACCATCTACTACGCAGCCGAGGTCCCCGGCGGTGCCGCACCGCCGGACGGCTGGCAGCCGTCACCGGTCCGGGAACTTCACGGAGCGGTTCCGGAGAGCGACATGGCCGTTGCCTCCTATGCCGTGCGGATCCTTGACTTCGACCGGTCGACCACCTTCTGCGGCAGGTGCGGCGCAAAGACCCGCCCGCTCACGACCGAGCGGGCACGGATCTGCACGGCCTGCAGCCGCATCGTCTACCCCCGGATCTCCCCCGCCATCATCGTGCTGATCAAGAAGGGGGAGGAGGTCCTGCTCGCCCGTTCCCCCCGCTTCCCGCAGGGGGTCTTCGCGGTCATCGCCGGCTTCAACGAGCCCGGCGAGAACCTCGAGCAGACCGTCCACCGCGAAGTCCGCGAGGAGGTCGGCATTGCGGTGCGAAACCTCCGGTACTTCGGGAGCGAGCCCTGGCCGTTTCCCGATTCGCTCATGATCGGCTTTGTCGCAGATCATGCCGGAGGAGAGATCCGGATCGACAACCAGGAGATTGAAGCCGCCGGCTGGTTCACCCGTGACACTCTGCCCCCCGTTCCATCGGTGGAGAGCATCTCGCGGGCGCTCATCGAGGCCTGGATCCGGCGGGAGATTTAACGAACGAAAGGAGCCGGAGCCGCCACTGCCCTGAACATTGATCTGTTTCTCCCAACACACCTGTCCGACCCGAACCGCGAGGTTGATGACGGTATCCGGCCAATGACACCCCATGGAGCACGAAACGGTCAGACTGACCGGAAAAGATGCCGTCGGGTACGTCATACCCCTCGGCCCGGCAAACCTTGTGGCAGTGGTGACCGATACGGGTATGGTCGGTTGCGGCGCGTTTGACGTCGATGCGCTTGAAACGTTCGGATACCCTGCAGCGCGTGTCAAACCTGCGGGAGGCGCATCCTCGATCGAGACCGTCGAGGATCTCCTCCGCGGCGAGATCAAGGGGGCGAACCGGTATGCACGCGAGCGTGGCGTTGCCGTCGGCATGACCGGGAGAGAAGCGCTCGACCGGCTCTAGAGCATCCTGACCAATTCCCTCGCTCTTTCGAAACGTGCCTCTGCTGGCCGCTCATCCCCACCTCGCACCGCTCCACCCATAGTTTCAAATACAGGGGGCTACCCAATGGCTGCTCGTGAAAGGGGGGGCCATATCTACCGAAATGGCTACGATCTGTGCCGTCACCATAGCAACGGTGCTGATGACCGTCGTAGCCGCGATTCTTCTCTCGCCGGGAGAAGGTGCGGGGCTTTCCCTCCCAAAAACCAGCCCCGCCGGCCCGGTCGAGGCCGTCGCCGGTTACGCCGGGGTTCCGGTGCTGCGCATCTCGGGCACCACAAACCCGATCGATCTCGCAAAATGCCGGGTCTACCTCACCGATCCTGATGGGATCTTCAGGACCGTCGAGACCGCGGTCCTTGAGAACACGAACCTCTCCGACGGGCAGGCTGCATATGTCTTCTATCTTCCTACGGACGAGCGGACGGCGTCCGGCTACTGGATCACCGACGTGCCGGATCTGGTCTTTACGGACACCCACCACCCCGGCGTCCGCCCGTTTACTCCCGGCGGTGATTGGCGGGTCGTCGTCTACGATCCGGATCTGATGAAAACCAGGATTGACCGGGTTGTCCCGGTCACCGAACCTTCGTCCCCGGAGTGACCGGCCGGAGGGGGACAAGGAGGGAGGCTTCGTCGCCGGCGGCGAGGATCATCCCCCGGCTCTCGACCCCGAAGATCCTGGCCGGAGCAAGGTTTGCGATCAGCGCCACGTCTTTCCCCACCAGGTCGTCGGGGGTGTAGAACTGGGCGATCCCGCTGACCACCTGGCGTTTCTCACCGCCGAGGTCGACGACCAGTTTGTAGAGTTTCTTTGAGCCCTTGATCGGCTCGGCCGAGACGACCTTTGCGACCCGGATATCGAGGTTGGCGAACTCCTCGATGGAGATGGTGGGCATCTTCGGTTCGGCGGCCGCATTTGCCTTCTCTACCCGCTCGTTGAGGGTCGCCTCGAGGGTGGCGACCTGGTCTTTCTCGACCTTCGTAAAGAGGGTAGAGGGTTTTTCGAGCGGCCGTGCCCCCACCGGCGCCGTGGCCTCGGCGATCGCGTGGTCCGCGATATCGTCCTCGTAGCCGAGCATCGTCCAGGCCCGCTGCATCGCGTCAGGCATCAGCGGTTCGAAGACGAGGACGAGCGCCTTGACGATCTGGAGGCAGTCGGCGATCACCTGCTCTGCTGCGGCCCGGTCCTCCTTGATCAGCTTCCAGGGGGCGTTGTTCTGGATGTAGGCGTTCCCGAACGACGCGAGCGCCATCATCGAATCGACAGCGTTCTTGAAGTCGTAGTCCCGCATCAGGGCGTCGATTCCGGCGAGCGACCGCTCGATCTCCTCGATGACCTCCGGCCGGGGGGCGAGGTCGGGAACGCCGGCAAACTCCTTCTCGGCGAAGTACATCGTCCGGTAGATGAAGTTCCCGAGCGTCCCGACGATCTCGTTGTTCACCCGCTCGG
>PGYH01000189.1 GCA_002839575.1 Methanomicrobiales archaeon HGW-Methanomicrobiales-6
TCTTCTCCTGGTACGGGAACTCCGAGCAGACGGTGCTTGCCGGCGAGTGCGAGGAGAGCACCCGGTACCACATCTTCCCCGAGTACGGCATCGTCGAACTGATCGGGAGCGATGGCCGGCCCGTCGAGGGGCCCGGCGCCATGGGGGAGGTGGTCGCGACGAGCCTCACCAACTTCATCTGCCCCCTCATCCGCTACCGGACCATGGACGTCGCGGTTCTCGGCCAGGGTCCCTGCACCTGCGGCCGTGCCTATCCAATGCTTGAGCGGGTGGAGGGAAGGCTTCAGGAGTTCATCGTGACGAGGGACCACCGGTTCATATCGATGACGGCGGTGAACATGCACTCCGACGTCTTTGACAACGTTGCGCAGTTCCAGTTTTACCAGATGAGGGAAGGAGAGGTTTTGATGAAGATCGTGAAAAAACCGGGGTATACCGACCGCGATACGGAACGCATCCTCCGGGAACTCGACAAAAAATTTGAAGGCGACGTGGATGTGACCATCCGCTTCGTCGAGACAATTCCCCGCACCCGGCGCGGCAAGTACCAGTTCCTGATACAGGACCTGCCGCTGGGCCAGTGGGGCATTTCGGTGTGAGAAACATGCAAAAACTTAGATTAACGGCAGTAGGAGATACATGGGCCCGGACTGTGAACAATGGGTACCCGTTCGGAGAGGTCCGTCATCTCCTCCAGGATAAGGACGTCCTCTTCGGGAACCTCGAGACCACACTCTCGGATACGGGAGATCCCGCAGAGAAGCATCACGTGATCTTCACATGCCCGGATGCGGCCCGACACCTGGCGAAGGCTGGGTTCGACGTCATGAGCGTTGCAAACAACCATTCCGGTGACCTTGGTGCCGAAGGCTTCAAAAACACCCTGAAGGCACTCGAGAGCCGGGGCATCCTCGCCATCGGCGGATCGGCGACCGAGGGCCGGCAGGAACCGGTCACCCTCGAGAAGAACGGCATCTCGATTGGGTTTGCGGGCTATACGATCGGCAAACTCGCCATATCGCGCGAGGTCTCGGTCAACCGGCTGGTCGAGGAGGATATCTTCAGGGATATTGCGTCCCTTAAGGGCCGGTGCGACCATATCGCCATCTCGCTGCACTGGGGAACAGAGATGGCTTACTACCCGTCCCCCGAGCAGATTGACCTCGCCCACCGGCTCATCGATGCAGGGGCCACCCTGATCCTCGGGCACCACTCCCATACCATGCAGGCGATCGAGCGCTACCACGGAGGGCTGATCGCCTACTCGCTCGGCATGTTCCAGTTCGAGCCGCGCTGGCCCCACAACATCTCACGGGAGGCGATCATGCTCTCGGTCGACCTGGAGAAGAACGGCGACGTCGGGGAGTACAAGGCGGCACCGCTCATCATCGATGACGATTTCGTCCCCCGTCCCGCAGAGGGGGCCCTGGGTATGGAGATCCTGGACTTCCTCGACGAGATCTCGCGGCCGGTCGCCGAAGGCAGGCTTACCAGGGCGAGGTGGTTTGAGGAGATCGCACCGGTCTACATGAAGATGAACCTCGAGAGCTACCGTTACCGGATACGCCGTAAAGGCCTCTTTCCCCTCCTGGAGATGGGGGCCTGGTTCTTCACACCTTTCTGCCTGAAGTGTTACGTCGGCCTGGTCCGCCGGTTGTTTCGCCCGGCGCCGACGCGGGAGAGGCGCGCGCCCGGACAGAACGCCGGAAACTGAGCGGGGGTGAGCGGGGGCGGGCAGGATCCCGGTTCAACCGGGCACCGCCCCCGCCCCGTTTTTCTGTGCATATCTCATTCCGGCGTATTTTCACCGGTCATTCCTGCGGAACGCCACCGGGTGCCCGGAAAAAAGATCGCAAAACCCTCATTACAATTGATGACAAATATAAATGCGAGGAGTGTAAGCAATTTGTCAGCGATTCCAAAGGAGGAGTATCTCTATAAGTGCACGTCCGCCTGCGCGGGGTGCAGCTCTTCCCTGTGTCTGCGTTACGTGCTCAAAGCCGCCGGACCCGACTCTGCTCTGGTCGTACCCGCCTGCTGCACCAGCGTCATCCAGGGGATGTATCCCGGTACGGCGATGAACGTGCCCGTCTATAATGTAGCATTTGCCGCAGCCGCCGCCTGCGCCTCCGGTATGAGCGAGGCGTTTGCAGCCATGGGGAGGGAGACCAACGTCATCGTCTACGCGGGCGACGGCGGGACGGTCGATATCGGGATCCAGGCGCTTTCAGGTGCCTTCGAGCGCGGCACCAATTTCCTTTACATCTGCTACGACAACGAGGCATACGGCAACACCGGCATGCAGCGGTCGGGCTCGACGCCGCTCGGAGCGCGCACCACCACGACCCCCGGCGGCAAGCCCACGACCAAGAAGGATCTCGACCGGATCGTCGAGGCGCACAACCCACCCTACATGGCGACCGCCTGCAGCGCCTACCCCCTCGATCTCTACAAGAAGGTCAAGAAGGCGCTCTCGATCGAGGGGCCCAAGTTTATTCACATCCTGGCGCCGTGCCCGCCGGGGTGGCGCTACCCTACGGAGAAGACCGTCGAGATGGGGAAACTGGCGGTGAAGACCGGGACGTGGATTCTCTACGAGCGTGAGTTCGGGAAACTTGCAATCAGCGGCCCGTCGAAGGCCGCGATGAAGCGACCCGCGCCGCTCGAAGACTACATCAAGGGCCAGGGCCGGTTCAAGAACCTGAGCCCTGAAATCTTTGCCGAAATGCAGCAGCAGGTGGAGCGAAACATCCAGCGGCTTTCACGTGAGGAGGCCGGCGTATGCTGACGATCGCAACCGGCAACAAGGCGGTCGCCGACGCGGTGAAGGCCGCAAAGCCGGGTGTCGTCGCCGCATACCCGATCACCCCCCAGACCGAGATTGTCGAGCAGATCGCCGAGTACGTCACCGCCGGCGCCCTTGAAAGTAAGTACATCCCGGTGGAGAGCGAGCACTCGGCGATGGCGGCCTGCATCGGAGCGAGCGTCAGCGGAGTCCGGACGTTCACGGCGACGAGTTCGCACGGCCTTCTCTACATGCACGAGATGGTCCACTGGGCTGCTGGCGCGCGCCTGCCGATCGTGATGGCGAACGTCAACCGCGCCCTCGGACCCGGGTGGAACACCTGGGCGGAGCACACCGATGCCTTCTCCCAGCGCGATACGGGCTGGCTGCAGGTCTTCGTGGGCA
>PGYH01000190.1 GCA_002839575.1 Methanomicrobiales archaeon HGW-Methanomicrobiales-6
ACGGCGTCGGCAAGCATCGACCCGATGAGGAGGCAGGCGTCGCTTGCCGCGACGTTGCCCGCATCCCTGATGAAGAACCCCACGTCGTGCTTCTCGCCGTACTCCCGCATCGCCTCCGCGAGCACCGTCTTCTCCTCTCCGGTGACGATCATCGTCTTGATGACGTCGGTGCCCCGTGCCTTCGGGGCGGTGCGGGCAGAGAGCGCCATCAGCCGGGCGACCATCTCTACGGCTTCCGATTCAAAGGCCATGAGAGTACGTGGCACCGGCCGGGGATAAGGGTATGCCCCCGGGGGGGGACGTCGACACCTTTTTCACAGATCCCCCTCCTGGCAGATCTCTCATGGCACCGGAGAAGAGCCTCGAGCGCGCCACCTTCGGCGCAGGATGTTTCTGGGGCGTCGAGGAGACGTTCCGGCACGTGCCGGGCGTCGTGGATACGGCGGTGGGGTTCATGGGGGGCACCACCGAGAACCCGACCTACCCCGAGGTCTGCAGCGGGAGGACCGGGCACGCGGAAGTCGTGCAGGTGACCTATGATCCCGATAAAACCTCGTACCGGGAGCTCCTCGACGTCTTCTGGAACATCCACGACCCAACCACGCCCAACCGGCAGGGGCCCGATATCGGGACGCAGTACCGGTCGGCCATCTTTTTCCACACCCCGGAGCAGGAGAAGGAGGCCCGGGCCTCAAAGGAGGAGATGGACCGCTCAGGGAGGTTCCGCCGCCCCATCGTCACCGGCATCGAGCCCGCAGGAACGTTCTGGCGGGCCGAGGATTACCACCAGCAGTACTTCGCGAAGCGCGGGGGCGGGCAGTGCCGGGTGTGGTAGGGGGACGGGCTTTCCCACGCTCCGCGACTATGTGACATGTGATTTTTTGACACTCTCCACGGCTAAAGCCGGGAGATTCTTGTTTCGTTGACCGGGACGTGCACCGCCGGGCTTGGCGGTGTAGCGGTTCTGATCTCCACAAGCGTAGATTCGGGTGTGCCCCACCCTCCACCCGATCCTGCACAAGGTATATGTTGTCTCAAGCCCGCAATGGGGCCAGGCTCACCGATCGTTCGGTGAGAATACGCACTATGAGGTGAGGGAAAATGGAAGAGAAGATGTTCACCCGAGGCGGCATGGACCGTCTCCAGGCGCGGACCGACCGGGAAAACTTCCCGTACCCCCGCGGCGACGGGAAGGTCAAACTTGTGAATGCAGCCTGGCTGGCCAACCACCTGCACGATGACAACCTGACGATCGTCGACGTCCAGCCAAACATTCACGACTACATCCAGGAGCACATCCCGGGTGCCACCTACCTGACGGAAGGGGTCCTGCGGGTATCCAACCGCGGCTTCCCGGGGTCGTACAGCCCGAACGCCTGCCTGCAGGAATCGTTCCGGCGTGCGGGTATCGAGGCTGACTCTCCGGTCGTCGTCTACACCGGAAAGGGCGCGTTTTCCGGCGCGGGCGACGGGCTCGGGCAGACGATGATGGCCTACACCCTGGCGAAGTACGGCCACAACCGCGTATACCTCCTCGACGGCGGGATTGACACGTGGAAGAACGAGGGAGGCGAACTCTCGCAGGACTACCCCGCGGTCGAGCCGTCCGGCTTCACCGTCGAGGTTCGGGATGACTACCCCATCGGGTACGAGGAGTTCCGGCAGATCAAGGACAACGACGATGTGGTCGTGCTCGATGCACGCCCGGCAAAGGTGTACGAAGGAAAAGGACCCTGGCGGAAGGCCGGGCATATCCCGGGTGCCGTCAATCTGCCCTGGAAGAGCATGATGGACGAGAATAACCCGGCGCTGCTCAAATCGAACGATGAACTCGACATGATCCTGGAAGATCACGGCGTCGACCGGAGCAAGACCGTCATCTGCTCGTGCGGGACCGGTCGGGAAGCTACAAACGAATTCGTCCTCTTGAAGTGGTTCTATCTCTACCCCAATGTTCGGATCTATGAGGGATCGTTCACCGAATGGGTCACGCACCCGGATAACCCGGTCGTAGAGGGACCGGAACCACGAGAAGCGAGAGCTGCGACGACTCCTGCACGGTAATCCTTAAACTCCCGGGCAACCGGCCAAAACCTTTATTTTCTACTTTTCGATAAATGGAAACTGTTAAATATCAATATGGACTAAATAGCCCTAGAGAGATTTGGATCCACGTAAGACACTTCCCCCCTTGACGTCGTCTTTTCAGTGTGTCCTCTTCTCTCTAACTTCCATTCTTCAGGATTCCTGTTGACCGGCAGGTATGTCCCTTCAGCACGGCGCACCGTTTGCGCTGCCTCCTTGCGGTCCGGCAGCACGGCGACCCTCCCCCGCCTCCGGTCGGACGAACCGATACCGGATCGCCGCTTCTCCTGCGTGTCCGGGAAACTTTAAATTCACTTCCCGCCATTACACTATCCGTGGACAGTACCGTTGCCGGGGTCGCGCCTGTGGACGGCGGAGATGCCATAAATGGCGAGACGGGAGCTGCTGTGCCGATATTTTTTCCACCCTACAACGCCCGCGCTGCCGCGCCATGGAGCACTGATTCAGTGGGTTTGTTAAGCGAGATTTCACACAAAGCCCGCAAGCGGCAGAGAGCGCATCGGGAGTCACAGAGTCGTCGAATAAGGTATCGCTCGGTTGATCGGGCAGTACCCGATCAGAGGGCCACACCCTCTGGAAGTGTGCGGATCCAATCATGAAAAAGATCGTTGTGCACGTCCGGGAAGACGGGCATGAAAAGATAGAAGAGGTTCTTGAAGGCCTCCATTATACGATATCGCTCGTTCAGGACATCTACCAGATCACCATATACACGCCGGAGGAGAACCTCGACGACCTGATCGAGAAGATCCAGGCCGTACTGGACCTGCGCTACAACGAGAACATAATCGAGGTATCGACACCGGAGTTCGTCATCTCGTCGCTCCTGAAACGTGCCGAGAAGAAGGTCGAAAAAAAGGAAGAGAAGACGCCGGTCGAGAAACTGCTCGACACCGTTAAGGATTATGGGACCCTGGATCTGGAAAAGTTGTCGTTGACGTCCATCGCCGGGCTGGTGGCGCTCTCCGGCCTGCTCCTCGATAACCAGACGATCATCATCGGGGCGATGCTCCTCTCCCCGATCATGGGCCCGATCTACGGGTTCTCCGTCTATGCCGCTC
>PGYH01000009.1 GCA_002839575.1 Methanomicrobiales archaeon HGW-Methanomicrobiales-6
CGGGAATGAATGCATCTCGCAAAAGTTTTCGAACCTCCTTATCCAATATATAGTGACACTACTTATACATAATCGGTAGTGGTTGTTCTGTCGTTCCCTACCGCACTATTATATTACACACCGGTCGATCCCTGTGCACCACCGGGGGTTTGGCATACGAAGTATGAATAATGCATTGGTTGTTAGCGAATATTTATACCCTATGAAGAGAGATATGGAACTGATCGTAATATGTCAGGTGATACCGAACTTTCACGTATCGGGATCTCTCTACCCAAGAACCTTCTCGACAAATTCGACGAGATCCTGAGCCTCCGGGGATATTCTTCCCGGTCCGAAGGAATCCGGGACTCAATACGAAGCTACATCACTCACTATCAGTGGATCTCCGATGTAAAGGGAGAACGCCAGGGTGTCATCACCATGGTCTACGACCATGACCAGCGGGGACTGCTGCAGACACTCACCGAGATCCAGCACCAGTACGCACAGAACATCCAGGCGTCCCTTCACTCACACGTGACTCACAACAAGTGTCTCGAAGTGATCCTGATCCGGGGGGACGGGGTCGTACTGAAGGATATTACCGAGAGGCTGATGGCACAGAAAGGTGTTGAGGCAGTGAAACTCACCACCATACCGGTCGAGAGTTAACCGCCGCCCTCGCAACTCTGGTCGATCCCTTTCTCCCACACCTCTTCGAGCTGCTTCTGGAGTTCTTTGTGCTCTTTGAGGTATTCCTCGAGAGAACGCTCCCCTCTCTCCGCGTCGCCGGTCGGCTTGTCGGTGCTGATGAGTTCATCTACCCGGTAATAGAGTCCGGTGCTGTCGAGTTCGGCGTACTTCCAGCCGTCGATCTCCTCGACCCGCACGACCTTCCCCGTTGTCCCGGTGCGGGGGTACCGGACGACTGCGCCCACTGCTACATCATCCGTGCTCATAACGAGGTAAGGTACATCTGCCATACTATTAAGGTATCACCTCCAAGGTATCTTGAATGCCAATCACGATTCACCCGGTAGAGAAACTGTACTTTGACGGGACGCATCGCTCCCGATCTCCCGAGGAGACCCGGGCCGCCGTTGAACCGCTGATGACAGAGATCGGCGTTACCGAGATCATCGACGTCACCCCCCTGGACCGCCTCGGGATCCCGGTCTACTCGGCGGTTCGGCCGGGAGCGGCCCGGGGAGCGGTTCGCGTCCATGCTGGAAAAGGGAAAGAACCGGTCCATGCCCGGGTCTCGGCGATGATGGAGGCACTCGAGCGTTATTGCGCTGAGTATCGGGGTGACCGGATGGAATATGCGACCTACGAGGAGATCGGTCCGGGACGGGCAGTGCACCCCGAAGACCTCCTCATCCCACGGAAACTCGAGCAGGGGGAGAAACTCCACTGGACACCGGTGTGGGATATCTTAAACGATGAGGAGGCCTATGTCCCGAGCAACGCCGTCTTCCATCCCTACGACTCGCTTGGCATGGCGATACCCCTCTTTCGGAGCGACTCAAACGGGCTTGCGTCGGGAAACGTTATGGAAGAGGCGATTCTGCACGCCCTTTTTGAGGTGATCGAGCGGGACGCGCTCAGCATCGCCGACCAGAAGCGCGACCTCGGCTGTCGCCTGGTCATCGAGAAGGAATGCGCCGCCCGCGAAGTCCTCGATCGGTTCGAGGAGAACGGGATCGATATCCACCTCTGGCTGCTCAACGGGAAGACCGGCATCCCCACAGTCGCGGCCGCCGCGGACGACACCGTCACGAAAGACCCGGCGATGCTCGTTATCGGGTCGGGGACGCACACCTGCCCCGAGATCGCGGCGCTTCGCGCCCTGACCGAGGTCGCCCAGAGCCGGGGGAGTTATCTCCAGGGTGGTCGCAATGACCCCCAACGGGAGATGATCCTTCAAAAGGCGGGGTATGAGCGGCTGAAGCGGATCAACCGGATGTGGTTTGCCGATGCAGATGCCGTCGATGTCGCCGACGTTCCCGACACGAGCACCACGCGGTTCGACCTCGACATTCAGCGGGTGCTTGAGGAGGTCGCTCCGCACACGGACAGGGTCTGCATCTGCGACCTCTCGAGGACCCCGGTGCCGGTGGTGCGGGTCGTCGTTCCCGGGTTTGAGGTCTCGTATATGGACCCCGACCGGAAGCGACCCGCGCAGGGTTGAGGCCCTTCACCGGTCAGCAGAATCGGACCTTTTTGAGGAGTTCCACGACCCTCTCCGTGCTCCGGTTCAGGGGCCGCTCAGCAGGCTCGAACCGCTTCCCGGCGAGGGCCTGGAATACTGCATGAATCGCCTTCCCGATCGACGGCCCGTAGCCTCCTTCGAGCGTCAGCGCGAGGGGGAGGTCCGTGCCGTCGATCAGCATCCCGGCAAGCATGCCGTAGTCATCGGGTTCGAGATTCATCCGACCGTGCTCGTCGTCGGAGAGGGCGTCCTGTCCTGCCGAGATGATCAGGACATCGGGCCGGAACCGGACGAGCGCCGGTATGAAGACCTTCTCGAAGACATACCGGTAATCGGCGATGGTGGACCCTGCCGCAAGCGGGGCATTAAGGGTGTAGCCCCGGCCCGCGCCGGTGCCGATCTCGTCCACCCACCCGGTCTTCGGGAAACTGTTCTCCTCGTGCACCGAGCAGAAGAGCACCCGGTCGTTCCCGTAAAAAGCCTTCTGGGTGCCGTTGCCGTGGTGCAGGTCCCAGTCGAGGATCGCCACCCGGTTGACCGACAGGAGCGCTTTCGCTGCCGCGATGGCGGCATTGTTGAAGATGCAGAATCCCATTGCCCGGTCGGGCTCGGCATGGTGTCCCGGCGGACGGACCAGAGCGAAGAGGTGCTCGCCGTCAAGCGCACGCTCCACTGCTGTAAAGGTCGATCCGGCGGCATACAATGCTGCTTCGAACGAGTGGCAGGTGACGTAAGTATTCACATCCAAAAAACAGGTTCCCGTCGCCATCTCCCGCACCCATCGGACGTATCGGGGGTCGTGAACCCGCTCCAGGTCGCTCTCGGTACCCTGGACCGGGGGGCGCCACCTTACGTGTGCCGGAACCCCGGAGAGGGCTGCCCGTAGCCGGGCACCCGACTCGGGGTGAGCCTCCATATCGTGCCGGGTAAAGATGTCACCGTAGATGACTGAAGAGCGCATCCTCGTTAGTTGATGGTGCGTCCCTGCAGGATATCCTCTTCGGTGACGTCGAACGTCTGGCCGGTGCCTGCGATCCGGTACGGTCCGGTTGCCTTCACCTCGCCCGACCACCCGGACGTCGCGTACGGGACGACGAACGTGCCGTTCACGCTCTCCTGCCGGTAAGTAAACTCTCGGCCGGTGTTCGTGACGATGGGGACTTCGATGATTCCCTCGCCCCTGATCGTGGCTCCGGGGACGTACTCGAATATCTTGACGGCTTTGAGGTCAGGCCCACCTTCACCGACGTTGCTGAAGATGTTCTGGGGCGTCTCGTGGACGAGTCGGTAGTGCTGGAGCGCCGGCACCCGCTCAAGCGGCTGAAGGATCGAGTCTCCCCGGTACTGGTAATACATGTTCAGCAGCGTTGCGCCCGAGCCCGCCGGCGCGTTCTTATTGTAGGCCTCCACGGCAGCCGCACCTGCGGTTGCGTTCATCTGCTCGGTGCGCGTGATGACCGGGAGAGAGGTATTTGCCGATTCCGCGTCACGGTACTCGGCATAGATCACCTGTGATGTCGGGTCGGTCATGGATCCATCGAAGTTGTGGAGCCGGGAGACCATCGTCAGGTAGTACTCCTGGTTGTTGAACGGCACCGCCTGGTAATCCGACGAACCCGCGCTTACCGGGAGGAGGAAGTAGGGCTGGAAGGGTTCCTGACCTACCTCGGGGTCGGCCCACGTCGCCGGGGCGTGGAACTTCGAGGTGTCGAGCTGGATATCGGTGATGACGTAGCGGGTGCCGATGTTATCGAGGATCCTGTTTGCGACCTCTTCTGAGGTTGAGACGAAGTACTGGGCCGATCCGTTCGGGCCGGCAACCCCGTGCTGGAAGGGGTTGTTGTTCGGGATCCGCTTCGAGAGGAAGGTGATCCAGTGACCGTAGTCCCACCAGGACATGACGCCATAGGCCTCTTCGGGGTAGGCGAAGGTCTCTTTGTCATAGATCGCGTAATAGTCGACGCCGGGGTCGGGGGTGTTCTCGCCCATCCACTCGAGGGCACCCATCCACTGCGAGTCGATACCGCCGTACTTCGCGCTGGTGGCGAGGGCTATATTCCCCATGAGGGATGTCCCGGCAAAGAGGAGCGTGACGGCGATGACCGCGGCGAAGGCCCCGACTTTGAGGTAGTCCGGCTGGTTCTTCGGGGGAACTTTTGTCTTCCGGGCGTCGGGGCTCTTACCGCCCTTCTTCCCCTTCCTTGCCGGCTCCTCCTGCTTCACGGTGGCCACCGGACTGGAGGATGCCTTGCTGGGGCTCCCTCTCCCGAGGAGGCGTGCAACGTCTTTCCAGGTCGCGTTTATAACCGCGCCTGCGAAGACCGCCGAGAGCAGGGCGATGTTTGCGGCGAGATAGTACTCGTACCGGACGTGCGCGGCGGTCGAGGCGAGGATGATCCCCGTCCAGATCAGGACGAAGACGTGGGTCGGGTTCACCTTCTCGCGGTTCTGCCAGAGGAGGACGGCAGCCCCGCCGGCCGCGAGGACGAGGCCCCAGTGGAACGTCATCCAGGCCGCATCGAACGACCAGGGCCGGGCTTCCTGGACGGTCGTACTTGTGGCTCCCCCGCCGAAGAAGGCGAGGAGGTTTGCAATCAGAAGGTTGTAGATGTCCGGCAGGGCAATGTAGAGCCCCGCGACGGCGACGGCCGCGACACCTGCGAGCGCCGCCGGGAAGTAATACTTTGGACGGCCTTTCAGGAAGACCGAAAGGCCGTAAAGCGCGAGCGTGCCTGCAATGAGGCCAGAGTAGACGATGACGTGCCCGACGGTGTAGCGGGAGAGGTCGAGTCCGGGGTGCGGGAAGCCGAATGCCGCTGCCCCGACAATGACGACGCCGAAGACAACCGCGTTCACGAGAACCAGGTAATCGCTCGATCTCTCCTGGAAGAAGTCCAGGATAAACTGGACCAGGGTGAAAGTCGTCACGATGAGCGCGAAGAGAACTATCGTCGACATGTTGAAGAATCCGAGGAGGTATGCGATACCGGCGAGGGCCGCTATCATCACCGGGATCTTCAGGGTCTCAAGATTTTTTGGGGAGAGCGACCGGTCGCGCGCCGCAAGCAGCGCCGCAACGTAAGCGAGGGCGAAGATCGTCGAAAAGAGCGTCTCCGCGATATGGTGATCGACAAAGCCGAAGAGAGATCGGTAGGCGTAGTTGCTGCCGATGACCGCAATCAGGCCCGCCGCGATGAGGCCGGTCTTCCAGTCGGCAATCTTTCTCGCAAGCAGGTAGGTAACCGGCACCATCACGACAGCCATCAGCGGCGGAACCCAGGACGCCACCACCATGATCTCGGGGCGCGTTGCTGCACCAGTGAGGACGCAGAGCGCTGCTGCGATCTGAACAAAGAGCGGCCCCCAGTAGACGACGTCGCCGGTCGGGTAGAGCGTCATGTGATCGAACCAGGCGTAGCCCGGGAAGTTTGCGACGCTCTGCTCCACCTGGCGCAGGCTGTACCAGGGGTCGTTGCCCAGGAGATTGACGCCTTCGGCGGTCACCAGACCTTCCGAAGGGATGCCCCGCGTCCAGAGCGTGAGCAGGGCGAACAGAACGATAACGCCAATGATGATGTATGGTTGGTACTTCTTGAGATCCATCTGAGCCATCGGACACTCCTTGTTACGAATCTGTTTTCCTTCGAACCATTAATAATCTTGGCGTATCCGTGACGCCGGAAAAAAGGGGTGAGTTTCAGTATATTTACACCAACTGCGCAAAGATCTTCTCGAACGCCTCGGCCTTCTTCTTCCAACTGTGCTCCTCGATCTCGGGACGGGCACACCCCGGGGAGAGGGCCCGTTCGTCGACCCGCTCCAAGAACTCAGCTCTATCCCGGTAGACAGCGATGTGGTCGCCGCCCATCCGGAGCATGTCGGGGATGGGGGTTGAGAGGATCGGTTTTCCGCATGCCGAGTACTCGAAATACTTGTTGGGCAACGCAATATCGACCCACTGCGGAGGAGAGAGCGGGATGAGGCAGAGATCCATTGGCGCGATGTAGCCGGGGAGGCCGTGGTAATCGACGGCCCCGGTGAAGTGCACTCGACCGGCAACCCCGAGCCGGGCCGCGAGCGCCCGCAGTTCGTCCAGGTAGCCGGTGAAGAGCGAACCGCCGACGATCAGGAGTTCTGCATTAGAATGCCTTTCAAGGACCTTCGGGAACGCCCTGATCACCTCGTCGAGGGCGTACCACCGCTCGACCGCCCCCGCAAACCCGAGCACGAAGGCATCGGGGGCGATCCCGAGGGCTGAACGCATCACGCCGCCGTCCATCGGCCGGAAGAGATCGGTGTTGACGCCGTTCGTGATCAGCTCGGCATCGTAGCCGTATCCTTTGAGCTTCGTGACGAGTCCGGGCGAGACCGTCGTGACGACGTCGCTGTGGTCCAGGTTGTAGCGGGTTACGGTGAGGACGCCTTCCCGGAGCAGCCATTTCATCGCGGGATTTTTGTAGTAGGCGGCGGCGGAGTCGGGGAACCAGTCTTTGAGATCGAAGACCACCGGGATGCCGGACTTCTTCGCCGCCCGGACCATCGCCGTCCCTGCGAGGACGTGGGCGCCGACGACGACGTCGATATCGTGGTCGCGGATGATCTTGCTGATGACCCGGTAGTGGCAGGGTGCGTTCAGGGTGTAGTGGAGGAACGGGCTCTCGACGGGAAACCGCGTCGCCTCGTGGACATGAAGGAGGGTCTCGCGCTCCTTGCCCCGGCTGACGTGGAAATGAGGCACGTGGACCTCGTGCCGTGTCGCGAGCTCCTCGAAGATGTTGTGGTGCCTCGAGGGGATCGGGTGGTGGATGTAGTCCTGGGTGGAGAGGAGCAGGATTCTCATTGGTCTTGCAACCTTGCGATCGGTTGGAAGTATTTAAAGATGATCCTCAACTTCGCTGATTACCAGCCCTGGAGACTGGCCTGGGTATTCGTAGCTCCCGATAAATAGACCTCTGGTTGGACGACCCTCGCTCAGTAGAGGATATGCTGAATCTGGTGGTCCGGTAAAACGTTCAACGCATGTGGGATTATTTATGCTTTAGTCTCCGGTAATTCGTCGTACCTGCTTTACCCACTCATCTGTTTTTCTGTACGGGTCGGTATGTACGCCTTTGAGAGATTCACGAAGAGCCATTGGGGTGAGGGGAATACAGGAAGCCCTGCCTGCGTGATTCGGATCAAGATTCAGCATAAAGGCAGAGCCTTGAATGGTTGAGGCCCTTTCCCTGCCTCATAGGGATAGAACGCTGGTCTGCCGGCCTTGCGCTTGCTGGCATAGGTAGACCGTTTCCTACGTTTACAAAAACTGCCTGGTTCTTTTCGCTCGGCAGAACCGTGATATCATAAGTCTCGTGATTTTCATGAGCCACGGAAAATCGGGAGTTTTCTGGCGTTAATGGGATTTTTTTGTGTCTCCTGCGTAATTAATAGTGTTTTTTGACTGGTTCTGGGGGCCATTGGATCAGGCCAACTGGTCCGATATCGAAAAGAAATGGAATTGTATTTGTAACAGTACTTATCAAGTTTAAATAAAAAATTTTTATCTCAAGAATCTGGGTTAGATCTCTGAAGTGATAAACGGGATGTTAAGGGTTGATTCTTGTTCGCGTTTAACGTTTCAATGAAACTAAATGGCAGTCTTTAGATATGGATAAATAAATCGCGGTAAATTTTTCGGAATGTACTCAAAAATAGATGATAAATCTGCTGTTGCAGACCTCCAGGGATACTGATGCATTCAGTTTCTGAGTCCTGGTTGGCTATCGTAAAATTCACGGTGACAATAATGAAGAACAGCATCGATGGTGTCAAAATCAAGAAACTCAACGTCATCCCCGATGAGCGGGGTTGGTTGATGGAGATCCTCCGTTGCGATGACGAGATCTTCGAGCAGTTCGGCCAGGTCTACTGCACGACGGCCTACCCTGGCGTTGTTAAGGCGTGGCACTACCACAAGAAGCAGACCGATAACTTCACCTGCGTCCACGGGATGATGAAGGTCGCGCTCTACGACGCCCGTGAGGACTCTCCCACCTACAAGGCCCTTATGGAGTTCTTCGTCGGCGAGAAGAACCCGATCCTCATCAGCGTCCCGCCCGGTGTCTACCACGGGTTCAAAGGGATCGGCACCGAGACGGCGTTCTTCGTGAGCATCCCGACCCTCCCCTACAACTACAAGGAGCCCGACGAGTTCCGGCTCCCCCCGGACACCGCTGAGATCCCCTACGACTGGGGGCTTGCCCCCGGCCTGAGGCACGGATGAGGGGAGAATCAAAATGACCATGCTCGTCACCGGCGGCGCGGGGTTCATCGGGAGCAACTTCATCCGCCATATGCTCGCGGAGCACCCCGAAACCCCGATCGTCAACCTCGACGTACTGACGTACGCAGGCAACCCGGAGAGCCTCCGGGATGTTGCCGATAATCCGAACTACACCTTTGTCCGGGGCGACATCTGCGACCCTGCTACGGTCGCGGCCGTCTTATCGCACCACCCGATCGAGACCGTCGTCCACTTCGCCGCGGAGAGCCACGTCGACCGCTCGATCGCCAACGGCTCAGCCTTTGTGCGGACGAACGTCCTCGGGACCTTCACCCTGCTCGATTACGCGCAAAAGCACGGTGTCGGGCGGTTCATCCATGTCTCGACGGACGAGGTCTACGGGAGCACCCGCGAGGGTTCGTTCACGGAGACCGATAACCTGAACCCCTCCAGCCCCTACTCGTCGAGCAAGGCCGGCTCCGACCTCCTGGCCCGCTCGTTCTTCATCACCCACGGCCTCCCGGTGATCGTCACCCGCTGCACCAACAACTACGGCCCCTACCAGTTCCCCGAGAAACTGATCCCGCTCTTCGCGACCAACCTCCTCGAGGGGAAGAAGGTCCCGGTCTACGGCACCGGCCAGAACATCCGCGACTGGCTCTACGTCCTCGACCACTGCCGGGCCATCGACTTCATTCTCAGCCACGGGGAACCGGGGGAGGTCTACAACATCGGCGGCGGCGCGGAGAAGACGAACCTCGAGATCACCGCAAAGATCCTCGAACTCCTGGGGAAGGACGAGTCGATGATCGAGTACGTGCCCGACCGGAAGGGGCACGACTTCCGGTACTCACTGGACTTCGGGAAACTTCGTGATCTTGGCTGGAAGCCGGCGTATAGTTTCGATGACGCCCTCGCGGCGACGGTCGCGTGGTACGCAGAGAATGACTGGTGGTGGCGGCCGCTGAAGGGGCGGTCGATATGACCTTCTCAAACGTCCTGATCCTCGGTGCCAACGGCATGCTAGGGCGCGACCTCGCGGCGGTCTTCCCCGGCGCCCGGCTCTGCGGACATAAGGATCTCGACATCACCGACGAGGCCGCGGTAAAGGCGTACATCCTTGATGTGAAGCCGGATCTCGTCATCAACGCGGCAGGGTACACGAACGTCGACGGGTGCGAGGATGACCCCGAGACGGCGTTCGCCGTCAACGGCGACGCCCCCGGCTATATCGCCGCCGCCTGTCGCGCGGTGGGCACAGTGCTCGTCCACTACAGCACTGACTACGTCTTCGACGGCTCGAAGACTGAGTACGTCGAGTCCGATGAGCCGAACCCGATCAACGTCTACGGCGTATCGAAACTCCGTGGCGAGCGGAAGATCGCGGAGAAGATGGACGACTACCGGATCATCCGGACCTCCTGGCTCTTTGGCCGGCACGGCAAGAACTTTGTCGAGACGATCCGGCACCTTTCGCAAGAGAACGAGACCGTCCGGGTGGTGACCGACCAGGTGGGCAAACCCACCTACACGATGGACCTGGCCCGGAAGACGGCCGAGATCGCTGACTGCCCGCCCGGGATCTACCACGTCACGAACGACGGGGTCTGCTCGTGGTACGAGTTTGCCCGGGCCTTCGCCCCGAATATCGTCCCCTGCACGAGCGCCGAGTTCCCGCGGAAAGCGAAGCGCCCCGCGTACTCGGTGCTCCTGAACACGAAGACGAGTCCCATGCGCCCCTGGAAGGAGGCACTGGAAGACTACCTGCGCCCTTCGGTGAGGAGATCCATGAAAGGCATCATTCTTGCGGGCGGGACCGGGTCCCGCCTCTACCCCTTAACGAAGGTGACGAACAAGCACCTGCTCCCGGTCTACGACAAGCCGATGATCTACTACCCCCTCCAGACACTCGTCGCCGCGGGTATCAAGGACATCATGATCGTCTCCGGGCGGGGGCACGTGGGCCATTTCCTTGAACTGCTGGGCTCCGGCAAAGATCTGGGGGTCCGGCTCACCTACGAGATCCAGGAGGGCGCCGGCGGGATCGCCCAGGCGCTGGGGCTCGCGGAGGAATGGGCCGGGACAGATAACGTCGCGGTGATCCTCGGGGACAACATCTTCCAGGACGACATCAAAAAGGACGTTGAGTCGTTCGGGTCCGGGGCAAAGATCTTCTTAAAAGAGGTCACCGACGCCCACCGGTTCGGGGTCGCCGAGGTGAAGGGGAGCAGGGTGCTCGGGATCGAGGAGAAGCCAAAGGTCCCGAAGTCGAACCTCGCGGTGACCGGGCTCTACCTTTACGATGCCGGGGTCTTTGAGGTTATCAAGACGCTCAGGCCGTCCGGGCGGGGCGAATTCGAGATCACGGATGTGAACAACGCCTACATCCGGCGGGGTGCGATGGAGTTCTCGGTTCTTCCGGGGTTCTGGAGCGATGCAGGGACGTTCGAGAGTCTCCTGCGGGCGAGCGTGATGGTTCAGAGCCACGGTGTCCGGCAGGGTGCTGCTGCAAACTCTGATCCTGAATCATCAGTCCGTCTCTCAAAGGCTATCGATGGAGATAGGACTGGCTGATCCGCGCCTCTCCACGGGATAGGTTCTGAAGACAGTGTCATTCGGTGAAAATCATGCCGAAAAATGAATTATATCACGATAAAGACAATAGTTATTTCTCCAGCGTTCGGTGGGATATCATCTCTTTAATCCCTGATGGAGACCACAGGATACTGGAAGTTGGTTGCGGAACCGGTAACACCCTTATCAAACTGCGGGAACTCAAGAGAGCCCGGGAGATCGTCGGGATAGAGTTAAACTACGATATATTACAGGGTAATTGCAATCGGCTTGATGCCGCTCTGGTTGGCGATGTGGAAGAGCTCGAGCCGGCATTTAAAGAGGGGTACTTTGATTACATCATCTTTGCTGATATTCTGGAGCACCTTGTGAACCCTGCCGCCGTGCTGGAGCGATACTCCCCGTACCTCAAGAACACGGGATACATAATCGCTAGCATACCAAACGTTAAGAATTACCGGGTACTGCTCGACCTTGTGTTATACGATAAGTTTGAGTACGCAGACTCCGGGATCCTGGACCGTTCGCACCTCCGCTTTTTTACACGGAGGGAGATGCGCAGTCTGTTTAGCCAGGCAGGTTTGAATGTTATTTCGATACGGTCAATGTTCGGGGGCGGGCGCCTTGGGAACCTTGACAGGCGCCTGAATAATTCTTTAGGCAAATTTCTGCCAGGAGCATCGTTCCTGACGGTCCAGTATATCATCAAGGCCGCACGGGGAAATGGCACAGCATCACCATGATGCGCGACTAAAACCGCGTGAAAAGTCCAGCATAACATCAAAATCTATAATGACAGATACAATTGATATAAATGAATATAATGCCCCGCGTTGCAATCATAGTTTTGAATTGGAACGGATGGATGGATACGATTCAATGCATCGAATCCATTCACCGGCTATCTAATTCCAACTATGACATCATATTGGTTGATAATCGCTCGAACGACAGTTCGGTAGAGAATATTCGACGTTATTGCGAGGGGACGGGCAAGGCAGGAGTTCCTGATAATATCGCAATCCACCTGTTTGAGATGTTCGAAGACGAGGTAGGCCGGTCCGAACCCCGTCTTCCGTCATGCCACCACCAGGACCCCTGCCGACGCATGATATTGATAAAAAATCATGAGAATTACGGATACGCCCGGGGCAACAATATCGGAATCCGATTTGCCCTCGATGTCCTCAAATCCGACTACATCCTCATCTTGAATAACGATGTGATTATCGAAGACAGAGAGATGCTCAATAAGCTCCTCGAATTTGCTGAGAGCGACAGCAGTATCGGGGCTATGAGCCCGGTGCTCAAGTCAACGAACGGTGAGGTGCAGACGGACTGCATACGGAATTTACCCGGATTCCTTGATTTTATATTTGTCTACACGTTCATCGGCCAGAGGCTGCTTAAAGAAAATAGGATCTGGAAGAGCCACTTCAACTATGACTATTCTTTTGACCGGCCAGCAGAGTTCAGCGTTCTGGGGGGTTCATGCATTCTCTTCAGGAGTCAGGCCATTGCAGAGATTGGTCTTTTTGATGAAAACACCTTCCTCTATTGGGAGGAGTACATCGTCGGGTGTAAACTTGCCGGACGTGGCTGGAAGTCGATCTTATGCCCTGATGCAGAGATCATTCACAAGGGCGAATCATGTATAGAGAATCTGAACCTCAGAAGTTGGGCAAGATATTGGGCGATCCAGAGTGAACTTTACTACATTGACAACTACACATCGCTGAATCCGATAGGGAGATCTGCTGTTATAGCAGCACTCCTTCTGGAGGCCATTTTAGCTCTTGTCGATACAATATTCAAGGGGAAGCGGAGTAGATTTGATAAAGAATATGAACTGAAGATGATCTCGGTCATATTGGGGAGTTTTGTTAAAACAGGTCGGTCACGGTAGAGTTCATTGAGTTATGGCCGCTCTGATATGATGGACTCGTTATCTAGTTCCCTCTCTAAAGGCACACGATACTGGTCTTCAGATAATGATTGCTCAATGCTAGATTCGTATCTTGAGAGGGATCTAAGCACTCGTTCAATAACCCATCGTGTATGGATAGTACAATCTCCTGTTTGATCTCCTGATAATCTCCACAATCTTCTTTCCCACCGTGCCGCCACTATAGGGGTTCTGCTAAGCGCGTCCCCTCTCTCCATCATTGTCCGCTCGCTTTCCACAACCATTCGCGAATCGGTTCCCACCAAGATGTTCGCCCCTGCAGCCACCGTTTCCGACTGCCCCGTATTCTCCCGTAACGTCACACAGGGAGCACGGAGACTGCATGCCTCTTCTTGCCCCCTCCTGAGTTCGTCAGGATCAGTCCTGTAGGTTTCTGCAGCTGGAAGAGGGAGATCTCACAAGTCGTTTACTACATTTACCCATTTATCTTTAAAAAATCCTAATGTAAAATGATCCTGAGAGGCAAATGTATAACCCGCTTCTCCAAGCTTTGACTCAGCCATAGCATACTCCACGCAGTCTCTCAACTTAGAGAAATCAGGGCAAATTATCTGCTTTCCTCCTTCTAATAACTCTCCCATACCGCCCAGACCAGAGCCAACGACTGGAGTTTTACAGAGCATGGCCTCGTGAGCAGTTCGACACCATCCCTCTTTGAATTTTGACATAGTTACTGCTACCGAGGATGCCCGTAATAGCGTTAAGTATTCCCTATAACTTACGTTAAGATGTACAGCGGGGAGGTTAACGTCTTTTGCTCCGCTAGTAACGAAATAGGCATCTAATCCCTTAAGGTTATTGTAGGCTTCAACAACTCCTTTTGCCTTCTGGCAATTCCCCAAGTATACAATGGGTTTCTCAAGCAGGTGATATTTTGCTTTGAATTTTTCTATGTCATCATTGGTGAATGTAAACTCTTCAAGATTAAATGGGTTGTAGATAATCTCAATTGAGTTGTGACCCAACGCTTCAAAGTACTCTTTCCAATATTGAGAGACTACGACAATCTTGTCAACCTTGCTTAAATTGCGAATTATAACCTGATCTAGGATGTAGCTAAGTACTTTTGTGGATGCGGGTTTTACTGAATTATCGATATGGTGAATTAGTATTATGTTTTTACCACGAGTTCCGTCAAGAGGGAGAGTCGCCATACAATTCGATGTTCTGATCCAGACATCCTTCTGCCCATGGATTTTTGATTGTTTATAATATAATTTAGCATAACCAGTTAGTTTTCGGTTCTGAGGTTGCACTAAACTGTACACTTCAACGTTGAAACTATCTTTAATCGCATCTGGTACCAGTTGGTTGTATATGCCTCCGCCTCTATCATCCTTATCAAAAATTACCCCTATATTTTTCATGTAAGAACCGCTCCTATTCTAGCCCTAGGTATATAATCCCCTTTTCGACTGCAAACAAATTCTCTTCAGCTCCGACCACTGACGAAGGCATAAGTTCTTTCAGTATCTCTGGATTTGTGCCGTGGAACGTGTCGTGGCCCATGAGGAAGACCGCACTTTCGGCACTGGAAAGCGCCTTCTCAACGCTCGCGACTGAGGTATGCATCCTTGCCTTCGTCGCAAACGAGGAAACGAAAGGATCATATGTCCACACATTGGTCTTCGGATTGACTAATCTCCAATGATCTTGCTCGTGGCCGACCTTAGTGGTCTGTGACATCCTTCTTGCGGGCCAAGCCCATGACAGTGATCCTGACATCATCGAAATGGTTGCCGCCCTTTCGGATATCTATTCAATGAAGTTGATGACACATCTTCCTGAACTCGCTAATCTCGATAATACTTCAGATCCTTTGTATTTTTTGAGCCCGGCCTTCTATTGATCAATCTATCTCCATCATCAAATACCTTCTGCCGGTTGCCCTCCTCCTATTGATCAAATACTGGAGAGAGAGTGTTATCGTCCCCTTTCTAGAAACCGTAGATGCGACTTTCCAGCGTATCGCTCGTGCATTCTATTTCCCTGTGAGCGGTGGCAGGACGAAAAGGATAGGTCGATCTTGTTCGGATTCTGAGCATCTGTCGTCTTCTAGATAATGTAATGAAAGTTATGTATGAGGTCATCTTAAAATCCCATGTGACCATTTTGGTCACTGGCTCAACTGATGAAAATACCATGGATAGCAAATGCTGATATGTCACATTTTAGAGCGTGACAAACTGGGCGCTGTCTCCAATTCTGTTCGGTTGTTGCGTGGAGTTATACAGCCCTAGTGTCTTTTGTCCCACATTTTTATAACAACAATTATATTGTTCCATGTTGAATACAACTCTCATGGGGAAGAGCAAGTACACCGTTACCCTTACCGACGACCAGCGTTCGTTCCTCGAAGGCCTCATCCGCCGTGGCAAATCTTCCGCCTCCACGATCCGGCATGCCTACATTCTGCTCCATGCCGACAAACCGGATCCCGAGGTTGCCGAGATTGTCCGGTGTCACCCCCTCTCCGTGTTCAACGTCCGCAGAGCGTTTGTCACCCAGGGCCTCGATGCGGCGCTGCACCGGAAGCTCCGCAGTGAACCCCCGAGTCCGCGGAAACTGGACGGCGCCGGCGAAGCCCGGCTCATCCAGATCGCCTGCAGCAAACCGCCGGAAGGCCGGTCCCGCTGGACGTTACAGTTGCTTGCCGATCGCCTCGTAGAACTGCAGGTTGTCGACACCATCTCGATCAAGACCGTCGAGCGGACGCTAAAAAAACGCGCTCCAGCCACATACCAAAAAGCAATGGGTTATTCCCCCCGCCGAAAACGGGAACTTCGTCGCCGCGATGGAAGACGTGCTGGAGGTCTACCAGCGACCGTATGATCCGGCACACCCGGTCATCTGCATGGACGAACAGCCGATCCAGCTGCATGCCGAGGTGCGGGAACCGATCCCGGCGCAACCCGGTCGTCCGGAACGGCAGGACTATGAGTACCGGAGAAACGGGGTCGCCTGTGGGTTCATCTTCACCGAGCCGCTGGGACAGTGGCGCCGGATAACAATAGCTGAAACGCGAACCAAGAAGGATTGGGCGCATCAGGTGCAACATCTTCTCGAACAGGACTATCCCGATGCAGAGAAGGTGATCCTGGTCTGTGACAACCTCAATACGCATGTCCCCGGAGCGCTCTACGAGACGTTCCCTCCCGAACAGGCGAGGAACCTCCTGAGCCGGCTGGAGATCCATTATACTCCGAAACACGGCAGCTGGCTCAATATCGCCGAGATTGAACTCAGTGCCCTGACCTGCCAATGCCTGAACCGGAGAATCCCGACCATCGAAGCACTCCGGGCAGAGACGGCAGCCTGGAACCGAAGCCGAAATCAGGCCCAGAAAGGCGTGGATTGGCAGTTCACCACAACCGATGCGAGGAGGAAACTCAAGCGGCTCTACCCGATGATATTAGAGAATTAGGAGACAATGAGCACTAGGTAAAACACAGATTTCTGGTCTTCCGTGAAATTGGAGATAATTTCTTGTCTGATTTTCCGGAAATTCCCCCCCGCAAAAATGAGCACACTCTTAAATTTCCTGACAAATGAGGGTCTTGGTGGATTGAAGTCTACCACTGTTGCTAATAGACACAATAAATGTGAATATGGCTTCCCCTGTTGGCTCTTTGCTATGGGGAACCTGGAGAAGGCGCTCGAACAAGCCGGGGCTGGTATTGCGAGCAAGCAAAAGACTGGAAAGGATAGCGGAACGACAAAAAGGTCGTCAGGTGGTTCCTTTCGATTCCCATAAGTCACACAGCGCCCCTAAGCCGGCACCCAAAAGAGCCCGAACGATGAGACTGATAGAACACGCCAACATGAGTTGAAGCAATAAATTCGGGCTGTAGAGCATTTACCGGCGATATCTCGCTTCTCAGGTCGGTTGGATATGTCCCGACAATCATTAACAAGGAGTAGGCGACCTGCAGAAGATATTTGACGATGAGAACAAATTGCTCAGACAAGAAGACCACGTTCTGAGAAGATATAGAGAATCTAAAATACTACTATTCTCTGGCCCAGTTTTCAAGGCATAATATTAAGGAATCTGGGGGGTAAAACTTCCATTGATCGACTGTTGGTTGGGAAACGAGGAAAGATGTATGGATGTCAATCTCTAACCTTACCGAGAAACGGTTGGGATCAAGGACTCCGGGGTCATAATAGACATGGTAGGGGGCAGTGACAGAGTGAGGATCTCAGCCTGCTTGATCACAAAAAACGAAGAAGATGCTCTGGCCCGGTCGCTGGAGATGATCTCGGCATACGTCGATGAGATCGTCATTGTCGACGGACAGAGCGAGGACAATACGGCCGGCGTTGCCGAGAAGTACGGCGCCGTGATAATCCAGAAGAAGTTCTCCGGCAGTTTTGCCATCGAGCGGAATTGCGGTATCGAGAGGGCGCAGAACGAGTGGGTCTTCATCCTCGATCCCGACGAGACGCTCGAGCCGGGGCTCATCGAGAACCTCCGGGGTCTTGCCTCCTCCCCGAAGTACGACGCCTACTCGTTCCTCAGGCACGACGTCCTCCCGGACGGCACAGTCCTTGAAACACCGTGTGGGCACCCGGAGATCCATGTCAGGCTTGCGAAGAGGGACAGGCTTCGGTATTACGGTGCAATCCATGAGAAAGCGGTCGTCACCGGCAGAATCAAGTTTGTCCCGAAAGCGATCTATCACCATCGCGGCTACTTCGAGGACTATCCGCAAGAGAAGAAGGAGCGCTTTGAGGCGATCGGACGGAATGCATCAGAAGATCTCCAGGGCCTGAAAATATCCTCGCGGGCGCTGCTCGTGAGGAACGTGAAACTGGTCTTTCACTATTTCAGGAACATGCTCATCGGGATGGGACTCTACCGAAAGGGGCCGTCCGGCATCGTCCGCGCGATACAATATACCTACAGTTTTGCGAGTTATGGGCTGAGACAGTACGTCCGCCTGGGCCAGATCTGATAGAGGAGATCTCCCTTCCTCCTTGCCGGGGCTATGCTGCCGGATCGATGAACCGGCGCAGCCAGAGTTCACAGCAGATTATACGCCAGATCTCGGACGAGTAGGGCGCCTTCCCCTGGAGAAAGGCCTTATAACTCTCTGCTACTGCGTCAGCATCCCAGTAGGGGCGGCTCTTAAACGCCTCGGACGACAGAATCTCAAGGACCTTCTCGCTCATGTCCCCCTGCATCCAGACCTCCTCGGGAGTGGCGAACCCTTTCTTGTCCATCCTGCACCGGATCACCTCGGGAACCAGCCCCCGGATGGCCTTTCGGAGGATGAACTTGGTCACGCCGCCCCTGATCTTCTGGTCGGCGGGCAATGACGCCAGAAATTCCACGACCCGGTAGTCGAGGAACGGGACCCGTGCTTCGATCGAGAAGGCCATCGATGTCCGGTCTTCCCAGTGGAGCAGATAGGGCAGGTTCGCCCGCATCAGGTCGGTCTCCAGGACCTCGTTCAGGGTGCCGCGATAGCGGGGAGTGCGGGACCCTTCCATCCGGATCAGGCTCCGGTGCTTTTTGCGGGCAAAGAGTTGCGTCAGGGTGTACGAGAGGAAATCACTGTGGTGTCTGAGTGTCCCGAGAGTCTCGCGTGCAGCCCGCAGGATATGGAACCCCCGGACCAGCTCCCTGATATGGCAGTACTGGTAGGCGATGTAGCCTGCAAGGAGCTCGTCAGCTCCCTGCCCGTCCAGCACCACCTTTACCTCGTCCCGGGCAAGCCGCATGACGCAGTATTGGGAGTACAGTGTCAGGGCGGCAAACGGCTCGTCGTTGATGTAGAGCAGGTGCTCGATATCCGCCCAGATCGAATCGGTGGTCGGGTAGACCCGGTGTGACCTGACGCCTGTACTCTCTACGGCGATATCGATGTAGGTGCTCTCGTCACACCGTTTGTCCTCGAAGCAGGCAGAAAACGTATTCTGGCGCGGGGGCTCCTTTCCTGGAGAACTCCGGTGGAGCGCCCGGTTGATGAGCACCGTCAGGGAGGATGAGTCCAGTCCGCCGGAGAGGCAGGTTCCAACCGGCACATCACTGCGCAGGTGGAGATCAACCGCGTCTTCAAGGAGGCTTAAGAACTCCCCGGAAAGGCGTTCGTCGGAATCGGGCTCTGATTCAAGGGCGGGATTGAATGCAACCTCCCAGAATGCCGTATGCTCCACGATCCCGCTCTCCCCGACGATCATGTAGTGTGCCGGGAGCAGCTGGAGCACTCCCTCAAACATCGTCTGGTTGGTGTGGTCTGCGAGGCCCCACGTGAGGAATGCAGACACCATCTCTTCGTTGGGACGCCTGCCTATCCCCGGATGATCTCGTAATGCCTTGATCTCTGAGGCAAAGAGGAACGAGTCGCCGGCCATGGCATAGTAGAACGGTTTTATTCCCAGACGATCGCGGGCGCAGAAGAGCTCGCCCCGCCGCTCGTCCCAGAGGGCGAACGCCCACATCCCGTTGAACCGGCGTAGACAGTCGACCCCCCACTCCTCGTAGGCATGGAGGATCACCTCGGTGTCGGTCTTTGACCGGAATTGGTGCCCACACGAGATGAGTTCCTCCATAAGTTCCCTGTAGTTGTAGATCTCCCCGTTGAAGACCAGCCAGAGCGCCCCGTCCTCGTTCTGCATCGGCTGGTGCCCCTCTTCGGAGAGATCGATGATTGCCAGGCGGCGGTGAGCAAGTGCTACCATCCCGTCTACGTAGATCCCGTCCCCGTCGGGCCCGCGGTGTCTGATGAGATCAGACATCCGCCGGACCAACTCTGGATCGGCTGCTCCTCCCGCAAGGTGCAGTTGCCCGGCAATACCACACATGGATAAGAGAGTCTATCTGCAGGATGATATATTTCTCTTGCAGGATCCGGTTTATTGCGCTGGATCGTGCTCCGGGTAAAAATTGATGATTTCAGGCCCCTCAGCAGAGGGGAGACCGGACTGGCTACCCGGTCCCCACCTTGTTTGACGTACTCTCCCAGACCCGCATGTCTTTTCCCAGGTTGAGCAGTCCTTTTGCCAGGTAGGCCTGGTTTGTGGCGAAGGAGACGATGGTGCTGCTCCTCCAGAAGTAACCGATCAGGACGAGTAGGGCGAGCACCCCGATAGCGAAGATCGGGATTGCCAGGGCGAGCCCTACGATGAAGAGAGCACTTCCGATGAAGAAGAGGGCCGGCGTTGCGAGGTACATGTAGATCCGCAGGGGATAGAAGAGCCGCGAAAATGGACGTGCATGCCCCAGGAGATCAAGATTTGCGGTTGTCGCCTCGATCAGACGTGTTGCCCGACGGATCTTCTGCCGGTACTGCGTATGGAAATCCCGGGGTATATCTTCATACACCAGAGCCCTGGGCTCGTAAGCCGCCCGGAACCCGCGCCGGATCACCTCGAATGCCGTGTTTGCGTCGTCTGCTCCGCGCTTATCATCGATCCGGGTCACCAGATCGCGCTTGAATGCGACAAGCGCACCATTGAATGTGTAGGTAGAGTCGACAGCACTCTCCCAGCTGCACATCCGTCCGTAGTAGTTCCGATAAGCGCTCTCCATCTGTGCGGGATGAGAGCCGTCTCCGGGGAGGGGGTGGAGATCTCCACAGACCGCAGCGATACGTTCATCGCTGACGAGCCGGGCAATAAGGCACTCGAGCGCTTTCCGCTCGAAGAAGACGTCCGCGTCCGTAGTGACGACGATCGGAAAGCGTGCCGTCTTCATCGCTTTGTTATACGAACGGTTTGTGCCCAGTCGCTCGGTATTGGCAATGATCCGGTGAGTGATACCGGCCTTCCTGAAGGCCTCCCCGGCAAGCACCCGGGTGTTGTCGGAGGAGCAGTCGTCCACAAAGATGACCTCATATCGGTCTGCCGGGTATGAAGATGCAAGGATGTTCTCGACCCGCTTCTGAATGACTGCCTCTTCGTTATAGGCCGATATGATGATGCTGATGGGCGGATACTCTTCGAGTGCCGGCGGTTCGCCGGTTTTTTTGCCGATGTTGATCCCGATGAAGAATATGATATAGGGTACGACCGCAGCCGCGAGGAGCCCCAGGCCGATCCAGAGAAGCATGAAATTAATCTATGGGATTAGTATTTATCGTTTGGGAATACGAGAAGTAATTTGTCCTCATGGTGTTCTGCTTTTTCGGTTGTACAGTACTCTTCTCTATCCCCTCGCAAAAAAGATCATTCGTATCACAAGGCGCGTCGCAGGCGATACCGCCGGGTCGCAAGGATGGGGATAAGATCGGGGTCCGGATGGCTTGAGGCCGGGTACGATGCCTGGTTATAGCAGCCCCCGGACCACGTCGCAGATGTACGCCAGTTCTTCGTCGGTCACCGCCGGATGGACCGGCAGGCTCACGACCGATGCCGCAAGACCGTCCGATACCGGGCAGGAAGCGTGCTCGTTTTCGTAGACGGGCTGCCGGTTGACGGGGATGGGGTAGTGGACGGCGGTTCCGATCCCCTTACCGCCGAGAGCGCTCATGAACACGTCACGCGTGAGCGGGTAGCCGGCAGGGAGCTTCACGACGTACTGGTGGTAGACGTGCCGGACGTCCGGTGCCGTGTAGGGTGTGACGAGTCCCGTACCCTCGAGACAGCGGTCGAGGTAGTGAGCGTTCTCGATCCGGCGCTCGTTGAACCCCTCGACCCGCCCGAGCTGCACAAGGCCGATGGCGGCGGCGATGTTCGTCATCCGGTAGTTGTAGCCGATGGCCGAATGGAGGTACTTCTGGCTCTGCCCGTGATTGATGAGGAGCCGGACCCGTTCGGCAAGGTGGTCGTCGTCGGTCGTGACCATGCCCCCTTCGCCGGTGGTCATGTTCTTTGTCGGGTAAAACGAAAAACAGGCGAGATCGGCGAGGCTGCCCGCCCGTTTCCCGTGGTACTCCGCACCGTGCGCCTGGGCCGCGTCCTCGATGAGGACGAGGTTGTGGTCGTCGCAGAGTGCGCGGACGGCAGCGACGTCGAACGGTTGCCCGAAGAGGTGGACCCCGACGACCGCCCGGGTGTCGGGCTGGATGAGGGCCCCGGCCGAGCCAGGGTCGATGTTGAACGTCCGTGGATCGACGTCCGCAAAGAGCGGTGTCGCCCCACACATCGAGACGCTCGACGCCGTCGCAAAGAACGTGAACGCCGGGACGACCACTGAGTCCCCCGGCCCGACGCCGGCGGCAAGGAGGGCCGCGTGGAGCGCCGCTGTTCCGGAATTGACGCCGATTGCGTGGGCGGCGCCGCAGTATTCGGCAAAAAGGGACTCGAACTCCGTGACGACCGACCCCTGGGCGAGCATCCCCGACCGCAACACATCGGCGACGGCCTCGACCTCCTCCTCCCCGACGAGCGGCCGGGCGACGGGAATCTTCACCGGCACCGCCTCGCTTCAGGGGGGAGCGGGCGGAACCGTGCCGGCGCTCCCACCGCGAGCATTCCGGGCGGGACGTCCTTTGTCACTACCGCACCGGCGGCGACGAACGCCCCCTCCCCGACGGTGACGCCGGGGAGGATGGTTGCGTTCGCACCGATAACGGCGTCGTCTCCGATCACCGGGCCCCGGAGGGATTCGTGAGGGGCGGGGGGGTAGCGGTCGTTTGTCAGCACGGCGTTCGGACCGATGAAGACCCGGTCACCGATCCGGGCCCCGGTGGGGATGTAGACCAGGCTCTGGAGCCGGACGTCGTCGCCGATCGTGCAATCGCCCTCGATCACCGCCGCCGTTCCTATTGCCACCCCGTTACCGATGGTCGTCTTTTCGCGTACCAGCACGTTATGGCCGGACTGGAACCCATCGCCAATCTTCACGTCGCAGTAGATGATGGTGCCCGACCTGAGGACTGCGTTCCTCCCGATGGTGGCGCCCGGGTAGTCTTCCTCTCCTATCCGGTCGCGGGAGGGAAACCCGATGGTCACCGGCTCGAATATCGTTGCCCCTTCGCCGAGGGCGTTCTGTCCATACTCAATCATTCAACGGTCACGCTCTTTGCCAGATTTCGCGGTTTGTCGACGTCCCGCTGCAACGCACAAGCGGTATGGTAGGCGAGCAGCTGGAGGGCGACCGATGCGGTCAGCACCTGTACCAGAAGGTGTGTGTTCGGAATAGGAATGAAGATGTCCACGATCTCGGCAAGTTCCGTATCACCGGCAACCCCGAGAGCGATAACCGGCGCTTTCCTTGCCTTCATCTCCTTGATGTTCGAGGCCATCACGCCGTAGGTTGGTCCCGGGGTGCAGACAGCGACGACCGGGGTCTCCTCCGTGAGCAGGGCAAACGGGCCATGCTTGAGTTCTCCCGCCGCATACCCCTCGGCGTGGACGTAACTGATCTCCTTCATCTTGAGGGCGCCTTCCATCGAGACCGGGTAAAACGGCCCCCTTCCTACGAAGAAGACATGCTCGGCCTTTGAACAGAGGGTGACCGCCTCCCTGACATCTTGAAGGAGGACGTCCCCGATGGCCAGGTGCGCGTGCGACAGGACGTCATCGAACGCCCCCTCGCACCGCAGGTTGACAATCTGCATTAGCGCCGCAAGCTGTGCCGTGTAGGATTTGGTTGCGGCGACGCCGATCTCGGGGCCGGCCCGCATGAGCAGGGTCTCATCAGCAATCCGGGTGACCGTGCTTCCCTGCATGTTGGTTATGGCGAGCGTGGGACAGTTGTGGGCCTTTGCTTTCTTTAACGCGGCTATCGTATCCGCCGTCTCCCCCGACTGCGAGACCGCGATCACGAGGCCGTGGAGGGGTGGGGTGAAGTACTTGAACTCCGACCCGACCTCGACCCGTACAGGAATACTGCAGAGCGATTCGGCCAGGTATTTGAAGGCCAGGGCGGTGTGGTAGGATGTCCCGCATGCGACCAGAGTGATCTCGTCTGCCTCCCTGACCATCTGCTGCACGCCATCGTTGATACCTGCTCTGATGGTCTCGTAGAATGATTGGGGCTGTTCGTAGATCTCCTTGAGCATGTAGTGGGCAAACCCGCCTTTCCGGGTATCCTCGACGCACCAGGCGATCAGCTCGATCGGGCGCTCCACTGTCTGGCCGCCGTGGTAAATAGTGAGGCGATCGGGCGTCAGGTCGGCGACGTCACCGTCTTCGAGGAAGATCACACGTTCGGTGTACTCGAGAAGCGGCGTCATATCCGAGGCGGCAAAGACTTCTGCATCCCCGACGCCGAGGACGAGCGGGCTCGCGTCGCGGGCGGCGACGATCCGATGGGTATCCTCCGCGATCGCGAGGACGGCGTATGAGCCTTCGAGCAGAGGAAGGGTGGCGTTGACCGCTGCGAGGAGATCCCCGCTATAATGCTCCTCGATGAGGTGGGCGATCACCTCGGTGTCGGTCTCCGACCGGAACGTATGGCCGCGCCCCTCGAGCTGCCGTTTCAATTCGCTGTAGTTCTCGATGACCCCGTTATGCACCACGGCAATTTTGCCGTTGCAGTCGATATGCGGGTGGGCGTTGATGTCATTGGGTTCGCCATGCGTAGCCCACCGGGTATGCCCGATCCCGGTACACCCGCACAAATCAGTCGCGCCAGCCTCACCGTCCGAGATACGGCCTGCCTTCTTATAGATCTCGATCGCACTTCCAACCGTTGCGATGCCGAATGAGTCGTAGCCACGGTATTCGAGCCGTTTCAAGCCCTGGATGAGGACCGGCGTTGCGTCACGCCTCCCGATATAGCCGACGATTCCGCACATCTACATCACCCGGGTGCCGTCTTCGATGAGGCCGACCACTGTCTTCCCCTCCTCAATAGTAACACTGTTACCTGCTATACAATTTTTAAATGTTGTGAATGGTGCCGCACGGACCCCGTCACCGAGGACTGCACCGAATTCCTCCTTGTGGATGCGGCCACCGACCTCGATGAAACTCGCGGAGGGGTAGGTGGTGGTATGGTCGGCAAGGATGCAGCCCTGGCCGAAGACCGCCGAGACGATCCTCGAGTGGGATCCGATCGTGACGTCGTTCATGATAAGCGAGTCGGCAACATAGGTGAACGGCTCGAACACCACGCGGTCACCGATGCTCGTATTGGGCATGATCATGCAACCCGGGCCGATGTTGCAGTTGCTCCCGATGGTGACGGGGCCGTAGATCACGGTATTCGGGCCGACGGTCGTCCCCGTGCCGATGCGTACGGTACCCCGGCGGATGACGGATGCGTCGACCGTGCCTCCGATCCCGGGTGTGATCCCCCGGAGCATCCGGCTGTTCAGTTTCAGGAGGTCCCAGGAGTAAACAGCATCCTGCCAATCATCTGCCGGGATGGCCCGTATCCGGCGGCCCGACGCGATCATGGCGGCGAGAGCATCGGGGATCTCGTTCGTCTGGAGGTAGGAGAAGACGTCGGGTTTGAATGAGTATATCCCGGTCGATACCGTGAACGTCGGGGCGTCTTCGGGTTTTTCGAGGATCTCGCGGATGAGGCCGTTCCGGATCACGACGACTCCGAAGTTCGAGGGGTTCGGATGCTCGGCCACGAGCATGGCGTTCTGCTCCTTCTTGATCCGGGCGATCGATTCCGCGTTGACGTAGTTGTCACCGGGAAGAACGAGGAAATCTTCCGTGATCTCTGATTCGGCCGCCCGGAGAGCATCCGCGGTCCCGAGCTGCCGTTCCTGCACGGCGACCTGGATCGGGGCATCGAGTTTGTTGAGGTATCGAATGACGTCTTCCTTGCGGTATCCGACTACCACCACAATGTCGCGGATCCCGTTCTCCAGCAGGGCATCGATGACGTACTCGATGATCGGCTGGTTTGCGACCGGGATCATGGCTTTGGGCTTGCTCCGGGTGAGCGGCCGCAGACGGCTCCCCTCTCCAGCTGCTAAAATGACTGCCTGCATCATATCACCTGATGATAGAACCGTCGTCGATGCACCCTTCCACGAGGGAGTGGGGAGCAATCCTCGCGTTGCTACCGACGATGCTTCCAACATTCACCGAACAGTTGATCCCGAAGAGGACGTCGTCGCCGATGATGGCGCCGAACTTCCTCCGTCCCGTGGTCTTTCCGCAGACCTTCACCGCTCCGTTGTCGTGCCTGAGGTTTGCAACCTTGGTGCCTGCCCCGAAGTTGCACCCGCTCCCGATGATGCTATCACCCACATAGTTGAAGTGCGGGATCTTCGTCCCCGACATAACGATGGAGTTCTTGATCTCGGTCGCGTGCCCGATGTGGCAGTTGTCCCCGATGGCGGTGGAGCCCCGAATGTAGGCGTGGGGGCCGATGGTGCAGTTCTCGCCGATGATGCAAGAACCTTCGATGTAGGTCCCGGATCGGATCACGGTCCCTTTCCCGATGCTGACCGTCTCCGGGACGGTGCATCCGTCCTCGATAGCGCCGTGCCGTTCGTGGGAGAGCGAAGAGATGAGCGCCTCGTTTGCGTCGAGAAGATCCCACGGCTGTCCGACGTCGAGCCAGTATTCCAGCGGGTGTGCCCTGAGCGTTCCCTCCCCGATGTAGGAGTCGAGGGCATCGGTCAGTTCGAACTCGCCCCGCCCCGATATCTTGAGCCCCGAGAGGAGATCAAAGATGTCGGGCTCGAAGAGGTAGGCGCCTGCATTGATCAGGTTGCTTTTTGGATCTTCAGACTTCTCCTCAAGGCCGGTGATGCGGTTCCCCTCCACGGTCACCACACCATAGTCCTGTGGGTGGTCCGTCTCGTGTATGCCCATGCAGGGGGCGTCCATCCGGCAAAACTCCTGGATGTCATCTCTTTTAAGGACCATATCCCCGTTTAGGAGGAGGAACCGGCCGTTGACCATTCCTGCCGTCGCCCGCAGGGCGTCTGCCGTGCCGAGCTGGTGGCGCTGGGTCACGTAGGTGACATTCACTCCAAGGCTGCTCCCGTCACCGAAGTGGTTCCGGATCTCGCGTTCGAAGTAGCCGACGACAAAGATGAAGTCGTTGATTCCCGCATCGCGGGCCGCGAGAACCAGGTGTTCCATCATCGGGCGGTTCGCGATCGGAAGCATCACTTTCGGACGGCGGGCGGTCAGGGGCCGCATTCGTTTCCCCTCTCCTGCTGCCAGTACGACACACTGCATACATTCACTCCAGAATACGTTTCGCTTGTTCAAGGGCGACGTGCCCCAGGCCGAGCATCTCTTTTGCCTTTGCGGGCGTTCTTCCTTCGGCCGTGATCCGGACCTTTGGTTCGGTGCCGCTTGCCCGGATCAGGTACCAGCCGTCTTCATCCTCGAACCGGACCCCGTGGGTCGGCTCGTCTGCCCCCATCGCCGCCATGACCTCCCGCGGCGAGCCGATGCGATACGACTCCCGGAGGAGGGTATACCGGGGCATCCGGTCGAGTTCTTCTGCAATCGACCACTCCGAGGCGATCTCGCAGAGCAGGGCCGCGGCGTAGATCCCGTCCGGGCAGTAGGAGTGCTCGGGAAAGATCCAGCTCCCTGATGCCTCCCCACCGAAGTCTCCCCAGGAGAGGAGTTCTTCGGAGACGAAACTGTCGCCGACCGGCG
>PGYH01000191.1 GCA_002839575.1 Methanomicrobiales archaeon HGW-Methanomicrobiales-6
GGTTAACAACATACCTCGATTACCGGCTGGAGCATTACTCCTTCACGGCCCTCGACAGAACCCGGGCCGTCGATCTCGAAACTCTTCGTTACTTCTACGGACTTTTCAAGGAACTCTACCCTGATGAGAGCGAGCGGTACATGGACGCAATGTATCTCAGATATGTCCAGGGCACGACGGAGATCGAGGGAAATACCATCAGTCTCCGGGAAGCGCAGGAACTCCTGGAGCATAACATCTCTCCGGCCGGAAAGAAGATGGATGAGGTGTATGAGATCCTCAATTTCATCAACCTCCGAAGATACCTCGAAGAGTATTCCGGGGATATAACGGAGAAGCTCATCAGGAAGATCCACGAAATACTGGTGAATGAGGTCCTCCGGAACCCGGGAGACTATCGGAACATCCAGGTGGGCATCGAGCAGGTGGACTATGAACCCCCTCCCGCGATCCTCGTCCCTGAGGAGATGCGTGCTCTCATCGGGTGGTACCGGCAGAATAAACGGCACCTGAATCCATTCGAACTCGCCGTAGTACTCCACACAAAATTTGAGATGATCCATCCGTTCGTCGATGGAAACGGACGGGTTGGACGGGCGTTGATGAATCTGATCCTGGAGCGATCCGGTTATCCGACGCTCTACCTGGGATTGGAACACCGGTCGGCCTACCTGAACGCGCTCGCAAAAGCGGATGACGGGGACTATGCCCCGATCATCGAGACGCTGTATACCATCTATAGGGAACAGCACGGGCGTATCGCAGAAGAGGTCAGGCAGAAACTTTCCGACGGAAACAGCAGAATCCGGGAGGAAAACGCCAGGCTCGTCCGGCAGTTTGTTGAACTGAAGAAAAAGGTCTGATACCCGGTTGAGCAGCCGTCCGGAGTGCCGGACGGCCCGGGCTCACACCAGAACCGTAAAAAAAATCGAACCGCCGAAGCGAGGGGAACCCCCCTCACTTCACCGACTCTTTCACCTTATCGACGACGTCCTGAAAGAAGCCCTTGCCCTTCTTCGCGGAGGGCTTGTGCCCCCCGATCTCGAGCAGGCGCAGATAGAGTTCGCGCTCCTCGTCCGTCAGGCGCTCGGGCACGACGATATGCACCCGCACCAGCATATCGCCGGGCTTCGTCTGCCACCGCACGCCCTCGCCCCGTATCTTCAGCCCGGTGTTGTGCTGCACGCCGGCCGGGATATCCAGGACGACCGTGCGCCCGTCGATCGTCTGCACCTCAACCTCGGAGCCCAGCACCGCCTGGGCCGGGGAGATATCGACGGTCGTCTCCAGGTCGTCGCCCCGCCGGGTGAACGTCCTGTGCGGCGCGACGCTGATCTCGATATAGAGGTCCCCGCTCGGCGCACCGTAATCCCCGGCGTCGCCGTAGCCCTCCATCCGGAGGCGCATGCCCGTATCCACGCCCGGCGGAACCCGGACCTTCACGGTCTGCCGGGCACGCCGGTGCCCTGTTCCGCCGCAGGCCTTGCACCGGGTCTCGGGGACCTTCCCCCGCCCGCCGCAGGTGGTGCAGGTGCTCATCCGGACGAAGTTCCCGAAGATGGACTGGCTCATCTGCCGCATCTGGCCGCTGCCGCCGCAGGTCGGGCAGGTGGTGGTCTTCTTCGTCTCGCTCCCCGATCCGTCGCACTCGGGACAGGGCTCGACGTGGTCGACGCCGACCTCCTTCTCGGTCCCGAACGCCGCCTCCTCGAGCGTGATGCGCATCTTCATCAGGAGGTCGGCGCCGGGACGGGGGCCGGCCCGCTGCCTGCCCCCACCGCCGAAGAAGGTCTCGAAGATATCCCCGAATCCCGAGAAGTCGGCGTTGAACCCGCCGGAGTAGCCTCCGCCGCCGGCGTACGAGCCACGGGACGCGCTGCTGTAGGCTTCGTGCCCCATGTTGTCGTACTGGGCGCGCTTCTGGGCATCGGAGAGGACGCTGTAGGCCTCGTTGATCTTCTTGAACCGCTCCTCGGCCCCCGGTTCTTTGCAGACGTCGGGGTGGTATTTTCGGGCCAGGTTCCGGTAGGCTTTCTTGATCTCCTTATCTTCGGCGCTTCGTGGAACACCGAGGATATCATAGTAGCTGTCCGGACCCATTTACCTCACTCTTTGACTTCGTAATCGGCATCGACGACAGTATCATCCTTCTTTGCGGCACCCTCCGCCTGCTGCTGCTGGGCGGCGGCCGCTTGAGCCTGCTGGTACATCTTTGTCGTGACTGCATATACCGCTTCGGTCAGGGCATCCATCTTCTGCTTGATGGCATCGAGGTCGTCGCCCTCGAGCGCCTTCTTGAGGTCGGCGATCGCGCTCTCGATCTTCTCCTTATCTGCGGCCTCGATCGATTCTCCTGCGTCCTTCATCGCCCGCTCGGCGGTGAAGATCGCGGTGTCGGCGGTGTTGCGCAGATCGATCTCCTCGCGCTTCTTCTGGTCATCCGCCTCGAACTTCTTTGCGTCGTCCATCATCCGCTGGATCTCGGCTTCCGATGGCCGGGAGTCCTGCGGCTTGATGGTGATCGACTGCTCGTTCCCCGTGCCGAGGTCCTTGGCCGAGACGTGGACGATACCGTTTGCATCGATATCGAAGGTGACCTCGATCTGCGGGATGCCCCGGGGCGCGGGCGGGATGCCGGTGAGCTGGAACCGGCCCAGCGTGAAGTTGTCCTTCGCGAGTGCCCGCTCGCCCTGCATCACGTGGATCTCGACCGAGGTCTGGCCGTCGGCGGCGGTCGAGAAGATCTGGCTCTTCCGTGTCGGGATGGTAGTGTTTCGCTCGATGAGCTTCGTCGCGATGCCGCCGAGCGTCTCGATGCCGAGCGAGAGCGGGGTCACGTCGAGGAGCAGGACGTCTTTCGTCTCGCCCGTCAGCACGCCGGCCTGGATGGCGGCGCCGAGGGCGACGCACTCGTCGGGGTTGATGCCTTTGTCGGGCTCCTTCTTGAGGACCTTCTTCACGGTCTCCTGCACGAGCGGCACCCGGGTCGACCCGCCGACGAGGAGGACGTGGTCGATGCCGTCAGGGCCCAGTTTGGCGTCGGCGAGCGCCTGCTTCACCG
>PGYH01000192.1 GCA_002839575.1 Methanomicrobiales archaeon HGW-Methanomicrobiales-6
TGATGAAGAAGACGATCAGGAGAAGTATCGCGGCGAGCGAGAGGATTCCTGCGAACGGGTAGTGCTCGAGGAACGCGAAGAGGGCGAGCGAGACGTCCTCTCCCGCGACGGCGGCGATGCCCGCTCCCTCTTCGAGTTCGAGGTGCAGCGCCGATCCCCCGAAGATCGTGAACCAGACGAAGGTGAAGAGGGTAGGAACCGTGAGGACGGTCAGGACGAACTCCCGGATCGTCCGGCCCCGTGATATCCGGGCGATGAAGAGCCCCACGAACGGCGACCACGAGATCCACCATGCCCAGTAAAAGACCGTCCAGTCCCTGCTCCACTCGAACCCCGCGAACGGGTAGGACTGGAGGCTCAGGTCGATGATGTTGTTGATGTAGCCGCCGAGGGTGGAGGCGAAGACGTTGAGGACGTAAGGCGGCGATCCGAGGGCGAGGACGAGGAAGAGAAGCACCGTCGCCAGGACGATGTTGAATTTCGAGAGGACCTGGACGCCTTTCTCCACCCCGATGATCGCGGACGCCATGAAGAGCGCCGTCGCGATGAGGATGATCCCGATGGTGACGGAGATCGCGGACGAGAGCCCGTAGAGATGGGTGAGCCCGCTGTGGATCTGGAGGGCGCCGAACCCGAGCGACGTCGCGGTCCCGAAGACCGTCGCGAAGACCGCGAGCACGTCCACCGTCTTCCCGGCGGCGCCGTAGATCCGCTCGCCGAGAACCGGGTAGAAGCAGGAGCTGATCAGGGCGGGCATCCCGCGCCGGAACGAGAAATACGCAATAGAAAGGCTGACGATGGTGTAGATCGCCCACGGGTGAATCCCCCAGTGGAAGAACGCGTAGCGCATGGCGAACGCGGCGGCGTCGGGGGATGCGGCGTCGATGAAGGGGGGCGGCTGGAGGAAGTGGACGAGCGGTTCGGAGACTCCCCAGAAGAGAAGCCCGATCCCCATCCCGGCGGCAAAGAGCATCGCGATCCAGCCGAAGAACCCGTACTGCGGCCGCTCGGCATCGTAGCCGAGTTTGATCGTCCCGTAGCGCGAGAGCGCGAGTCCGAGCGCGAAGACGAGGAAGAAGAAGACCGATATGAGGTAGAGCCAGCTGAAGTTGTCGAGGATCGCGGCGTGGACCGCGGACGAGCCCGCGTCGAGGAGGTCGGGCCTCGCGACCCCGAACCCGATGAAGAAGAGGATGATCCCGGTGGAGAGGAGGAAGACCCCCTCCCTCCTGAGGTACTCACGAAGCATTGCGTCTCCCCGGTTGCGGCACGAGGAATATCGAAGCCCTCGACCCGGTCACGATCCGCTCCGCCGTGTACCCCATCGGGGCGGAGAGAAACGCCGCGCTCTTCCTCCCGAGGACGACGACGTCGGCCTCGATCTGGTCCGAGACATACAGCACCTGCCCGGCGGGATCCCCGATCCTCTGTTCAAAGGTGACCCGCTCGAAGTACGGGCGGAGTTCTTCCGCCACCGTGCCGAGTTCTCTGTCGACCGCCTCCCGCCGAACCCGTTCAGCAAGCGGGTCGGCCATCCTCCCCCTGATGTGGAGGACGTGGCACCAGGCTCCCGCGAACTCCATTACGTAGGGAAGCAGGCGGTTCGATGTCTCGTCGAGGTCGGTCGCGTAGAGGACGTTCAGGTCGCTGCGGTCGGGTTCCGCCCCGTCGTCCGGCAGACGGGGCCGGACTTTGTGGACAAATACGGGAACGTCGGCAAGCCGGAGGAGGTCCCGCGAGACACTCCCGAGGAGCATCGTCTCGATGTGCCACCGCCGCTTCGCTTTCATGTAGATGCCGTCGGCACCTTCAAGGAGCGCTGTCTCCGCGATTGCCGAGGCGATGTGGCCACCCCCCATCTTTACCTCCACGGTGAGCCCTGTCTCCTCGAGCGCTTCCGATAGAAGCGTGAGCCACGAGAGGTCGGCTCCCCGGAAGAACGAGCCGGGTTCATTCACGTGGTAGAGGCAGACCGAGCTCGCCCCGAGGCTTTTGAGGATCTTTCCGACCTTCCTCAACTCTTCAGGCCTCTCTCCGTAGGCGACTGGAATCAGCATCTTTTCAAACATCGCCAGGACACCTCAAGAACGCCAGGCCGCCGCCCGGCAAATCCTGAATACCGGTAATGTCGGGGTTCCGGCACCATTAATGCACCGAAGTCGATCCCGGGCCAGTCCGTCGGCGTCGGCTCCCGGTGGTTTAGGTTCTTTTGCGTCTCACCGCATTGGAGGGGCAACAGCTATCGTTTGGCCGTCGGGGAAAAAAGAGGGAGTTTCAGAGTTCCTTGAAGCAGAGATACCAGTCTTTGCACTCGTAGCCTTCCTTCATCCGCTTCTCGATCTCTTCGGGGGTCTTTGGCGCCGGGACGATGACCTTCTCCCCCGGCTCCCAGTTCGCCGGCGTCGCGATGCCGTGCGCGTCCGAGGTCTGGAGGGCCTTCGTCAGCCTGAGGATCTCGGGCATGGAGCGGCCGTTGGACATCGGGTAGTAGAGCATGGCACGCATGATGCCCTTATCATCGATGAAGAAGACCGTCCTGATGGTCGAGGTGCTGCTCTGGCCGGGGTGGAGCATCCCGTAGCGTTTGGCGACCTTCATGTCGAGGTCAGCGATGATGGGAAACGGGATCTCGACGCCCATCTTCTCCTTGATGTTTCGAACCCAGGCAAGGTGCGAGTGGACGCTATCGATAGAGAGGCCGATGAGCTGGACGTTCAGTTCCTTGAGTTCGTCGGCGATCCCGGCGAACGCCATGAACTCCGTGGTGCAGACCGGCGTGAAGTCGGCCGGGTGGGAGAAGAGGATGACCCACTTCCCCTTGAGGTCCGAGAGTTTCAGCGGCCCGTGGGTGGTCTCCGCGTCGAATTCGGGCGCTGGTTCGCCGATAACCGGCATCTGGAGCACTTCTTCAGATTCCATGATTCACTTCCTCGGGCGATTGCCCAGGTACTCCTCGAGGGCGGTCTTGCCGTGGACGTAGGCCGGCATCCCCGCGAGCAGGAACGCGACCCTGAGTC